>NZ_CAWUDE010000007.1:0-246760 GCF_963920895.1 Anabaena sp. CCY 9613
ATGGTTGTTTTACTGAAGCTCCGGTTTCAGCGAAGCAAGCCGGAGTACTTCACCTAATTTGTCAGCACAACAAATCCAGCAGACGCAGAAATATGACACCTATGACAGGTGGCAATGTTTTTGGTCTGTTAGGGTTATTCCCTGATGCTTAAAGACCGATCACATATTTTTGCCACTCGTTATGCAGTCCACTCTTAAGATGTTTACTAACTTCAAAATAAAGGCTGCTGTAGGGTTGGCGTGGCGGATGGCGCAAAGGCATATGCGCTTCATATGGTGTGCGATTTCCTTTTTTGACATTGCAACGCACACAAGCCGTAACAATGTTTTCCCAAGTATCGCCTCCGCCACGCGATCGCGGAATTACGTGGTCAAGTGTCAACTCATCTCCGGTATAACCGCAGTACTGACAAGCATGACTGTCACGGTGCAAAATATTTCGGCGAGTTAGAGGAATTTCTTTGTAGGGAACGCGCACATAATGACGCAACCGAATCACAGTCGGCAACGGAAAATCTGTATACAAGAATTTACCGTTATGTTCAATGCGTTCTGCTTTGCCTTTAATTAACAGAATCACAGCGCGACGCCAGCTCGTAATATTGAGCGGTTCGTAAGAGGCGTTTAGGACTAAAACCTTCCCCATTGGTTAGCGCTCGAGGTATTAGTTTTACATATATTAACACAAAGATACTCTTCTTGGGAGATGAGAATAAATTATACTTTCGGAATAATTCAAGAACTAAAATTTACAAACCACTAATGATTTCTGGCAAATCCTGACAGAAAAGAGACTTAAGCCGTTTTTTCATGAACATAAAAAAATAGTAGGGTAGTCGTCATCAGCCCTCAGCCTGAAAAAAAATTTATTCTAAACGTTGAACAGATGCCAAAATTCCTCGTACTGGCAGTATTAGCCAAACTGATATAGCTGAAAAATGATCAGCTACAAGGGTTGGTAACAAAGAAAAATACAGCATTTTGACAACCAAAGTAAACATTGATTTACTTATCTGCCACCTCAGTATGTTGTGTAAATTCCCTAATCAACGGTAAACTTCCTGATTAACTCTGATGTGGCTGTTAATAGTGTGCATAAGAATATATAGACAATCTAGAAGTGCAAGAGTGGCGTGATAGGAGTGTATAAAAATGTTAAGTGGCAAACAAACCCCTACCTTTAGTGATCAGCAACAGTGCGACACCTATGCTTGGTTCTCGCAACGTGCTTGGGTAGAAATTGATTTGGGTGCGTTATCGCATAATGTACAGCAATTAGTAAAGTTGTTGTCGCCACGTACCCAGTTGATGGCAGTAGTTAAAGCTGATGCCTATGGTCATGGCGCCGTGACAGTAGCTCAAACAGCACTACAAGCGGGAGCTAGTTGGTTAGGAGTTGCGACAGTTCCAGAGGGCATTCAATTACGAGAAGGTGGGATAAAAGCACCAATTTTGATTTTAGGTGCAACTCATACGCCAGAACAAATTCATGCGATCGCCCATTGGAAACTACAGCCTACTTTGTGCAGTCTCAAACAAGCTTTTGTTTTCTCTAATGTTTTAGAAAGCATTAATTACGGTTCTTCTGTACCTGTACACATCAAATTAGATACGGGAATGTCGAGATTGGGAACTGATTGGCAACAAGCAGGTGAATTTGTCCAGTTAGTTCAACGCTTACCACACCTGAATATTGCCAGCATTTACTCACACCTAGCCACAGCAGATAGTCCTGATCCGGCAATTATGCAAGAACAGCATAGACGATTTGAGCAGGCGATCGCCCAAATCCAAGACATGGGAATTGAGCCACCCTGCTTACACTTAGCCAACTCAGCAGCCACTCTTGCAGACCCAGCATTACACTACGATATTGTGCGCGCAGGTTTAGCCATTTACGGACTATATCCAGCCACTCATTTACAAAATGTAATTAACCTCAAGTCCGTTTTGCAGTTAAAGGCACGAGTTACCCACGTGAAAACAATTGCCGCCGGTACAGGTGTAAGTTACGGTCAACAATTTATTGCCCCCCGTGAACTCAGCATCGCCGTCGTTGGCATCGGCTATGCTGATGGTGTGCCGCGAAATCTTTCCAACAAAATGCAAGTATTAATTCGTGGTCAGCGCCTACCCCAAATTGGCGCTATCACAATGGATCAATTAATGCTTGATGCCAGCGCTATTCCAGACTTACAAGAAGGCGAAGTAGTTACCCTACTGGGAGAACAAGGAAAAGAAGAAATTTCAGCTAACCATTGGGCAGAACAACTAAATACTATTTCTTGGGAAATTCTCTGCGGCTTCAAGCATCGTTTACCTCGTGTTGCAGTTATATGATGGGGATTAGGGATTGGGGAAAAATCTTCTTGATAAAAACCACTCGTTGAAAGTGTCTTTAACCCGGAGAGTGTCAACTCCTCATTCCCTCTTCCCATATAAGATTTCGTGTGTTATCATAAAAAACTGATGCGGATGTGGCGAAATTGGCAGACGCGCTAGATTTAGGTTCTAGTTCCGAAAGGAGTGAAGGTTCAAGTCCTTTCATCCGCACTTTCAAAGCCAAACTAAAAAGTAGACTCTCAGGAGTAGGTGTAGGTAAATATTACCTGTGCCAATGTTAGGTTATGGATTAACTAATTTCTCATCTAAAAATCCAAACTTATCAGCTGACGCTATAGGTGCAAAACTCCATATATTGACATGGGAGATGTAGCGCCGACAGCATGTCAGTTGTTTTGAGATGATTTTGAACTCACGTTGAGTACAAGTCAGTCGAGCCGCAATTTATAGTCGCCAGGTATTTGTGCTTGAGGGTTAGTGAGCAGAGATCAGCAAGGAAGATATGCGATCGCACCTCTAGCAGCTTTTGCCAAAATCTCAAATTGAGAAGAAAATTTTATCCCATCACATTAATATTAGTTCCTGAAGTGGGAATTATATAGACAATTGCACTAATACGAAGTTGAGGTATAGTTCATTGTTAATTTATATAAATCTCCCGTAAGTTTACTTAATTAGCCGTCTGAGATTCCCACTCTCAATGGAATCTAAGTGTAAATACTGTCAAAAGCTAAGTTGAATTTTGTTAATTTAGCAGTACTGTTTCTCCGACTTTTTCTGAAAAATTCATCAGAGCCAAATGGCTGTATTTGGTCTTTATCTTTGCCTAACATCTCATGATTATTTAGTAAGTAAATTTGCTTATACTTACTTCACAAATAGAGATTTAAAAATCACAACTGCGGCCTTTAAGTTTAACCACAAATTCCCCAGTAAAATTTTTGTACCTGTTACTCAAAAACGCTATTAACCCACATGTATGGGGAAGTGTGGCCAAGCTTCTGCACAAATTTAGCTGAAGTAAAAGCAAAATGAATACAACTTCTATAAGTAGTTATCGATTACCCCAAAAACTACATCCCTTATCTCTGTTAGCCCAATTAACTGGTCGCCACGCTACAGGTTGTTTACGTATATTTACTGAAACAGCTTCTTGGTCAATTAATATAGAGGACGGTAAACTTACTTACGCCTCTTGTTCAGATAAACTATTTGAGCGGCTTGATTACCATTTGCAGCGCCTCAGTCAACAAATTCCCACTCTGAACAGCGCCATTCGTGTGCAAATGCGGTTGATGTTTGAACCGAAAAATGAACATCAGTCCATGCCATATGCAGATTATCAAGCAATTTGTTGGTTGGTGAATCAGGAATATATCACCTCCACCCAAGCAGAAACTCTGATATACGAATTAGCCAAAGAAGTGCTGGAGTCATTTCTGGGTTTAATCGAAGGGAATTATGAATTTTCTCCGGAAAACTCCTGGGAGGAACTACCAAAGTTCTGTTATTTGGATTTGCGTTTACTAGTCGAACATTGTCAAAGGCAGTTAAGAAATCGGACAAATGTCCAGCCACAAGTTAATCCGGGTAAGGGTTATTCACTTTTATCTAAAATCAAGCCGCCTGCCATTCAAACTAAATTTTCCCATAATCAACAATTTTCGCCATCAAAAAGTTTTGAGTCACCTGGACACATTCATCACAAAAATGACCAGCAGGTTATCAAAAAAACTTTATATACAATTGCTTGCATTGATGATAGTCAAACAGTGTTAAATTCCATCAAAATGTTTTTGGATGGCAAGACATTTTCTGTGGTTACAATCAACGATCCTGTCAAAGCTTTAATGCAAATACTCCGCAGTAAACCAGACTTAATTTTACTAGATGTAGAGATGCCCAATTTAGATGGCTATGAACTGTGTTCTTTATTAAGGAGACATTCAGCTTTTAAAAATACCCCAATTATTATGGTGACTGGGAGGACAGGATTTATTGACAGAGCCAAAGCAAAAATGGTCAGATCATCGGGTTATTTAACTAAACCTTTCACACAACCAGAGTTACTAAAAATGGTGTTTAAATACCTAGATTAATTGTCATGAATCTAGGGAAAAACATGCTTAATCTTGTTTTTGCATCTGAAACAATTCTCAACATATATCACCTATAAGGTTCTTGATTACAAACTACGAATTGATATTGTCAGGAGAAGAAAAATGAACTTAACTTTAGTTGGCACAATTTTAATTGTTGAAGATTCGCCTAGTGAATTGGAACTAATGAGTTATTATCTCAAAGAAAGTGGTTATAACATCATTCAGGCAGTAAGTGCAAAAGATGCCTTAGAACAAGCTATCTCACAGCAGCCAGACGTAATTATTACCGATGTAGTCATGCCAGGAATGAGTGGATTTGAGCTGTGTCGTTCCCTCAAAAAACATCCTTTGACTCAAAAATTGCCCATAGTAATTTGCAGTTCTAAAAATCTAGAAATTGATAGATTATGGGCGATGAAACAAGGAGCAGACATTTATATTACCAAGCCTTATACACGCGAACAGTTACTGCGTGCTATTAAATCAGTCGTACTTTAAATAAATGAATAATTCTAAAATTATACTTGACCAAACACTTGACAAACAACCTAAAAAAAATAAATTAGGAGATGGTTATCTCAAGTTTCAGCTAAATCAGCAAATCACTGCTATTGTAGCTATGAATTATACGCAAGAAGCAGTTATTGTACCTGTTGAATCTATAACTTCTATGCCGAATATGCTGACTTGTATACTCGGATTAATGAATTGGCGAAGTCGCATAATTTGGGCTATTGATTTACCTAGAATGCTCAATTTAGAATCTTTAGATAATAGATTGAGACATTATAATGTCATCGTTATCAAGGTGGAATCACTGCTTCTAGGCTTAGTTGTGCAAGAAATCAAAGGTATAACTAAGTTTATGCCTGATGATATTCAGTCTCCTGTAGGACAAGTCGCATCTAGTTTAGTACCTTATTTACGTGGATGTGTTGTTCAACAAGAGGAAATATTACTGGCATTAGATGCACAAGCTATTGTGCATTCTCCTATTTTCCGCAGTGATTAGGTGCTACTAAAATTTAGATTTTTAGTGTTCTCATTTACCTATTCAAGCGAATTAGATTATGTTTAATAAAACTGACACGGCTAAGAGTAATCATACTCAAAAACAGGAAACCTTTTTTTCGTTTCCCAAAATTACTGATCAGCAAGTAGATTTGCCGATACAAAATCATCCGGAAACGAATAATCATGCTTATAAAAATCAGGTATTTGGATATTTCCACCGACTCGGCTTGAGTAAAAAAGCAGTAATTATAGCGATCGCTATTGGCACTTTACCAACTTTGGTGATGGGGGCGATCGCCTATAGATTGGCTCATAAATCTATTACTCAACAAATCGCCCAATCTCAAACAGCGGCAGTTACTAATCTATCAGATCAGGTAAACCGCTTTATGTTGGGAAAGTATGAAGATATTCAAATTATCTCAAGTTTACCATTTTTAACCAATGCCAGAGTTAGTAAAAGTACCACTGCTGCCGAAAAACAGTTAGTTTTAAATCGCTTTGTTGAACCTTATAAGGCATATAGTAGTATTGCTGTTTTTGATATTGAAGGTAACTTGATAGTCCAATCTGTCGGCAAACCTTTGGATCATGGTAAAGACCGTAATTACTTTTGGGAGACTCTGAAAAAAGATACTCCATTTATCAGTAAGCTAGAAAAATCAGTTATGGAAATCGCTGCACCTGTCAAAAATGACGTTTCTGGCGAAACCATTGGTGTAGTCCGAGCAAGTATCCCCATCAAATCCTTAGAAGATACGCTGAAAAACTACACAGTCAACGGGCGTAAATATTATTTGCTCGATACATCAGGCAAAGTTTTTCTAACTCCTCAAACAGAATTATTAGGTACAAAATATCCTGGTTTAGCTCAACTACTCAAAGCCCACAAAGTAGATAGTTTTACAGCAGTTAATCATCAACAACGACAACTAGTTAGTTACATTCCACCCGGCAGACTCGACGGCTTCCCTGGTTTAAATTGGCAGGTATTATTAACTACAGATACCGCCACAGCATTTGTACCCCAGAGACAATTACTCCAAACAATAGCAATTGGCACATTACTAACCGCAATCATCACAGCTGCGATCGCAGTTTGGTTAGCCAAGTGTACCACTCAGCCAATTTTAAATGCTGCTACGGCTTTATCGAAAATCAATCAAGGCGAACTGGATACTCGTTTGGCCACAGCCACAACAGATGAGTTAGGCCAAATGAATGCTGACATTAACCAAGTAGCATCCCAATTACAAGTCTTACTTAAAGAACAAGCAGTCATACACCAAGCCAGACATAATTGGGAACTCAATTCTGACCAAACACTGCAATTGCAACTTTTAGAACTACTCAATGAAGTAGAAGGTGCAGCCAGAGGAGACTTGACAGTACGCGCAGACGTGACGGCTGGGGAAATTGGGACTGTTGCCGACTTTTTCAACTCCATTGTCGAAAATCTCCGGGATATCGTCACCCAAGTTAAACAAGCTGCTACCCAAGTTAACGGCGCAATTGGTTCTAACGAAGGCGCAATTCGCCAATTAGCAGAAGAAGCACTCACCCAAGCTGCCGAAATTAACCGCACTTTAGATGCAGTTGACCAAATGACTTCTTCCATGAAAAGCGTTGCTGAAAACGCCCAACAAGCCGCTGTGGTAGCTAACCATGCCGCCCAAACTGCCACCAAGAGTGGAGAAGCAATGGATTTAACAGTCCAAAACATTCTGTGTTTGCGAGAAACTGTGGGTGACACGGCTAAAAAAGTCAAACGCTTAGGAGAATCTTCGCAACAAATCTCTCGCGTAGTTTCTTTAATTAACCAAATTGCCACCCAAACCAACTTACTCGCCATCAACGCCGGTATTGAAGCCGCCCGCGCCGGTGAAGAAGGCCAAGGTTTTGCGGTAGTTGCAGAAGAAGTAGGCGAATTAGCTGTACGTAGTGCCGCCGCTACCCAAGAAATCGAGCAAATTGTGGAGAACATCCAACGGGAAACCAGCGAAGTTGTGCAGGCTATGGAAATAGGCACTACCCAAGTTGTACAAGGTACTCAAATTGTCGAAGAAGCCAAGCACAGCCTGGGTGAGATTTTAGATGTATCACGACAAATAGATTCATTGGTACAGTCAATTTCCACAGCAACGGCATCTCAGTTACAAACATCTCAATCAGTTAGCCAATTGATGCAAAATATTGCCGCCATTTCCCAACGCACTAGAGATTCTTCTCGCTCAGTTTCCGAATCTCTACACCAAACCGTGGAAATTTCCCAGCAATTACAAGAAACAGTGGAAACTTTCAAAGTTAATTGAGTTAGCCAGTAGGAGGATATAGGGGCAAAATTCCCAGTCTCTAGCCTCTAGCCCCTAGCCTCTAATCCCCAATGACTAAATAAAACTTATGTCAAAAGATAAAGAACTAGAAATCCAGATGCAATTTCTGGAAGAAGCCACAGATTACTTAAATACCTTAGAAGCAGTATTGTTGGAAATCAATACTATTCACCGCATTGATTTAGATAGAATTAATGCAGCACTGCGAGCTGCCCATTCCATCAAAGGCGGTGCGGGGATGATGGGATTTCGGGCGCTAAGTGATTTGGCGCATCGTTTGGAAGATTCTTTTAAAGTTTTAAAAACCCGCAAAAATTCTCTAGAAATTGACACAGATTTACAAACTTTACTGCTTTCTGGTGTTGATTGGCTACGTCAGATAGTGGACTTACTCTCACAAGGAAATGTTATTGAAGACCAGTGGTTAACTACCTTTTGTTATCCAGTTTTTGACGAACTACGCCATCGCCTGGGTGAACCTACCCCGGAAGACGCTTCTAGTATGTTATCGCCAGAAGATGGTCAAGACATTACGCCGTTGTTGTTTGAAACCGAAGTAGAAGGATGTTTACAACGCCTAGAAGCTGTAATTGCAGATAGCGCCCAGCCTTGTTTGCAAGAAGAAGTAGCTATTATGGCGGCTGAATTGGGCGGTTTGGGGGAAATGTTGCAGTTGCCAGCTTTTACCAGCCTTTGTGAGTCCATAGCCCATCATATCAGCAACACCACAAGCGATCGCGTGTCCGAAATCGCCCAAATAGCTTTACAAGCATGGCGGCGATCGCAAGCTTTGGTTTTAACAAATCAACGAGATAATTTACCGACAAAAATTGAGTTAACTGAAGTAGTAACTACTCCAGCAATTTATAATCAACATTCCAAAGCAGAGGCTATTGCTGAGTTTCTCGCCACCGAATCATTCCTAGAAGATGCACCAATAACTAATGTTGACATCCCAGAAGAAAGTTTGGTTTTGGCTCCCGAAATTACCACCACCGACTATACATTTATTGAACACACAGACGAGCTAAATAACGTTAGCAAAGACTGGGAAATACCAGACAATACTGTGCGGGTTCCCAGTAAACAACTGGAGCAAATTAATGATTTATTTGGCGAACTAATTGTCCAGCGCAATGGCTTAAATTCGCAACTAGAAAAATTACGTAAACTTGTGCGTAATCTGAATCAGCGAGTACAAATTCTCGAAAGAGAAAACCATGAATTGCGGACAATTTACGATAAAATTGCCATGCCGTTGGTGAAAACATCCGGCGTGCGTTCACCTACGGTGGGGCGTAGCCCATCGCTTACAGAAATTGATATAGAACATATCTCAGAATTTGATACCTTAGAACTGGATCGGTATAACGGATTAAACCTGCGATCGCAGGAAGTAATGGAAACCATTGTCCAGGTACAAGAAGTCACAACAGATATTCAATTAAGTGTTGACGATACAGATCAAATTGCTCGCAAACTGAATAAAACATCGAAACAATTACAAACAAAACTCACACATATTCGGATGCGTCCCATCTCTGATTTAGTGGAGCGTTTTCCGAGAGCTTTACGTGACCTCAATGTAGAATACGGCAAAAATGTCCAACTAAAAGTTGAAGGTGGTAACACCTTAATTGAACGCAGCATTTTAGAAGCTTTAAACGAGCCGATGATGCATTTATTAAGAAATGCCTTTGATCATGGTATCGAAGATGCTGCCACACGCCGCACTTTAAATAAACCAGAACAAGGATTAATTGAAATTACCGCTACCCATCGCAGTAATCGCACAATCCTGACAATGCGTGATGATGGTCGGGGCATTTCTTTAGAAAAAATTCGCTCCCGTGCCGCAGCTATGGGATTAGATACTACTTTAGTAGCTAGTGCTAGCGACGAAGAACTATTATCACTAATTTTTGAACCAGGGTTTACCACCTCCGACCAAGTAACCGCCTTATCTGGTCGTGGTGTCGGTATGGATGTAGTTCGCAATAACCTCAAATCGGTGCGAGGAGACATAACAGTAGACACCGAATTAGGAGTAGGAACTACCTTTACCCTCTCAGTACCATTTACACTTTCCGTAGCGCGGGTACTGCTAGTAGAAAGCAATAAAATGCTTTTGGCATTTCCCACAGAAGTCGTTTCCGAAATATTTTTACTGCAAAACGAACGAGTATTTTCAATGGCAGGTAGCGAAGTCCTCAACTGGCAAGGAACTATGCTGCCATTGATTCGCCTTGGTCGCTACTTCGAGTTTAATTGTCCGCGCTATGATAACTCAGAACGGGAAACTCCCCCAGCAATCAACGCTAGCAGTGTCTTAATAGTTAAAGGTAATAATCAGCCAGTAGCCATCCAAGTAGACCGTTGCTGGGGTGAACAAGAAGTAGCCATTCGCCAAGTCGAGGGCAATATACCTTTACCAGAAGGCTTTAGTAACTGCACAATTCTCGGTGATGGTCGAGTATTAGCATTAGTTAATACTAACGAATTACTATATTGGATTGCCACTAATCAACGTACTCCCAAAAACAAGCAATTACCATCAGTTAGGTTAAAAACACCTTTCCTGTGCTTTGATAACAACAAACAACCAGCACCTACTACTAATAACAAAGGCACAATTTTAATTATCGATGACTCAATTAACGTGCGGCGTTTTTTAGCCTTAACTTTAGAAAAAGGTGGGTATCAAGTAGAACAAGCCAAAGACGGTCAAGATGCCTTAGAAAAACTAGAAACTGGCTTAAAAGTCGCAGCAGTAATTTGTGATATTGAAATGCCGCGCCTTGATGGTTATGGCTTCTTAGGTCGCATCAATTCCCACATGGATATGAAACATATTCCAGTTGCCATGTTGACCTCTCGCAGCAGTGATAAACATCGACAATTAGCCATGCAATTAGGAGCGCGGGCGTATTTTTCTAAGCCTTACAACGAACAGGATTTACTCAAAACTCTTGAAGAAATTATTGGTAATGTTCCCGCAACGGCAACATCGCATTAAGCCGCAAACTAGTGGAGACTCGCCTAAATGAATTACGAACAAAAAGCTCCCCGAATTTTTGAAAAAATCCGGGATATGAGCCTTGCGCTCACAGATTAAGACAAAATTGCTATATTTTGCTGAATTTCAGTGATATACTGACAAACAAAATCAGTATTTTCACTCTCATGAATGAATAATGGTATCCCTGTAAAAATCCTGTTTTTAGCTGCTGATCCTAGTGATGCGTCTCGGCTACGCTTGGGGCAGGAATTACGAGATATCAAAGAAAGACTGCAAATAGCTAAAGAAGCACACAAGTATCAAATAGAGCAACGAGAATCAGTGCGCGTCGGGGATATTACACAAGCAATATTTGATGTTAACCCGCAAATAATACATTTCTCTGGACATGGTAAAAGTACTGGTGAACTTGGGTTTGAGAATAAAATCGGTCAAATTCAGCCTGTAGAGCCTGAAGCTTTAGCAGCTATGTTTGGGTTATTCGATCAAGTTGAGTGTGTGCTACTTAATGCCTGTTATTCTGAGATACAGGCGAAAGCCATTGCTGAACATATCCCCTTTGTGATTGGGATGAATGATGCTATTGGTGATGCAGCTGCGATCGCATTTGCCGTTGGTTTTTATAAAGCATTAGTAGCCAATCGTTCCATTGAAGATGCTTATAAGTTTGGCTGTGTGGAAATTCGATTACAAGGCATTCCAGAGTATCTCAAACCAGTTATTTATGTAAAAAAAAACACTTAAAGCCTCCCATTATTAAAAGTACAGTTACAAACCCCTTCATTCCTCAACAAGGCAGAATAGAAGATCCCCAACAATTTTTTGGGCGAGAAAGTGAAACTCGGCGGATATTTGAAGTACTTAATAGTGGTAGTAGCATTGCTTTAATTGGGGAAGAGGGTATTGGCAAATCTTCTCTGTTATGGGCTATTTGTCAACAGGCCGAAAGTCGTCTCCAGCGTCAACCAGTGTTTCTCGACTTAAATTTACTGCATGATGAAAACGAATTTTACAGTGCTTTGTGCTACGAGGTAGGTATATCTGACAGCAAAGGCTATATGCTAACTCGCAATTTACGAGATAAAAGAGTACTTTTGGCTATAGATAATGTCGGTAAGTTTACTTGGACGGGTTTTACTCGCCAAGTCCGAGATCAACTGCGCGGTTTAGCCGAGGGAAGTAATGCTTGTCTGCGGTTAATTTTAGCAGCCAGTGAACCATTAGAAAGGTTATTTAACGATAGTCAAGATGACGGTAGAACATCACCACTGGCTGGTATTTGCCAAGAGGAATATATCAAGCCTTGGGATAAAACCAGCGCCATTGATTTTATTAATAGTCGTTTAGCTTTAACTTCCGTGAGTTTTACTGAAGCAGAAATCATGCAAATAATCCGAGAAAGTGGTGGACATCCCCGGAAACTCATGCAGTTGTGTTATCGAACTTATTCAAATTATACGGAGGGTATGTGATTCACCATAGCCTTTTGACCTCTCCCCCAACCCCTCTCCGACGCAAAGAGGGGAGTAATCTTGCTCCCTTCCCTATGAGGGAAGGGGGTTGGGGGGTTAGGTTCTTCACCAACGAAGATGGAAGCTGAATCATGAGCCAACAGCCCCCAGTACCTCGCCTAGACTTAGCACCTAAATTGCGGCGACCCCTCTCACTATGGAAACCCTTAGATTACCTCCGCCTGCTGTATTGGGTGTGTTTCTTTCCCCAAGCTTTGCGATGGTATGTAGATACCTTTGGGGGTGGGTATACACCTGCAAAGGAGATGAATTTGCGAAAAGGATGGGAATCGTTGCGTAAAAATCCCAACGAGCGTCAATTGCTTTTACAAGGGTTGGTATTGACAGTAGTTATACCCTTAGTTGTAAATCTAATTTTAGAAACATTAGGCGTTTCTATTGACTGGTTCGGCGTGGCGGAAGGCGTGGCGGAAGGCGTGGCGGTAGGCGTGGCGGTAGGCGTGGCGGTAGGCGTGGCGGGAGGCGTGAGGCTAGGCGTGGCGTTCGGCGTGGCGGGAGGCGTGGCGTTCGGCGTGGGGGTAGGCGTGGCGGGAGGCGTGGCGGTAGGCGTGGCGGTAGGCGTGGCGGGAGGCGTGGCGTTCGGCGTGGGGCTAGGCGTGGCGGGAGGCGTGGCGGTAGGCGTATCTAACCTACGTCTGGAAACATGGCTTTTTAGCTTACCTTTCAACTCGTACTCTCTTAAAACTGGAACCTGGCAATTTCCCCGCATAACTCCTCTTCCCTTACCCCGTCTCGCTTCTCGTTTGCAAACTTGGTTGCAACAAGATTGGGAAATAGGTGTGCATAATGCTAATCAACTGCTGGCGTATACCCTGCAATTTATTCCTGTTGTACAAGCAGTTGATAAAGTACTTGCCAAAACAGCATCAGATCAAATTATTTGGCGTGTTTCTCGACTAGCAGAAGATCCATTTGACTGGAACCTACTACGTTTTACTTCTGCTTTTCTAAGTGCAAATTTGAAATTAGATACTCCTGCTCATGCTACTGTTGCTGGTTTTTGGTATCTGCATGAAAAACAACCAGAAAAAGCGTTTGAGGCTTTTATTGTAGTGCGTTCTCTTCTTTATGGAGAGGAAATGTATACCCTAGCCAAAACCCTAGCACTGTATAATCAAGGCCGAAAACCTACAAAAATTGCCACCATACAATTACCTACTTTTCCACAACAACCCTTATTACGTCCAACTACTTGGCAAGCTCTTAACAGTTTGTGCCGAGTCATTGAAGATGTCCAATTTGTTGAACGCAGCGTGTCTCGTTCCGCGAGGTCTTTAGCTCTCAATCGTGCCTTAGGTGAACTTACAAATATACTCAACACAGGTGACACTCTACCACAAGCAGAACGAGGTCTAATTGTAGACATTGCTCAAACTTGGCAAGCAAGCCTTTTACAAATCGCTGGCGAAGTGGGAGAAATTACTATCACCCAGCCTGTAACTAATCCTTATGTAGTTGGCGACCCGGTACAAGACGCTTTATTTGTAGGTAGAGAAGATATCATTCGGCAATTAGAAGAACTTTGGATAACAGGTCATCAACTCCAGTCTGTAGTTATCTACGGTCATAGACGCATGGGTAAAACTTCTATCCTAATTAATGCTTCTAAATCTATAGGTGCAGGAATCCAGCTAGTTTATATCAACCTCCTGCGTTTGGGAAATAGTCCCCAAGGAGTCGGTGAGGTGCTGATGGCAATTACTGATGAAATTTCTCAAGTTGTGCAACTTCCACCCCCAAGTGATGCTGATTTACTTAACCTTCCCTACCGAACTTTTGAACGCTATTTAAAACAAGTGACCACAAAATTAGATGGTGGGTTAATCATCGCCTTAGACGAGTTTGAAAAAATTGAAGATTTAATCACAGCAGAAAAAATCCCGCCGGATTTTATGGGTTATCTGCGGGGACTGGTGCAGATGAGTCCCAAAATAGCCTTTGCTTTAGCTGGGTTGCACACTTTAGAAGAAATGACCACCGATTATTTTCAACCTTTCTACGCCAGTGTTGCTTCTGCTATCAAAGTTGGTTTTATGAATCCAGGGACTACACGCCAAATTTTAGCCAACCCAGTGATTGAAGATTTCCCCCTAGACTATACCCCAGAAGCTTTAGACGAAATTTATCAACTAACATCCGGCCAACCATATTTATTACAACTGGTAGGTTTCCAGCTAGTACGCCACTACAATGATTTTGTTTTTGAGCAAAGACGTTCCCGTAATCCAGTTTTCACCGTGGAAGATGTGCAAGCTGTCATCCAAGACCCAGTATTTTTTAAACGGGGAAGCGGTTACTTTACTGGGGTTTGGGGACAGGCGGCTCAAGGTGCTGATGGTCAGCAAGTCATATTACAGTTACTTGCACCCCACCCAGAAGGTCTAAGTTTGGATGCCTTAACTCAGTCTACAAGTCTGGGTAGTGAAATTATTCAGGCAGCACTGACTACTTTAAAGCGTCATGATGTAGTTGAAGAGATTCAAGGAGACTGGCGGATTATCGTAGAACTTTTTCGCCGCTGGATTTTGCAAGAAAAACTAGACATCTCAAATCCCTGACGAGTGGGTAAGTGATTACGCAAAATTAAATATATATTGCGATTGCTTCGTTCCTCTCTACGAGACGCTACGCGGTAAGCGCAGCTATGCCCGCTAGGGCTTTACGCAATGACAAGGGTTTGAAGTTTTCCACTACCACTTAATATTTTCATCGCGCAAGTAGTCAAGATACGGTCTGCCGAACCTTATGCCAAATTAACCCAGCCACAATCAGCCCTAAACCCACTTGCCAAATCGTAGAATCAACCCAGAAAGCGAGAAATAAACAAGATAAAAGACCCACCCAACCTATCCATACAGGATAAAGTCGCTCAGATTGAGAAAGTTTTAAGGCAGCTAAATTAGTGACAGCGTAGTAAATTAAGACACTAAAGGCGCTAAATGACCAAGTAGTTCTCACATTACCCAACAATACCAAAAGAGCGATCGCACCCCCAACAACTATCACAGCCCAGTGTGGTGCAGTTTCTTGTCGATTCAAACAGGCCAAAAATCTGGGGGCATCAGCACGTCGTCCCATTGCTAGTAATACACGAGATAAGCCCAAAATCAAGTTTAATAACACACCCAACATTGCTGTCATCGCCCCAACAGCTAAAACAAAGCCAGCACCCGTGCCTGCAACGCTACGGGCTGCCAATTCCAAGGGGGCTGCCTGTGTTTGTCCTGGGGCTATACCTAATACATCTACTCCCACAGCCCCAATACCCACTGTTGCCACTGTGATGTAAAGCGTCATCGTGAGTAACAAACAGACAATCATTGCTTTGGGAATCGTCTTTCTGGGGGAACGTGCTTCTTCTCCCATTGTGGCAATACGTCCATAACCTGTGTAGGCGACAAACATTAAGGCACTTGCATGAAGAATAGCCCCAGGGGAACTAGCAAAGAATGGTGTCAAATTGTCAACGCCCACCTCGGCAACACGCGGTAGACAAATAATAATAAAAAATCCTAAAGATAGTAACGTTATCGACACAATCAAGGTGTTGGCAACATTAGAACGTCGAATGCCACTTAAAACAATCAACGTCATAATTACTACAATTAAGATTGCTATGGGAACAACCCAATCGGCATTTAACCCCACAATGTTGAGTAAATACCCCGCAAAACCCAAAGCAGCAGTGGCAGCAGAAGCAGTCTTGGCTACTAAGAACATCCAACCCGCAGTAAAGCCAAATGCCGGTGTGAGATATTTATAGCCATATTCATAAGTGCCACCACTAACTGGATGATTAGCTGCTAGCTGGGCACTATTCAGTCCATTACAGGTAGCAACCATTGCCGCAATTGCCACTGCTAAAATTACCGCTGGGCCAGCAATTCCTGTGGCAATACCAATACTGATAAATACCCCCGTACCGATAATTGAGCCTAATCCCATTAAGGTGGCGCCAAACACCCCTAATTCTCGTTTCAGTTGAGGTGGTGAATTACTAACGGACATCTTTGGTATCTCCCTGTTTAGATCATGAAGATGCAGCGCTCATTGCTGAGAATACCATAACCTTTGGCTAGGTTTCAGTGCAGGCGATCGCCCACCTGAATATGGGAGTTTTCCCCAATCTTTATTCATTATCAAGCGATACTCAACCACAGTGAAAAACGCTATCAACGCTATCAAGGACTTAAATCATCTTTATCTATGTTTCAGTAAAAATAATTGCGTAATTACTCTATTTTTTATTCGACATTTTTAATTCTGCCGCGCTTAAAGACTTATTTAAGATTAAAACCATTCTTCCAAAGTCTTGCTGTATATAAATTTCAATCTTATAAGGGATATTATAATTGCCTAAGTATACTTAAAAAATCCACATATCACAACTAGACCAAAGTTACAGTATTAGTACTGGAAACAAAAAAAATAATTATCTAAATCAAAAGATAATATTTATTGTTTTTTAAATCTTTATTGGATACTCTAAATAAATAAAGATCCCAATAATTTTTATCGCTAATATAGCCAATAGCAAATTATTCGTAACATAATTAATAGGTGATTTGTCAACAGCTTTTATCAAGCTTTGCAGAGCTATTCAATAAATAAAACAGAAGTGAAACCAAGATGGCAAGAATATTTTCTAAATTAGGTTTTGGACTATCGATGGCTGTAATTGGAATCTATTGCTTTACCATAGCTCCGTCGGCTTTAGCAAAGAATCCTAATAAAAACACAAATACTTCTAATACTTCTAATACTTCTAATACTTCTAATACTTCTACTACTCCTAATACTCCTACTACTTCTACTACTTCTACTTCTACTCCTACTACTACTAGTTTGACCTGTAATCTTACTGATGTTTCCATTGGAGGAATTAATGCTACTGATTGCCAGGGGCCTATAAGTGGTAATGATACAGGAGCAGGAAATCCTTTATTAACTGCATTAAATCAAGGTCTATTTAATGTTGGCTCTAACGTCACCTGGGATTTAGTAGGAAAGTCAGACTCAAATCAAAATAACAACTTTGGTTTTCAAGCACAAAATGGCTCTAACATTGGCTCATGGAGTCTGGGCGAGGAACTAGGTAGTGGTCTAAATACATTTGTAATCAGTCTCAAGAGTAGTACTTCCTATAGTGCCTATCTGTTTCAAGACATTGATTTTTCCCAAACAGGTTTAGAAGGAATCTTCAATACAATTGGCGTTTCTCTAGCTGGAAATGGCAAACAAGGTAAGGACTTGTCTCACGCTTCCATATTTAAGGCTACTTACGTCACTATTCCTGAGACTCCTAAACGTGTACCTGAACCTGCTACAGTAATTGCCCTTGGATTCTGTGCTATGGGTGCGCTCAAAGGATTAAAAAAGAAGCCACTAGTGCAAAATTAATTCAATTTACCATCAAGTTATATCAAATGTTAGAGGTCAAAAATAGCAAATGTAATCGCCTATTATCGATCACAAAAAAATTCATTTTTGCCTTCAGTGTATTTGCGTAAATAACTAGAGTCTGGAGCCTATTTGTCGAAAAAAAAATTGACGAAAAGGCTCCATTGGCTTGTCATGTTAGCAAGGAAAAATTATCTCGACAAAAAACAAAATTTTTCTCTCTACTCTCTATATGCACAATCTTTATCTGTCACTAACAAGTAATAAAGATTAGATAAATTCAGATGCGAATGTATTGCTTAGTATCTTTTTTTCAAGCATATTCTAAATAAGTTGTATAACAAGTTACCGAAAGACTAAGGACAACAATGATCAACAAATTTTCTGCTTTATTAGCCTCTGCTGCGATCGCCACAGGTACTATCGCTACCCTAGCAGCTGCACCCGCTCATGCTGCTACCTTTGCTTGTGAAAGCAGCATCTCTGGTTTAGTATCAGGCACTTCTGCTTGCGAACGCAGTAACAGTGCAACACAAGATTTTCTCAATACTAATCCCATGACAGTGAATTCTGAAGAGTTCTTCGACTCTACTAATTGGGTATTTGGAGGTAAAATCGGCGAAAACACAGGTTATTTAGGTACTGGTGAGGGTAAAACTGGCACTTGGAATATCTCCAGTGTCGTCGAAAACACCTGGGAGAATATTATGCTCGTCTTTAAGAGCGGTCAAGGTACTACACTGGTAGGTTATCAACTTGAGGATGGAGTAACTTCCGGTACTTGGTCAAGCCCATTTCTCAAAAGTGTATTTGGCTTTAATGGTGGAAACGTTAAAGATGTATCTCACATCAGTGTTTACTACACAGTAGGAGATCCTAAACCACCTGTAACTCAGGTTCCCGAACCTGCTACAATCCTAGCTCTCGGTTTAGTAGCAGGTGGCATGGCTGTCTCTCGTCGTCGCAAGTTTTGTTAATTAACAAATACTAAAAAATTAATTATCTGATGGAATGGTGTGTTATGCGGTAGGCTAATGCACCGTTTCTATTAATTAGTAATTAATATGTGAAAAAACTCATTTTGGGATGGGCTTCTGTCGGTTTTAGCTAAAATTGAGAAGTATTAAATTAACTTGAGAACCCCATGGCTGCCAAAGTCGAAATTTACACTTGGAGTACTTGCCCATTTTGCATCCGTGCCAAAAATTTACTAAACAAGAAAAACGTTGATTTCATCGAATATTGCATCGATGGAGATGAAGCAGAACGGGCTGAAATGGCTCAAAGAGCTAATGGTAAGCGATCGCTACCACAAATTTTTATCAATGATCGCCATATTGGTGGCTGTGACGATATTCATGCTTTAGAGGGTAAGGGCAAGCTAGATGAGCTACTAGTAACAGCATCCAAGTAGCGACAAGATCAAGATTAAACCTTTTTCCCCCAAAAGCAATTGTGAATTGGTCTAATCATCAGGGGATAATCTAAATTGAGTAATCTCAAACTTCCCGGTGATTGAGGCAAACAGCGTGAAACTGGCTTTTATTATTGATCCCATCCATCAGCTTGATCCGTGTCATGATACCAGCGTTGCTTTGATGGAAGCAGCGCAAACCCTAGGACATGAAATTTGGGTGACTCAAGCGAATCTGCTGAGTGTGGTAGATAGCAAAGCTTGGGCAATGTTACAGCAGGTAGAACTCGTTCCAGTGCAGTTGGTTTCAGGACGTTGGATAGCAGCAAATCCTTGGTATAAGTTAAGCGCAGGCTGCTTTACCGCTTTAGAAACAATGGACGCTGTATTCATGCGAACAGATCCACCAATTAATGATGCCTACCTTTACGCTACCTATGTTCTCGACTGCATTGACCAACAAAAAACTTTGGTGATTAACAGTCCTAGTGGTATTCGTGGGGCAAATGAAAAAATGTATGCCCTTCAGTTTACTGATGCAATTCCAGAAACCATTGTCAGTGCAGACAAAAAGTTAATTCGGCAATTTCTTGAAGCCAAGGGTGCAGCAATTATCAAACCACTGGGTAACAAAGCTGGGGAAGGGATTTTATTCTTACAACCAGGCGATCGCAATTTCAACTCGATTGTGGAACTGAGTACACTTCGTGGTCGAATACCAGTGATGGTGCAAACCTATTTACCAAAGGCCAAAGAAGGAGATAAGCGAATTATTATCCTTGACGGTAAACCAATTGGCGCTCTCAATCGCCTTTCTAGCGGTGATGACTTTCGCAATAACATGGCTACTGGCGGTACAGTTGCTCAAACGGAAATTACTCCTAGAGAGTATGAAATTTGCACCCAAATATCCGCAACTTTACGTAAAGACGGCTTGATTTTTGTGGGTATTGACGTCATTGGTGGCTACCTGACTGAAGTAAATGTCACTAGTCCTACAGGAATTCGGGAAATTGATCGGCTGGATAACACTCGCTTAGGCTATCAGGTGATCGAATGGGTTGAACAAACTCTACAAGTTAAAAAATGACCATAATTTAACTTGGTTCTATGTTGTGGGAGTAGAGAGTGGGGAACTCGGGGCCCCCTCTGGGGATAAGGGGTAATGGGGAGTAGGGAAAAATCAACTTCTCAAGTGATCAATGACTAATAACCAAATCTCTCTACTTACACTTAATTGTTGCCAAGCAAAAATTTAGACATCCGAGTTAGTGACTCTTGCCCAAGTTGATTTGCTTGTGTAGATAGCACTGACAAATTCTTTCACCAATTTTCAGCTTCGAGAAAAGCAACAACATTACTTACCCCTGACTATGGTGAAACTTTAAAACTAGTAGATTTTATACAGCACCCAGTAAAATTTGAGACTGCAAATTTCATCTAAAAACTTAAATGCCCAGTCAATTAATTCCTTGGGGGTGTACGCCGCCGTTGTAGAAAGTCAGGAATATCTAATCCTGATTTTTCTTTTGGTTCTGCCACTGGTGTAGGAGGGTTAGCTGCTGGGGGTTGTGAGGTGGGTTTCTTAGAGGCAGGGGCTACCCTGGCATTAGCCACATTTTGTGGTTGTGCTGCTTGGATTTCACCTGTAAACCCAGTGGCAATTACAGTAATTCTCACCTCACCTTGAAGTCTGTCATCAATCACTGCGCCAAAAATAATATTGGCATTGGGATCGACTACTTCATATATTGCTTCAGCAGCAGCATTCACTTCATGTAGGGTGAGGTCGCTACCACCTGTAATATTAAAGACAACTCCTCTAGCACCTTCAATAGAACATTCTAATAATGGTGAAGAGATAGCGGCGATCGCCGCTTCTCTCGCTCTAGATTTCCCAGAACTGACACCGATCCCCATCAATGCTGATCCCGCATCTGCCATTACAGCTCTGACATCAGCAAAGTCAACGTTAACTAAACCAGGAATTGTAATAATGTCGGAAATGCCTTGTACCCCTTGACGCAGCACATCATCTGCATAGCGAAAGGCTTCTTGTACAGGCGTTTGCTCAGGAATTACTTCCAGCAATTTGTTGTTGGGGATAATAATTAGTGTATCTACTCTACTTTTTAGCCCTTCAATACCTTGCTCGGCTTGGGTAGTACGTCGCCGTCCCTCAAAGACAAATGGACGTGTGACTACACCAACAGTAAGAGCGCCCATTTCTTTTGCTACTTCTGCAACAATTGGGGCTGCACCAGTTCCCGTACCGCCTCCCATACCGGCAGTGATAAATACTAAATCAGCACCTTCTAAAGCCGTAGCAATTTCATCCCGTGATTCTTCTGCTGCCTTTTGACCAATGGCAGGATTACCACCCGCTCCCAAACCCCGCGTTAGCTTCTGTCCAATTTGCAACCGACTAGGTGCGCCTGCTAGCGTCAAAGCTTGAGCATCAGTGTTAATTGACCAAAACTCTACTCCGGAGACATCAGACTCAATCATGCGGTTAACGGCATTGCCTCCGCCACCACCGACACCAATTACTTTGATGTTGGCCACTCGACCTGGAACAATCTCGCCAATCCGGCTATTTTCTGTAGACAACTTTTTACTGTCGTGGTTTTGTCCAAAGTTCAGCCCCGAATTATTAAAGGGATTGGTCGAATTAACTGCCAGTGGAAATCCCTGCTGTCCCACAGATTGGGAGTTTTTATAACTAAGCCCTTGGTGATTATCAAGTGTCATTGGATTCAGAAAGGTAGATAAACGACTTTTTTAGGTACTATTCACCTAAGAGTCAACTATAGTTTGACACTGCCAAAATCGATGGCACTGTATCTTTATTGTTATCACGACTGACAACCTTAACAGGATTGACAGTGCGAAAGTTTGCTATGGGAGGAGCCTGAATGCAGCTGATTACGCAAAGCGTGGTGCTGGAGGCAATCACACAGCTAATTCTAGAGAAGTATACCTACATTTACTTAAAATTGATCTGTATAACTTCAATGAGATATTAATATTTTCATTACCATGTTGCCGATTTGGCACATTATGACTTCAGCATACCCAATTCCCTCCCACTATTTGTTGTTAATGGTTTAGATTAGCAAATATTTTTAGGGAGTTTGGGATTTAATCTTTTGATTTTTTTGGTTCACATGTACTAATGGAGATTGGGGATTCTTCAAATCAATGTACTCTATCTCACTAGAATCGATTTTTGCAGATAAATATCGCATTTGGACAAGTACTTTCATCTGTTCAGTAAACTGAGTACTTGGGGCACCAAGATGCACAATTCCTAGTTCTGTTTTCAAAATTAGATTCGTAGGATCTTGTCCATCAATTTCTGTCACGTTCACTGAACTTTGACTCAAGGATGCATAAAGTTGACTCCAGTAGGACTGATACTGATCTGGTGAACCAATAATTTTAAGACTCGGTAGTTTGATATTGGGATTGACTAACGTATATTTTTCTAAGGGAATCCAAACTCCGCTAGCATCTAGTAAGCCCAGAGATACTTGTTGTTTATTAGCATCTGTTTTTGGTGCTGGAGAGCTTTGAGCTATGGCCACAGGAACTCTTTCCTGGACTTCAATGTTTAATCCAGGGGGAAACAGGCGACGACTAACACTCGCTTGGGCAATAGTCGGGTGTTGCTGCAAAGACTTGGCGATCGCAGAAGGTTCAATGCGCCATAAAGACTGAGGATAGGATATCACCAGTAATGACTGCATTGCCTCTTGTGATAGTACTTGATTGCCTGATTTCATGACAATTTGGTTGGGAGCGTTGAGTACCCATATGGGTTGGATTGCTACCCATAGCAAACCTCCTGTCAAACCAGTAATGGCAATTGTGCGCCAAATAGCCTGAATAATTTTCATTTGCCGCTGCCGACGTAATTTCTTACGGCGTTGGGCTAAATCTTTATGAGAAACTGATACTATGCCAGCCATTCAAACCCCTTTTTGGTTTCAGTCTAAGTATTTGCTAGGCTCAGATCATTGATTAATTACACTAAACCCTGTTGGTATCTATTGACCTCTCTCCTCAAGACTTTTTTTACTTTTAGTAACACCTTACAGAAACTACACCAATAATCAGGTAACAGTAAGTTTTTGATGCCACTTTGCAGTGCTTAGTTTAAACCGAATGTAACCTGTTTGGCAGGTAACAGCTTATTACATGTGCTAAGAAGGCTACAAAAAATTATCGACAAACATAACACAACTTGTGTTTTACCAGATGAGTGCCAATAGGTTTCTTGTGCAAATTTCTCACACATTCAAAAGCAGCCAGGGTATGGGGTGTGCGGAGTGCAGGACAAAAGAAACTTCCCCATGACGAATAATCCCTCATCCCCCTCTTGTCAAGACAAAGAAAAACAATATGCTAAACCAAAAGCAACTACATAAATTGAGGCTTACAATAGTAAGTAGTATTTTACAAGTCAACTATGATACATGGGTTTTTACTCAGTCTAAATTAACTTAAAGATTGTCAAAAGCTCAATACATCTGTAAAAAAGACGGATATACTGTACGTATCAGGGATAACTGAATGTTTAGCAAATTACTGACATTTACTTGTAGCGATCCCGCTTTTAGTGTTGTCTTTCGGTAGATACAAATTTTAAATTAATTATGTGTCTACAAAAATTGCTAAATAACTTGTATTTTATAATACGAACAAAAAACGCATCTACATGATAAATACACTGAATTTATCGCGCTTCTACAAAGCATGTAACCCCAGCTACACCCTGAATATGGGTGACATGTTTGATCAGCAGTATTACATAGATTTTGCTGATGTACGTGGTTGCAAGATAGTTGAAGAATTGCAACGTACTATCACTCGGATTTCTCCAGATGAGCCGACCTGCCAACTATTTACAGGTCATATCGGCTGTGGTAAGTCCACGGAATTACAACGTCTGAAAGCAGAATTGGCAGTGGCAGGATTTCACGTAGTTTATTTTGAATCCAGCCAAGATTTGGATATGGCGGATATCGATATCAGTGATATTTTGCTGAGTGTAGCCCGTCAAGTGAGTGCGAGTTTAGAAGCGATCGGTATCAAGCTAAAACCTACTTACTTTACCAATCTTTTTCGAGAAATTGGGGATTTTTTGCAAACTCCTATTGACCTAACTGCACAAGCAGAGTTGTCTTTAGGTATTGCGAAAATTACTGCCAAAACCAAAGATAGCACTCAGTTACGAAATCAATTGAGACAATATTTAGAACCACGCACCAATAGTATTTTGCAAGCCATTAACGAAGAGGTGTTAGAGAAAGCTATCGAACAACTCAAGTTAAGAGGACAAAAAGGACTGGTGGTCATCGTAGATAACCTGGATAGAGTTGATATGCGTCCCTTAGCATCAGGACGGACACAACCAGAGTATCTTTTCATTGACAGAGGCGAACAGTTACGCCGTCTCAAATGCCACTTAGTTTATACAATCCCCTTAGCGTTAATTTTCTCTAACGAATATGAAACCTTGAAAAATCGCTTGGGTGGGGGTATTGCGCCCAAGGTATTGCCAATGGTAAGGGTAAGGCAAAGAGATGGTAGTGACTACGAACCAGGTATGTCTCTGTTACGCCAACTAGTATTGGCAAGAGCTTTTCCCCAAATTCCTAGTGATGACAGGTTGTTATTAATCACCGAATTATTTGACCACCTGGAAACTCTCGAACGGATTTGTCGCGTCAGTGGTGGACATATCCGTAACTTATTAGGTTTACTTTATAGCTGTCTCCAACGGCAAGATCCACCGTTCTCTAGAGATTGTTTAGAAGCAGTAATTAAAGATTACCGTGATGATTTGCTATTAGCTATTGATGAATGCCAGTGGGAATTATTATTTGAAGTCATGCAACAACAGACTGTCAAAGGTGAATCTGACTATCAAAGCTTATTACGAAGTATGTATCTGTTTGAATACCGCGATCCTGTGGGGCGATGGTTTGGGATTAGTCCAGCATTAGCAGAGACAGCAAAAGTTATCGCTTGGCAGCAAAACAAGTAACAAGCTCAAATTTTCATAAATTCAAACCAAAAATTACCAATAGCACTACTAGATTTACAAATGAGAAATTAGAAAAGCCACTAGTACTTTGCGGACTAAATAGAGTCTACTGAAAAAGTTCAAAAGCCCAAAATAATAGCTTGTTGAATGCCAGTTGCTACAAGTCAGGAAACCCGCCCAACAAGGTGGCTCCCCAAGACCGGACTGCCTCACCAACGCACTGGCTGGCTCCTTTTGACTTCCGCATAGCGGTACAGGTGCCTTTTTTAATTTTTTATTTTGATATGGAATTTCTGATGTGAAATTTTTATCCTTCTTTTATGGCTCAATTTTCAGTTATGACACAGCGACAATCGGTAGTAGTGGGCGCTCACAATAATCAACATTCTCTGCAAAGGTTAGTCCGATCTATTAAGCTATCAAAAGGTCAATTTGCTGTAATTTTAGTCCGATGTAATTATGAGCAATTACGTGAGCAAATTCTCGAAGATATTCATTCTCTTACTCAAGACATCAATTTAAAAGAGATATGTCTTCAGGTATCTAATACTGCCTTACATACCACAATAGCATCAGAATTATTTCTTGATCATCTTGCTGTAGTTACAGATTCTTTACCATCAGCTGTCATGGTTTTTGGACTAGAGTCAATAATCGCTATTGATGACTTACTAATTGGAATTAACCAGGCACGAGATATTTATGCTGCTACTTTTCCGTTTCCACTGGTATTGTGGCTTCAGGATGAAGTGGCATCATTACTTTCTCGGTTAGCACCTGACTTTAAAAGCTGGGCTGCCACCACAATCAAATTTGAAATGGCAAAAGAAGATTTAATTGCCTTGATTCGACAAGAGACAGAATCTTTATTTGCTAAGGTCTTAGAAGCGGGGGCTGATAAATTTTTATCTAATGCGGCTCTTGATTTAGCCCCCAAATCACAACATCGCCATGAAATTGAATCAGCCCGGAGTGATTTGTCGCGCTTATATGATATTCAATTAGAACCAGAATTAGAAGCTAGTTTAGAATTTGTGTTGGGGAGAGATAAGTATGCCAATGATCAAATTGATGATGCTTTAGATCACTATCAACAAAGTTTATCTCTGTGGCAACAGCACATGCTTGTTGATAGTGAAGTAGAGACTTTAAAAACAGGAGCAATGACTTCACATCATCGGCTTTGGCAGGCAGTAGTATTATGTCATTTAGGTCTGTGTTATCGCCGCATGGCAGACTTAAATCCCAGTGCTAACCAAAGTTACTGTCAAGAAGCTTTTTTGTTGTTTAAACAATGTCTTGAGGTATTAGAAAAAGAAGCAAGACAAGACTTGGTTGCTAAATTTATTTTACCTGCTTGTGAAATGTTGCAACGTTTACAAGCTTGGCAAGAATTAAAAAAATTAGCTCAAAATTCCTTGCAATTGCATGAAAAGTATGGTCTGCCAGCACAAGTTGCTCAAGATTATGGTTTTTTAGCAGATGTGGCAGCTTCTGAGTCTAATTGGGTGCTAGCTCACGAATTAGCCAATACGGCACTTACCACCGCAGAACGGGCAACTGAAGTTTCACGACAACAAGAAAGTTGGTACCTGTTGTTGCTGGCACGTTCACAAAGGCATATGGGTGAATGGGAGGAAGCTATCAGTAATTTGGAATGGGCAAAGGTCGTTTGTGAGCTACAGTATGAGCCATCACTATATTTGGAAATATTAGAAGAGTTGCGATCGCTTTATTTTTATGAGCGTCATGACTACGCCGAAGCCTTTCACCTCAAGCAAGAAAAAATCCAAATAGAACATCAGTATGGCTTTCGTGCCTTCATTGGTGCCAGTCAATTGCAGCCGCAACGGTTCCGAATTAACCCAGTTCTAGAAACGCAAAAAGCACCATTTATTCCAGAAGATGTGGCTCGGGAAATAGCTGCTTCTGGGAGGCAGCAAGATGTTAATCGCTTAATTGAAAGAATTACCCGTGCTGACTACAAACTTACAGTAATTCATGGGCCATCCGGTGTTGGTAAAAGTTCTATTCTCAAGGCGGGATTAGTACCAGCGTTAAAGGCAAAAATTATCGGTGAACGTATTCCTTTGCCCATTATTATCTCTGCTTATACCGATTGGGTTACAGCCTTGGGCAGTAGTATCAACAGGGCATTAGCACAAACAGATATACCAATTGCTACGGACTTTACTTCGGATATTCTCCTGGAAAAACTACAATTAGCCGTTGAACGCAATTACACTATCATTATTATTTTTGACCAATTTGAAGAATTCTTTTTCATTAGTAATTCTCAACAGATAACCAATTTTTATAAGTTTTTTAGTAAATGTTTAAATATTGCTCATCTAAAAATAATTCTTTGTTTAAGAGAAGACTACTTACATTACTTATTAGAATTTGAACGTTTAAGCAACAAAAACAACGATACTTTATATGATTTATGCATAATCAATAAAAATATTCTTGATAAAGACATTCGTTATTATTTAGGTAATTTTTCTATTCAAGATACTACGGGTATTATTAAAAGCTTTACCCAACGTTCTCATTATGAATTAAGCGATGAGTTAATTCACAAATTAGTGCAAGATTTAGCAGGAGAAATCGGGGAAGTACATCCCATTGAATTACAAATAGTGGGTGTACAACTACAAGCAGATAACATTACTACTCTGGAACAATATACGCGTTGTGGCGGTTCAGAAAAACTCGTAGAGCGCTGGTTAGAAGAGGTAATTAAAGATTGTGGTCAAGAAAATGAAGAATTGAGTTGGCAATTATTGTTTGAGTTAACAGATGAAAAAGGCACGCGCCCGTTAAAAACCAAAGCCGATTTAGCCATTGCTCTCGAAAAACAATATGACGTGGAATTGGCTTGGGAGTTAATTTTAGCAATTTTAGTGGGTTCAGGTTTAGTCTTACGGTTGCGAGAAGAGGTAGGCGATCGCTATCAACTTGTTCATGATTATTTAGTAGAACCGATTCGCCAAAAAAATAACTATGGCATAGTTGCTGAATTAGAAAAAGTTAAATTTGAAAAAAACAAAGTCGAAGTAGCCCACAAGCTATCGCAAGAGCAGTTAAATCTGGTGCTACAACGGCGATTGCGAGAAGCACGAATCGCAGGTGTATTGTTGGCAATTATGGGAGGCACAATCGCTGCCTTATGGTGGCACGCCGACTTACAAAAAAGAGCAGCAATTAGCCAAACAATGCGCGCCGAACGCAGTGAATCCAATTTGAAAATTAGCGCGATCGCTGCCACAAGTGAAGCTTTGTTTAACTCAAATAAAGAATTTGATGCTTTGCTAGAAAGTTTGCGGGCTTGGAGAAAACTCAAACAAGCAAAGGGCGTGGAAGCAGAAACCCAAATGCGGGTGGTAACAGCCCTACAACAAGCAGTTTATGGGGTAACGGAAGTAAACCGCTTCGAGGGACACACAGATATTGTCTGGGGCGTCAGTTTTAGTCCTGATGGTCAATTATTAGCATCTGGTAGTCGAGATCAAACGGTAAAACTGTGGCGTTCTGACGGTAATTTATTGCAAGAACTCAAAGGACATACCGATGCTATTACTAGCGTCAGTTTTAGCCCGGATGGCCAAACCTTAGCTTCAGCCAGTCTAGACAAAACTGTGCATATCTGGCGAAAAAACCCCACAACGGGCGTATTTGACCTCAAACCCTTTAAAACCTTAGCAGAACAAAATGATTCGGTTTACAGTGTTAGTTTCAGTCCTGATGGTGAATTACTGGTTACTGGCAACAAAGATAAAACTATCAAAATTTGGCGTCAAGATGGCAGCTTAGTCACAACCCTCAAGGGACATCAAGGTTGGGTTAACTGGGTTACCTTTAGTTCTAATGGTGAATTTATCGCCTCAGCTAGTGACGACAAAACAGTAAAAATTTGGCGGCGCGATGGCAGCCTAGTCAAAACTTTGCGAGGGCATCATCAAGGCGTGACGGTTGTTACCTTTAGCCCAGATGGGAAATTATTAGCATCAGCAGGCCGAGATAGCACAGTTAAATTGTGGCAACTGGGGATAAACAGTCAAGATAGTTGGGACTTTCAAGTTTATACAAATTTACAGCAACACAATAGTACAGTTTGGAGCCTTAGCTTTAGTGCTGATGGTCAAAAGTTAGCTTCGGGCAGCGATGACAATACCATTAACCTCTGGAGTGTCAACGGTAAATTACTTAAAACCTTGAGGGGGCACAGTGACGCTGTGTCTAGCGTGGCGTTCAGTCCCGACAGCCAACTATTGGTATCAGGCAGTTATGACAAAAGCGTCAAACTGTGGAATGTAGAAGCACCAAAATTACCGATTCTTCAAGGGCATCAAGATCGAGTCTTAAGCATCGCCTGGAGTCCTGACGGTAATATGTTGGCTTCTGGTAGTCGCGATCGCACAGTGAAACTTTGGCAACGAAATACTAATAACGGTGAAATAGAAACTCGACTCTACAAAACTCTCAGGGGACATGCAGAACGAGTTCCTAGTGTCAGTTTTGACCCCAAAGGTGAAATTCTGGCTTCAGGCAGTTATGACAAAACAGTGAAACTATGGCGACGGGATGGGATTTTACTGAAAACTCTCCAAGGGCATACTGACAGCGTTATGAGTGTCAGTTTTAGCTCTGATGGTCAAATACTAGCATCAGCCAGTAAAGATAAAACAGTCAAACTGTGGCGACGGGATGGGACTTTGATCACAACCTTAATTGGGCATCATGGTTGGGTAAATAGCATTAACTTCAGTCCTGATGGTCAACTTTTAGCCTCCGCCAGTGATGATCAAACAGTAAAACTGTGGCGGCGAGATGGAACTTTGCTCAAAACTTTTTCACCCCACGATAGCTGGGTGTTAGGTGTGAGCTTCAGTCCCACCGAGCAATTGCTAGCTTCTGCCAGTTGGGACAATACAGTCCGGTTGTGGCGATACGATGGGACGTTGTTAAAAACACTCTTAAAGGGCTACAGCGATAGCGTCAACGCTGTTACATTCAATCCTCAAGGTGAATTGCTGGCTGCTGCCAGTTGGGACAGCACAGTCAAACTCTGGAGCCGTGAAGGTAAATTGATTAAAACCCTCAACGGACATCGCGCCCCTGTGTTAAGTGTTGGCTTTAGTCCTGATGGTCAAACCCTGGCATCGGCTAGTGATGATAAAACAATCATTTTGTGGGATTTGCATCTTGATCACCTGCTGCTGCGTGGTTGCAACTGGGTAGATGATTACCTCAAGCACAACCGCAACGTTGAAGAAAGCGATCGCTTTCTTTGTGATGGCATCAGTCCCAGGCGCTAAATACAAAGGTGATGAGTTAAGAATTATGAAGCGCGAACAATTCTGAATTCAAAACTCAAAACTAAGTTTGAGCTTACCAACTCAAAGAGCGATCGCTTTCTAACAAATCATCGCTGTTTTCCGCCTCGCTGTGTTCCTCCATTGCGGATGGCGGCAAAATTGCGAGAAAGGCTTTTAGCCTCATGCGCTCAATATAAGGCCAGCCCCCCTCAGACTCAATATCTTTGAGCAAAGAGTAGAGTTTTTGACGATTATCCGGCAAACTCTCTTGAAAAGAGCTATCTCGAATATCTCGATGTAACTGTTCCAAATGCCGCAGCAAGCCCAAAAGAGCGATGGCATCTCCCTCACAAGCCTGAGCTACATCATTTACTGCCGTTGCGATCATTTGCAATTGATCAGACAAATTTTCTGATTCAACACTTTGTTTATTGTTCATGCCATTATCTCCGTGTAGTTGAAGTCTACTCAAATTTACCGAAGATTTTTGGCTTTTATCTGTGATCACTAATTTCTCAGGGCATAAGTACACACCTATGGAGTAGCAAAGATGAAGCCTCAGAAGCTACAAGCTTATTGGGGCAAAGATTTCAGCTTGACGTACTTTGTCCATATTACAGGCACTCATGATCACTTCTAAAAGTGAGCGATCGCGTCTAGTACAGCCTTTAAGTGAGTAAAATCTCATTATGTGTTTTTAGATAAGACTAGACTGCTTTGATTTTGAGTGAAAAAAAATCGTATGATCTGGCTGATTTGACTTTTACAACTTAGATATTAATTTTTGACATTGAGGTTGACCATGAGGTATCGCGCTTTAATTGTTGCATTCTTGGCTGTGTGTCTTGGCCTATTAACTGCTTGTAGTGATGCTCCCACTTCTACCGGTGGTAGGGATGTACTGACCTACGAACAAATTCGCGGCACTGGCTTGGCTAACAAATGCCCCCAGTTGGCAGAAACTAGCCGTGGTTCTATTCCCATTGATTCCAGCAAATCCTACAGCATCAAAGAACTCTGCTTGGAACCAACCACTTTCTTTGTGAAAGAAGAACCTGCCAATAAACGGCAAACAGCAGAATTTGTTTCTGGCAAATTATTGACCAGGTACACTTCTACCATTGACCAGGTACAAGGTGATTTGAAAATCAATCCAGATAACAGCCTGACCTTTGTAGAAGCAGATGGTCTGGACTTCCAAGCCATCACTGTCAAACTCCCTGGTGGTGAATCAGTACCTTTCCTCTTCACCATCAAAGATTTGATTGCTCAAACACAACCTGGTTTGACCAGTATCAACACCTCTACGGACTTTGAAGGTACTTTCAAAGTTCCTTCCTATCGTGGTGCAGCTTTCTTAGATCCCAAAGGTCGTGGTGTTGTCAGTGGCTACGATAATGCTGTGGCTCTACCTGCCCAAGCAGATGACGAAGACTTGACCCGCGCTAACGTCAAACGGGTGGAAATTCTCGATGGCAAAATTTCTTTGCAAGTAGCCAAAATAGATAGCTCTAGTGGTGAAATTGCTGGTACTTTCGAGAGCGAACAACCTTCTGATACTGATTTAGGTGCTGGCGAACCGAAGGAAGTCAAGATTCGCGGTCTGTTTTATGCCCGAGTTGAACCTAATCGTGGCTAAATTCTTTTGAGTATGGCTACTAGCTAGTACTCATAAATTCAATTCTTTAATCATCAGCTTTATTACCAGATTTTACCCATTTGCTTCCCATACATTCAGGGGATGTAAATGGGTTTTTTATTCACTTAGCTGAGATTCATGATGGTTGAGGCACGGCACCAATGTCATCAAAAAATAATTAATCGCCTTGGTGAGCAGGGAAGGCAGGAGAGGCTGGGGAAAAGAAATCTGATAGTCGTATTGGATGCAGGAATTGAGGAATTTAATTTTTTGATGTCTCTAAAGTAGGCAACAGGGAAGAGTACTTAACATTATATTTTTAGATTTACACTACAACCCAAAATATACATAACTGAGAACAGATAACATTTTTTATTTGCTGAAAAACCATAACAGCTTTGATAATTAAATTTATTTATACTCACAGTTACTTAATAATTTTGAATATCAGATGAATCTCATTTGTTAACTACAGTATTTCCACTGAAACATCCTAAAAATTATTTATAAAAATCATTATTAACAGTCTGATTCATTGATTAATGAATTTAGGTACAATCTCGGTTTGAAACTATAGAACTAATTTTATATTTTGTTTAAATGTAGTCATCAAAAGCTACAGATAATCACGAATTTAAATAACAAGAGAAATACCAGCCTCGCTTATTGATATTTTGGGCGATTGTCAAGCCTCTAAGGTATTTCACAGCTAAAGTTGTTATTTACCATATATTTTATGGGAAAAATAGCATATTTTTTTCTGGAATATTTCACAATCGTAGCTGTTGATAAGCAGGTATTCACTAATCATTTGCTAAATACATGCGGTGCTATGCCTACTACAGTCACCAACGAACTTAAGCATGAAATTTGGCAGTTGTTGCGAGAATATCAGCAATCTCGTTCCGAAACTATTCGCAATCAACTGGTAAAACTAAATTTTGGACTTGTGAGAAAAGAAGCTCACTATTGGATGAATCAATGTCGTGAAAACTATGATGATTTGTTGCAAGTTGGCTGTTTGGGTTTAATTCGGGCTATTGAAAAGTTTGAAATTTCTAAAGGACATGCTTTCAGTTCCTTTGCTATTCCCTACATTCGTGGTGAAATTCAACACTACCTGCGAGATAAAGGTGTGACGGTGCGAATTCCTCGGCGTTATTTAGCTCTACAACAGCAGGCAATTGGCGTTTCACGTTCCTTACGCGAAAAATATAATCGCCAACCTACCGATGCTGAATTAGCCGCAGCACTGGAAATTTCCCCCAATGAATGGCAAGAAATTAAATTAGCATGGGTCAATCGCTCTCCTCTGAGCTTAGATGTCCCAGTTTTGGACGGAGAAGATGGGTCTACCAGCTTAGGAGAATTGGTTCCCGATCCACGTCATCGTAGCTTTCAACTGGCACAAGAAGACCAAATTCGCTTGCAACAAGCCCTGTTTCAGCTAGAAAAATGTACTCGTGAAGTACTAGAATGCGTATTTTTACAGGACTTGACCCAAAAACAAGTAGCAGAACATTTGGGGATTAGTGTCGTTACAGTTTCCCGGAGGGTGAAAAAAGGACTGGGCTTGTTAAAGCACCTCATGGGTACCGCAGAGGATGAATAACCCATCAGGTTAGCCGCATTTCCCCTAGGTTAAGTGTGCTAAAAATAACCTTTAAAATTATAAAAAGTAGGTTATAACGGGAAGATACTTTGCCTGAAATACAAATAGGCATGGTTGATTTCCTCCAGCAATGTTTCCGGTAGCTTTTGAGAACGGCTAATGGGCAGAAATTCCAAAATTGCATTTGCAGCGTGTTTAAGTTTGGCGATCGCAGGCTGTACTACAGAAAGTACACCAGAAGCTGTTGCTCCTGTGCCTAGTGCAACGCCAGCTACAAAGTCGCCATTGGCGACTCAATCCTTTAATAATCCTGTGGTATCTACCACCAAGGAAGTAACTAATGCTTCGGCAACTCCTAACTTAATCCAACCCACTAATGCTACAGAGAGAGTAGTCATAGTTTCACAAGGGCGTACTGATCCGTTTGCCCAAATTATCGGGCAGCCAGTTCTTTCGGTTCCTCAAAGTACAACTACTGCTAGGGTAGTTCCGGTGTTACCCCGCCTACCTACTGCTATGGTACCCAGACAGCCAAACAGCAGTGCGGCCCTTTCTACTGGAACTAGAACTCCTGTTGCTTCCAGCAATGTGGCACAAACACCAAAGCCTCCTATTCAGGCTTCAGTTCTGCCATCGGTTATGCCTCAAGTTGTCCCCAATCCCACCTTGGTATCTGTATTACCACCACCAGCGCAACCTGACTTAGCTAAGGCAGTTACAGTAAGTGGTGTAGTGCTAATTGGGAAAGAACCCCAAGCGATTATTAAAGTCCCCAATGAAACCACGAGTCGTTATGTACAGGCAGGACAGCGACTTGCAAATGGACTGTTAATTAAACGTATTGAAATGAATGCAGGTTCCAATCCGATTGTAATTCTGGAACAATATGGTATTGAAGTCGCCAGAATGGTGGGTGAAGAGGCTAGCAACTCAACGCCATCAGCCACAACTAATGTTGGCAATTCTGTTTCGATGACAACACCTCAAAATCCTGTTACTGTCGGAGCTTCGTAAAAGATGGAGACTAAGGAAAAAATTGAATTTACTGGTTTACCTTTAGCAGTCTATCGAGAGATAGCTGCTCATTTGCGCCAAGTTGAAGGTGTAGAAGTTGCTTTAATTCCTCAGTCATCTCAACAATTTGATTATGATCAAAGCCAAATTGCTGGGTTAGTGATTTCTTGCCAACCTAACTCTAGGTCAGAAAGTCGGCACCGTGTGCAGCAAATCTTGGCTTACTATCAAAACCATTACGGTGTCTGATACCCTTCAAGTTAACATTGTTAATTTTTGTGATTAACCTGTAGATAACACTCGGTTTTGCTTGTCTCAAGTAACCATGTTCATCTTACAGGTATATTTTTTTTCATTTTTTTTACAAAATGTTTACATAGTAATTAACTCATAATTACTGGTCAAAACGCTAAAATGTAAGCATATACTCAACTATAAAAGCAAAATTGCTGTTGATTTTATATTGACAAAGTTAACTACATACTGTGCAAGAATTCTTACATAGTATTTTTGGGGCTGTCTGATTTGTGACTTTAACAAAAATTCCCCCTGGACAACAACTAACTCGCATACAACAATTTGGCTTAAATTTAGTCTCTCAGTTAAGTGGTGGACGAGATGTTGTTTTGGCAATTGATTTGACAGAGAGCGTCGGCTTAAATAATGAAGGACGCATTCGTTTGCGTCAAATAATTGAAAATAGCATTAAACCAGGAGATTATATCTACATTGTTCCTTTCGCTAATCATGTAGTTTTACAAGACAAAAATCCTTATATTAATCCTTTAGGAACCCCGATTAAATATATTCATAAAAGTCAAGAAAATATTGAAAAAATTTTAGCAGCAATACCTTTAGTATCTGATGCCAATTACTATGGTACAGATATTCAGCGTGCAGAGTTAATTATTTATCAAAGTATTGCTCAAATTAATCATAATCGTCTACAAAAAAATCAAAAAATTAAACCGCAATCTATTGTTTGGTTAACAGATGCACCTTTATTTACTAAACCGGGGATTACGTCAGATGTTTGGATAGAAACTCCCGCTGATAGTCCCATGAGAATCTCTGACTCTCCCGAAAGCAAAGAGCGACAAGCTTGGATAGAAATCTTACCTTTGAACCAGCGATCGCTCTCGATTATTACTCAGGAAAATAGACCATATACATTAACCGTAGTTGATGTTGTACCGACAGTACAAGAGTTTTGTACACCAGCGCCAGGTAATCAAGAAACTTGTTTAGTTAATTTTTATTTAAGACGACAGTTAGGAACACCTAGTTTAATTTTATTATTAATACTTACTAGTTTCTTAGCGGCTAGTTTGAAGTTACATCGAATACGTAAAAAATGGCAATTTTACGTCAATATTGAAGGACACGAAGAACAAATATGTAGATTAAATAATAATCAAAAAATTGCCATTGGGAAACATGAAGATAATTGTACGGATGTTATAGACTGTCCAGGTACAGAAGTGAGGGCATACCTCGAACGTAAGGGAGAAAAACTTTATTTAGTACCTAATAAATTAGAAACTATTACTTATAACGGGCGGGAAATTACCACACGCACCTTAATATCAAAATCTAAATTTAGACTCAATTGTCCAGATCATCGCCAACGCGATTACGAGATTAATATTCAAGTTAATAAATAGCATCTCAGGAAATATTTTATGAACTCAGCAACTACCAATGATTTACAATATCGGGGAATAAGTCGCACAATTTGTATAGGTTTAGGTGGTACTGGTAGAGATGTATTAATGCGAATTCGACGGTTAATTGTTGACCGCTATGGAAATTTAACTAATCTACCAATTATCAGTTTTGTGCATCTTGATACTGATAAAGCTGCTACTCAAGTAACTGGTATTCGTACAGGTAGTACTTATCATGGTGTTGATTTAAGTTTTCGAGAAGCTGAAAAAGTCACTGCTACTATGTCATCAAAAGAAGTGACTATGTTTGTCGAAGGAATAGAAAGGCGTTCAGAATATAGTAATTATGGCCCTTATGACCATATTGTTAGATGGTTTCCTCCGCAGTTATTACGCAATATTAAAGCAGTTGAAGAAGGTGCAAAAGGTATTAGACCAGTAGGAAGACTTGCTTTTTTCCATAATTACTATAAAATTCAATCAGCAATTGAAACAGCTGAAAGACGCACGAGAGGACATGAGTCTTTCTTGCTAAAAACAGGGTTAAAAGTAGAAGCAGGCTTGAATATTTTTGTAGTGGGTTCATTATGCGGTGGTACAGGCAGCGGTATGTTTTTAGATACTGCCTATAGTCTGCGACATTTATATGGTGATCAAAGCGCTCAAATTGTGGGCTATTTAGTGATTAGTCCAGAATTATATGGCAATACACCTAATATGAATGCTAATACTTATGCCGCTTTAAAAGAATTAAATTATTACAGCAGTCCTGGTACAGAATTTGCCGCTTGCTATGATGTCCAAAATCCAGTTTATGTGCAAGAAAAACGTCCACCATTTGATTATTCTTACTTAGTGTCTCATCAGACTAGTGGTGAATATGCAATTCTTACACAAGGTAAGTTGTGTAATGTGATCGCTCATAAAATTGCTTTAGATTTTACTGGAGAATTAGCACCAATAATCAAAGGAAATAGAGATAATTTTTTACAACATATGATCCAATCGGATAAACACCCACGTTATAATAGCCAACGGTATTTAACATTTGGATTAGCTGCAATTTATTTTCCTCGTGATATTGTAATTCAAATCTCATTAAATCAAGTTAGTTTAGAATTAGTCAATTTTTGGTTAAATGGCAAACATCAAAGTCCAGATCCTTTGAATTTACTTGAACAATTTCTTGTTCAGTATCGTTGGCACAATGACTTAGCTGCTAGAGATGGTTTAATTACTAAGTTATCAGAAAGTGTTCAAGAATCTAATAATACATTTAGCAATAATCTGAATACTTGGAGAATTAGACTAGAAAGATTAATTTCTGAATGTCAAAATAAAGATGATCGTCATAGTATTAGGCAAAAAATACCTAGAGAATTTCGTGAACAGTTTCGTAAAGTTCAACCAGGTGAAACGGAGAGTAATAGAGGAATTTGGTTGACTAGATTAATCCAAGTTGCGCCTAATCTTATTAAAGAACTTCAAAACAATATTGATGATTATTTAAATCAATTGCTAACACCAATAAATTCTAATTTTTCCATTAAAAGTAGCCGTGATTGGCTAGATGCGTTGCAACATGAACTAAATAATTATCAATATAATTTACAAACCATAATTACTGATTTAGGTAATAGTAAACGACTAGAAAATATAGATAAATCTTGGCGAGATACAGAACAAATACTTGCAGACATTGAAGATAAATTGGGAATGCCATTCTTAAATACTAAGAATAATCATTTTCAATCAGAGACGAAAAGAGGCTTGCAGGAAATTTGTAAAATCATCAAGCATAATTTTGATTTAAATGTAATTCAAGAAACGCTAAAAATTGTTAATGCCTTACAAAAATATGTTCAAGATAAAATTACTAAAATTACTACTTTTAGTAGCTTGGTAGAAGATATAAAAAATATTTACGAAAAACAAGATAGCGATTTAAGACAATTAGATTTTGATGAAATGAGCGGTGAAGCTATATTTGACAATGAGGATATTGAACGCTGTCATCAAATTATGTTACCTGAAGATGATGTGCGATCGCAGTTAGTATTAGTCAGTTCAGCTATCACCGAACAAACTGGAAGAGGAAATTCTTTAGCAGGTTTTATCGATAAAGAACGTACTACTCAAGAATTACTACAAGCAGATATTAATCTAAGCGTTGACAGTATATTTGCTTTACGTGGTAATAATGTCGTCAAATCGGTGATTAAGCGCTTCATGCAAAACTACTCAGCAGCACGTTCAACTCGTTTAGCACAAATCATGCAAGAAGCTGAACCTCTACTACGCTTGAATTTAAGTGACCCTCATTTCCGTGATGACCCTGCGAAAAGTAGTAAGTTAGTAGGATTTAAAGACACAGATGAGTTAGAAGTGAGACAGTTTAAAACTTTGTTGACTCAAGATTTAGGTGTTGATCCAAGTGTTTTAAAATCAATGCAGGCTGAGGATGAAATTTTATTTATCAATGAGTATGCAGGATTTCCTTTGAGATTAATTAATAGTCTGGAAAGAATGCAAAATTATTACTTGCGAGAACAGCATTCTGCAACGTCTGGTTTACATAATGATTATTGTATTACTTTCCCTGATATTATTCCTCCGGATGCAATAACCGTAGAACAATTAGAGGATGTTTTGTATCCTTGTCTAGCTTTAGAACTATTGCAAAAAAATCCCCAAAATCAGCAATTAGAATTTAAATATTATGATGAGTTACGAGATAACTACTACATAGCTGATCTCAGTGCAGAATGGGGTCAAGCTTTAGAAGAACTTGTTAACCATCCAGATATGAAGGCAGAGTTAAAGAAAATATTAACTCAAGAAATTGCTGTGATAGCAAGACAACCTGAGTTATGGAAAAATGAATATTTACCTAGACTCAGGAAATTTGTCAAAGAAGTAGACGAATTAGCAGAGGAACATCCTAATTATCCTTATAAATTGGCAATAATTGGTAGCAATAATCCCACAGCTAAAGAAGGAATTATTAATCGGTTTCGCAGAAAAATGAACGAGCAATTTAATTCCTCAATTCCAGAACTTCCATTTAACCATAATCCAGGGGAACAAAAAACTATTGTTGGTGAAATAGTAGATAATCATGCAGCAGAATCTACTGATAATATGTCAAAACTACGCGCAGCTTTAGAAAATTTAAAACAGTTGTTAGATAAAAATTTAATTACTGTAGAAGATTACGAACGAAAGAAACAAAAACTGCTTGATGAATACTCAATTTAATGTTTTTTATTCATGGTAGATACTTACCTAAAATTTATTATCCTCTCTTACTACTTCATATCTGGGTAATTTCATGCCACCAATACCAGGGTACTTGATTTTTATCACTATTCTCATCATTGTTATTCCCTCTATAATTACAATTGGGTTGCGGATTGCTGCATATCAATATTTGCAAGCATTAGCCAAACAAGTAAAAAGATTAATTGATCATCATTCCCCAGGACAGCAACCAAAAATAGTAGAAACATTAGAAAGAAGATTTCAAAAAGCAAGTATTCATTTAGATAACGTGAATACAACAGCTTTAATTGACCAAGTATACAGCCAAGAAAAAATTAAAATATTTTCGCTGGAACAAATCGAATATTTTTGCCGTATCATGCCAAATTTACTTTTGGCTTTTGGCTTACTGGGTACTTTTGCGGGAATCACTATTAATTTATCTAGTCTGAGTCAGACAATTAATCAAACTAATGTTCTTGATATTAATAATTTAGTCGAACAATTAAAAACGCCCTTAGAAGGAATGAGCATTGCATTTGTGACGAGTTTGACAGGACTTTTTTTTAGTGCATTGCTGACAATAATTAATCTTCAATTTAATACTAGCGCTCTCAAGTATTATGTTTTGAGTGCTTTAGAAGATTATTTAGATAATATTTATTTACCTCAAGTACAAGGTGATACTCGTCTTGATAAAATAGTTAATAAAATGGTATCCCAACAAGATAAGTTTTTAACTAGATTTGGTGATACTGTGCGAGATGCGGTAGAAAAATCTATGGGTAAGGTAGCACAACAAATAGCCTCAGGAAATAAAGAAGTTACAGATTTAGCTAGGCAAGTTTATGAAAGATTTACAGAAGCTGCTGGTACTATATCGAGCGCAGCTGATGAATTTGAAATGGCAATTAACGAACTGAATGCTAAATCATATATCTTTAAAGAAGCTGCTGAAATATTTGCTCATAGTCAGTTTCCTGAAAAATTATCGGCTTCTATCACCAGTTTAAAAGAGCTACAAGATAACTTTTCTCAATCTGCTACAAATTTAGCTAACACAACTCAATCTTTAGAAGTATTTGTGACTGAAGTTTATGAATTAGGAGCAGAAATGAAGCTTGTAAATCAAACTTCTTCGCAAATACTAGAATTACATCAAGTTAACCAAAATTCCTTAAGTGAAATTATTCCTCAACTCCAGCAAGGTGCTAACAGTTTTCGTAAGGCAGTGACAAAACTGGATAAATTAGAAAATAATATTATCGATAAAACTGAAAGTTTACAGGAAATAAATGTAGCTTTACAAGAGTTACTAGGTATAATAAATAATTATTCCACAGCAGTTAATTCGACCATTGGTAATTTATCTAATTACATTAATGGCAATCATGAAAAATTAACAGAATTAATCGAAAATGGTAATTCTAATTTGGTGACAAAGTATAAAAATATAGGTAATCTCTTACTAGAAGGCATGAATCGGCAAACAGTAGTAAATAAAGAAAATTTGCAAAATATTAATACCAATTTACAAATGTGCATTCAGCATCTCAATGATACTAAGCATGAAATTTATCGATTACGTCAGCAAGACAAAAATTTGTCATCTGAGCCACAAGACAACATCATAGATAATTTACCTCATAGTTAATATTAATTAAAAACATGGTTAGGCGTTGGCAACATCATGAATATCATGAAGAATTAAACGTGTCTACGGCTTTTACAGATTTAATGTCTAATGCCTTCATGATACTGCTTTTGTTTTTATTATTGGCTATAGTAACATCGTTTATTAATAAAAATGTGGGGGTAACAGATACACCACCAATTATTGTGATCCAAGATGAAGGTGCATATAGGTTTGCTTCCGGTAGCGCGACAATTCCTCCTGCGATGTTGAATTATATTGCTCGGCAAATAGTGCCAGAAATAGAAGGTAGGACTCAAGAATATAATATTAATATTGTAGAAATTATTGGACATACAGACGGTCAGCCCAACGGTAATGTAGCCAGTAACTTAGACTTAAATTTAGAAAATGTGGCGCGTGGTGCATTGCCAGTAGGTAAATTACAAGCTGGTTCTAATGCTGATTTAGGATTGATGCGCGCTTTGGCAGTAGTACAAGTGCTGCGTAATATCCAGCTAAAAGAACAAAGACTCCAGGGATTATCATTCCGTGCTTATTCAGCTGCTCAGTTAATATTACCTAGTGGAGAATTTGCGGCGATCGCGCGTCAAGAAGATCAAACACGGCGACGGATTGAAATTCGCTTTACCCGGTTAGGGAAAGTGCAAGAAGTAAAGTAATTAAAGTTTTTGTAAAGTAGATGGTAATGTTGCCGGACTGGGAAGCAAATAGTAACATTGGGTGATGCAATTGTTAGTTGCTGAGGTAAACTTGCAAGCAAGATAACGCACAATCTGACTCTGCTGCTCTTTGGTACGGGCATCACTCACAATGGAACACTGGCAATTTCTAATACAGAAGCAGGGCGATCGCTCTTGGCATACCCTGGAATCGCCAAACTTAGAAATTTTGGAAGGTCGGTATAGAGTTTTGGCTCGTTCTAACCTGCCTAATACGGATGTAGAAATCCGGGTTACTCACTCTTCAACCCAAGAAATTCCCCCAAAACGGCGTATTCAAAAGCGATCGCGGCGCACTAACTCGGAAGGTTTAATGGCGGTAATTCCCTTTACCCACCTCAAGCCAGGTATTTGGGAATTGCAATGCTCAGGGGATTTAATGTCGGATCTTTTCGGTCAATCGTGGCAATACAGTATCAACCTGCAAGTCTTGTCTCAGGAAGCATACGAGACACGGGAGCGCTTGAGCAAGACGGAAAGTATAGAGTCTAATTCACTCCATATTGTTGATGGCGAATTGATAGCCCCGGTGACTGTATACAACGACAGCAACTCAGCTACTATTGCTGATGAAGAATTGATATCCCCAGTGACTGTATACAACGACAGCAACTCAGCTACTATTGCTGATGAAGAATTGATAGCTCCGGTGACTGCATACAACGACAGCAACTCAGCTACTATTGCTGATGAAGAATTAATAGCCCCGGTGACTGTATACAACGACATCAACTCAGCCACTATTGCTGATGAAGAATTGATAGCTCCGGTGACTGTATACAGTGAAAGTGAGTCGGCTACTACCGATTTATCAACTCAAATAGAAGAGGGAAGTGCAGTTAATGACCAGCCAGTTAGTCCCGTCTGGTTGAAAGGCGAAACGGCAGAGCAAATTTTACAAAATTTAATGGATTTAGCTTTACCCACCGTTGAAACTTTACTAGAACATGAGGAACTGGAAGATAGTTCAGTTGTACAACCACCGCCGCCATTATTGCTCACCTTAGATCGAGAAATTTACATTGCTCGCTGGGGAGAAAAACTCACTATTAACGGGCACGTAGAGCTACAAAACCAGGTAAATGGTGAGGATGAAACACCATACCCGGAAAACCTCTATGCCCTAAAATTACTAATTGAACTGCGATCGCCTCTGGAGTCAGAAATTTTAACCTTGGTGCGGCAGCCTTTACCAAATAGCTCGCTGCCCTTTAATATCAGTTCTGTAATTAATATCCCCATTCACTGTGAATCCAAGCTGATTTTGGCAGACATGCGTTTGTATGGCTCACTTACAGATGTGGATGAAATAGTTCTGTTAGCTAGCAAGTCTTTCACAATTACAGCAGATGTGACGGAATTATTGGCAATCACAGCAGCAGCCAAAAGTAGTTATCTCAATTTCTTGGATAGCTCTAGCGCATCACCCAATTCGGCAGATGAGTCTACAGTGCCGGAACGGACTATGAGCATTGATTTAGGGTTATTCAATTTGGTCAAAACTTCCCCAAAAGATGCTTCTGGGCTGCTTGAGACTTCTGCCCTCAGTCATTCACAGCCACCGCAAATTAAACCACGGGAAATAGCAGAAGCTTCATTGCCAGTATCTGAGATCCAGAAAGCAGCAGATTCTCGTTTGCCACAACTACCAAAGCTACCTGAGAACCAATCCACTGCCAAAACTGCACTCACTACAGGTTTGGCGATTGATGACGTGAATTTATCTGTCTCTCTAGAGTCAGCACCCAGAGAGAAAAATGAAAATTTAACTCCCTTAGCTCCGATTAATTTAGCGCAGCTGGTCATTAGAGATCATCGAGTGACGATGCTCAGCAGTACTTTTCCCTACTTAAAACGCGTGAAAGCTGCATCTAACACACAAGTTGAAGAGGATAATAGCACGGCCAATGCTCTAGATACTGCGGCTGTTGAGGAATCTCTACAGACTGATACACCTATCTTGGAGGATGAAAATCAACTGAAATTATCTCCCCCGGAATTAGTACCTGATGATACAGAATATCCAGATGCATCGGAGCCAGAAATAACTGCCTCGGCCAGTGTAGAGTTAAGCAATGAATTGGAGTCAGAAGTAACTAGCCCAGCCAGTTTGCCATTAACCACAGAAGGTAATATTTATTCTTCCCCCCTGATTAGAAAGTGGATGCATAGCCAAGCATCTTCTTTACCGGAATCGATTATTGATGTTCTTCATCAGCAAAGGATACCTGATGAACAAATGCCGCTTTCTTCTCCCCCTGTAGATGTTGACTCATTATTAAATCTAGAGGAGGAAACAGAAAGCACAGTAGATGCGATCGCAGCAGAAGTACAAGAGACAGAAATACCAGAAGTAGCGGAAACAGAAATACTCGCAGATGTGGATGCAGAAAATAATTTATTAGAAGAAACCGCTGCATCACCGCCTCCAGTCCCCGAATTAGCATCGGCTGTCCATCCGCCAACACCATCTGCTTGGTTAGCACAAGAATTTGTGGTAGATGATACATATACTATAGAGGCAGCAGATTTAACAGTCAGTGGTACCTCTCAACAGCAAGAGCAAGCCAACTCAGACTTATCCCCTCCATTGCTGGAAGGAGGAATAGTTGAGCCTTTACCGATTCCGCAGATGCATGTACCGGATGGGGAATTAGTTGCTGGTAAGTCTGTGAGAGTGAGGATAGAATTGCCTGCTGTGCCTCCGCAAGTAGCTATTAAGTTATGGGTGGAAGATTGCCAAACGCGCTGGTTGCTGGATGGCCCTCATGTGCTGACAGACTTGCTACCTCAGCCTGCGGGAGATGTGGAAGTGATGACTCAATTAAATATTCCCTTTGGCTGTTTGGAAATTCGCCTAGAGGCGATCGCTTTCCATCAAGTTACCCAGCAGGAAAGTCACAAAGTCACGGTTGTGCGGACTGTGATTCCTCCAGACTTGCCGAATTTAAGGCTAGATGAATTACTGGGGATGTAAACTCCTATGAAACTGGCTGTGTTAAAAATTTTGAGAATTTAAAAAATCAGGCAGGATTTGCAGTAAGCTCGTTTTCGAGGATTGTCTATTATTCAATAGGAAACTTAACTATGGCAGCTTCATTTTTGCCCTCTATTCTTGTTCCCCTGACTAGTCTAGTTTTTCCGGCGGTAACAATGGCGTTTTTGTTGTTATACATTGAACGCGATGATATTGCTTAATTAGTCATGGGTGAAGTAGCTCGTTACCAATTTTAGAGCTAATTCTAACGACAAACCGCCTATCTCGATGAGACAGGCGGTTTGTTAATACCGATTTTTAAACAATTGCCACAAAGTCCATACTAAATGGCATTCAGAATCAGGTTATTTTTACATTGAAGAACCAACGCCAGCGTAGGCTCCGTAAAAGAAAATGCCTAAAACTGTAATTACACCTAAACCTGCGATCGTAGCGACGACCCACAGGGGTATTCTCCCACTTCCTGCTGACACAGCTTTTCTCCTCCCTTAACAAAAAATCAACACGGAACTAAATAAACAAAGATTTACAAAAACTGTTCTCTTTTAGTTAAAGAAGTAACTGGAGAACAGAATACCTAGTACAAAAACTAGTAGAAGTCCTAGATATAGCGAAGTCCGGTTAAGTTCAACCGGTTGATTATTAGGATTTGGCGTTCTTTCCATGATTGACTCCTAGCGTTGGATAAACTGCATGGCGGCGATCGCGCCTAAGAAAAATACAGTGGGCACGCCTAGGGTATGAACTGCGAGCCATCTAACTGTAAAAATTGGATAAGAAACTGGTTGATTGACGTTATTTCCGCTAGTCATGATCCCAAACTACTTTCCGATAAATTGTTCAACTTGCTGTTTAGCGTCAAAACGATCCTTGACAATGGGCACTTCTTGCCGTGTTTGTGTGTAGTACTCGTTAGGACGGGGTGTGCCAAAAGCATCGTAAGCCAGTCCAGTGCTGACAAACAGCCAGCCGGCAATAAACAATGCGGGAATGGTGATGCTGTGAATTACCCAGTAACGAACGCTGGTAATAATGTCCGAAAATGGACGTTCTCCAGTGGTACCTGACATTTAGATTCCTACCTTCATGAAGACTGTTATTGAGTCTATTATCCTACAAAGTTTAAAAACAGTTACAAGTTGCAACGTTCTTCTCAGAAATCAGGGCGAATACTTAAGCGTGTGGTGTCCCTAAGCGGCTCCTATGGGGTCAGCTTTAGCGATATTTGGTTGGTATTTAAGTAAAATACCGCGATCGCCTATAACGAATCCCTGATCTGTTCCAAAAAAGACAACTTTGTACAAATTAGCAGCTACCTGTTCCACATCGCGGTCTTTTTCCCAGGTCTGACCACCATCAGGACTCCGCAGCAAATTACCGCTACCGCCACCGATCCAAATTTCATTGGGAGTGCGATATGCCAAATCTAGTAAACCCCAACTTGTTGCCAACTCAGGACTTTGCGCCTCTTGCCATTCTTCAGGATTAGCTGGGTCGTTAAATTGCACTTGCCCCCCCCTTGCTAGTAACCACAATTGACCATTCTCTGTAAAACCCATATTTTCTAGGCGTCGAGAACTATTGCGGTTGTGGGGTTGCCAAGCACTTTGACCAGGTTCCCAAGTCGAATAGAAGCTACCTTTGGCGGACACAGCTACGTATTTACCATCAACCGAGCGCTCCATATTACGCACTACACCAACAGCTGCTTCAACCTGGGCTTTCCAATTTTTGCCACCATCTGTAGTTTTATAAATTGCTCCTACATCGGTAGCCATTTCAGCTGTGTTTTCTCCTAGTGCATAGATAGCGATGGGACTACCAGGTAATTTTTCACTGAGGGGAATACGTGACCAAGAACGACCTTCGTCAGTGGTATGTAGTAGTAAAGAAGGTTCTCCTACAATCCAGCCTTCTTGCTCGGCAAAACTTACCGAGTCAAAACGAGACTTGGGGTCATCAAGTGCCAGTGTGAGTGGTTGCCAAGTATTACCACCATCATTTGTTTCCAAAAGCGTGGCATTGCCACCTACTAAAAAACCATGCTGGGGGTTATCAGTAAAGGCAATATCCAGCAACTTAGCTTCTGTAGGCACAGAAATAATTTCCCAAGGGTTATAGCTGGTGGAAGGGACTTTGCTACAACCTACACACATGAGGACTAATATTAACAAGGCAAATATTCTTTGCCAATTTCTCACAATACCCATTGGATGCATCAGTATTTCTTACTTGTTTCTAAATTTGTGTAGTTGTTTTCTAGATTTTTAACCTTAAGGGCAATGGTCGCCCTCCCAACTGGGTAAAAAAGATAACGGGTCTTATTGTAAGCCGTAGAGACTGATAAAAAACAAGAAACCGAGAGCCAAAGCCCCAAAAATCAGAATGTTCTTTTGCCCTGGTGTCAATTGATTGACACCCAAACCATAACCAAGATTTTCCTTAAAACCGGATGCTGTCCCCGCAGGTCCGATATTGGCAAAAGCGGTCTTTTTCGCAGTACACACTGGACAGCGCCAAGTTATGGGAAGTTCTGCAAAAGGTGTATTTGGGTCAATGTTATGGCTATCATCGCCCTTTTCTGGTTCATAAACATAACCGCAGGCGCGACACTCGTAGCGGTCTAATGCTGGATTTTCAACAGCTTGTTCGCTAGCTTGTTCACTCATTGCTCAGGCCTCGCAGAGAGGAATTATTAAATATACGTTAAAAATTATGACATACCTGTTAGACTTTTCCATCATTACCCAAAGCGAATCAAATACCTGAAGAGAGTCTGTTTCCCAGATTTCAGAAAAGTCAAAAAGATATAATGTAAAAGAAAGTAACAGCCTTATTTACACCATAAGCGGTAGATATTCATTGTGTTTGTCCTCAGCGGTTACGAGTACCTTCTAGGCTTCTTCATCATTTGCAGCCTTGTGCCTGCCTTGGCACTTTCAGCATCCAAGCTCCTACGACCCAGTGGTAACAGCCTAGAGCGGCGCACCACATACGAATCTGGTATGGAACCAATTGGGGGAGCCTGGATTCAGTTCAATATTCGCTACTACATGTTTGCGCTAGTCTTCGTCGTCTTTGATGTGGAGACTGTTTTCTTGTATCCTTGGGCGGTTGCTTTCCACCGTCTGGGGCTATTGGCTTTCATTGAAGCCCTAGTTTTTATTGCAATTCTTGTAGTCGCCCTAGTTTACGCATGGCGTAAAGGAGCTTTGGAATGGTCTTGAATCCAAATTTAACAACCCAAGACAAAGAGCAAATCATCAACCCCATTGAACGTCCCACAGTTACTCAGGATCTTTCTGAAAACGTGATTCTGACTACGGTTGATGACCTCTATAACTGGGCACGGCTTTCGAGTTTGTGGCCTTTGCTGTTTGGTACAGCTTGCTGCTTCATTGAATTTGCAGCTTTAATTGGCTCCCGATTTGACTTTGACCGTTTCGGGCTAATTCCTCGTTCTAGCCCCCGCCAAGCCGATTTAATTATTACGGCAGGGACAATTACTATGAAGATGGCACCCCAATTAGTGCGTCTTTATGAACAAATGCCCGAACCAAAGTATGTCATCGCTATGGGAGCTTGTACAATTACTGGCGGGATGTTCAGTGTGGATTCACCCACGGCTGTGCGTGGAGTTGATAAGCTAATTCCTGTGGATGTTTATTTGCCTGGTTGCCCTCCCCGGCCAGAAGCGATTATCGACGCAATTATTAAGCTGCGGAAAAAGATCGCTAATGACTCAATGCAAGAACGGGATCAAATTAAGCAAGTTCACCGTTTTTACAGCACAACTCACAACCTGAAACCCACGGAGCAAATTTTAACTGGTAAGTATTTGCAGTCAGAAACTCGTTACACACCACCAAAGGAATTAACAGAAGCAATTGGTCTACCAGTACCACCTGCGTTGCTGACAGCAAAGACACAAAAGGAGGAACAAAACCGTGGCTGAAGAAGATTCCAAACCAGTACCAACAGCCGAAGATTCCTTGGTTAAAGCTGGACAAATTTCCCAGTGGTTGACGGAAAATGGCTTTGAGCATGAGTCTTTGGAACCCGACAAGAACGGGGTAGAGATAATTAAGGTGGAGTCAGATTTCTTACTTCCTATAGCTACGGCTCTGTATGCTTACGGGTTTAATTATCTTCAGTTTCAATCTGGTATTGATCTGGGCCCAGGAGAAGATTTGGTCAGTGTCTATCACTTGATTAAAGTTGGCGATAATGCCGATAGACCTGAAGAAGTGCGGGTGAAGGTGTTTTTACCTAGGGAAAATCCCAGCGTGCCTTCAGTTTACTGGATCTGGAAAACCGCAGACTGGCAAGAGCGAGAAACTTACGATATGTTCGGCATTGTCTATGAGGGACATCCGAATCTGAAGCGAATTTTAATGCCGGAAGATTGGGTGGGTTGGCCCTTGCGGAAGGATTACATTTCACCTGATTTCTACGAGTTGCAAGATGCTTATTAGGCAATGCTAAGTGCTGAGTTTCAGCAGTGAGCTTTTTTAACCCCTCTCCGGCGGCGGAGGGGGGCAATGTTTTTTTAAGGGACTGACAAATAAATCAATAAACCTACTGAACCCAAAAGCTGAGAAATCAACGGCAACAACTTACCACATTCCTCAACCAACTTAGTTGCATCAGGGAAACTAGCAACAGTACCCTTCAAAATTTTTATTGCTGTTTTCGCCGCCTTTTGCATCGCTCCCTCTTGGGGATTTTTCCCCGCTTCTGCCAAAGCTTTTACTTGTTCTAACGCCTCAGCTTTATCTTCTGGCGGTAAATTTTCCTCAGCTTCAATGGCTGTTTGTAATTGTGCTAATAATTCTTTAACTCCTGGCTTATCAGGTTCAGTTGAACTTGGTAACTCATTAATAGTATTTGTCACCGTACCACTAATATCACCTAAATTTAAAGCTTGCCCACTAGCATTAAAATCACCGCCAATATTGCCAATGTTAATATTACGGCTGGAATCATTACTGTTAGTCATATTTTTATTCTCTAATTTATTATCAATTTGAACATTAATAGGTTTATTCGCTAACGAAATAATCATATCTGGAATTTTTGCACTTTGTTGGCGTAGAAAATCTATCTCCTCTTTTTGCATATTTAATTGTGCTTTATATTTTTCTTCTACAGCTTGCAAAGCTAATTGATAACTTTGTGTAAAATCACTATGAATCTTTTCTTTATCAGCACCTTCAGATACACCAACTTTAACAACAATTACTCCATCACCTTTATTTTCAATACTTTGTAGTGCTAATTCTGTATCTTGATTTTGTTGTTGCACATTATCAAAAGCATTCACAAAAGCCTTCCAATCAATGCCATTACGGAAAATTAAATCAACAGTATTTAAAACCTCTTCAAACAGCTTGGTAAATTCTCCTGGTTGAAAGTCGCCACTACTGGGACGACGTTCGCGGTCATCTGTTCCAGGTTTGGGATTTTCTAGAAGATAGACAAAGCGACAATCAACATTATTTAACTGAGTTGAACTTTCAATATTCCAGGCTTCTATACAAGCACCTGTCATTTTGGCGCTAGTGAAGTTAGTACTCACAGCTTGAGCTAGAGTTAAATTTGCCCACTCTAAACAAGCTCTTTGAAAGATGGCTTCACTTAAGTCAGCGTGTTTGAGATTAGCTTCTTTTAAGTCTGCACCTATGAGGTTAGCGCCTTTAAGATTAGCGTTAAAATATGATTTTTTTCTACCATTGCAGGTTACGAGTAAATTGAGAATATTTCGTTTAGCTAATATTGAATCTCCCACTCTAGCAAAGTGAAGTTTTTTAGCTTCATAGAAACGAGTGCGGGTGAGTTTGGCTTTTCGGAAATCTGTATTTTTGAGAATTGCACCGGTAAAGTCAACATCAGTTAAATCAGCACCACGAAAGCTAGTTCCTCCTGTTGCAGCGAAGGCGACAGCAAATGAGCGAACCCAAGCGTCTTTTTCATCTCCTCTTAAACTACGCCAGCCAATGTAAGCACTAAAGAATGTAAAAGCTACGGCTACGGCTACGGCTCCGGCTCCGGCTCCGGCGAAGGCTCCGGCGAAGGCTCCGGCGAAGGCTCCGGCGAAGGCTCCGGCTACGGCTACGGCTACGGCTCCGGCTCCTAAACCTGCTGTTAAACCCTTACGAAGGGTAATAATACAAAAAACCAGTAGCACAATTAGGGAGACTATCCCAATAATGATCTGTTGAGTATGACTCAAATCTTCAGTAGTTGTAGGGCTAAATATGAATGCTACAAATGCACTAATAATCAGCGATAAAAATCCTGATAGTGCCGACAACAGCCATGAGACTATAAGCAACCCAATAGTCCAACGCTTTTGTAGACCAGCTTTAGCACCTGTAAAATCAGCACCTTTAAGAATCGCGTTGGTAAAGTTTGCTCCTCGAATATCCGCCTTGCTAAAGTTAGCTCCAGTCAGGTTTTGACCTTTAAAAGAGCGCCCTCGGAGATTTTTTCCTGCGTAGTCTGGCGGCATCATCCCGTCAGTATGAGGTTATTACTGAGATTTTATACAACTTTGCTGTTAAACATTCCCGATTTTGTGAAAATTTGCTGAAATTAACCAGATAAGCACCTCATATCCCCGACTGTTTGAAAAAATCGCTTATCTCAATAAAATGGCAATTTTTGCCATAATTATTCTAGAGAAACAAAGTTAATGAAATCATTACTCAAAAACCAAGACTTTATTGTGAGGGCAGATGCCCAAGAAAGTTAGAGAGTTAAAAGCAATATTGCAGAAAGCAGGTTTTAACTACCGTCCGGCAAAAGGTAGTCATACATTCTGGACTCATCCACTCGTACCTGATGAACCTGTTACTATTGCAGGTAAAGATGGAGATGATGCACCCAAATATCTAGAAAAACAGGTGAATCGAGTTTTGGATAAGTTAAAGGAAATACAAAAATCTCAGGAAATTGACACAGAAGAAGCATGAATTATCGCTACAGTATGGTCATTCAATGGTCAGATGAAGATAGCTGCTATTTGGTTCACCTTCCGGAATTTCCTTGGCAGCACTATCATACTCACGGTGTAACCTACGAAGAAGCCGCAAAACATGGGCAAGAAGTTATAGAATCACTGATTGAATGGTATCAGGAGCAAGGTAAAGCTTTGCCAGAACCTATTGCTTTACCCGATAAGCCGTTAGAAGTAGCCTAGTACCGCTGCGCGGAAGTCAAAAGTCAAAAGTCAAAAGTCAAAAGTCAAAAGTCAAAAGTCAAAAGTCAAAAAGCTTATCAAACAGGCTGTTTGACGATTTCAAATGGTATGCCTATTTACGCCGTGCTGTACTAGGATTTTTCCTGCTTAACCCTAAAACTATTACCTATTAAAGTAAAAACCCCTTGAAACTCAATGTTTTAAGAGGTTTAATGATATGCCAGGAACGAGACTTGAACTCGTGACACGAGGATTTTCAGTCCTCTGCTCTACCAACTGAGCTATCCCGGCTGGGGCTTGTTTTTGAGCCACGATTAATAAATGTAGCAAACACAAAGGGATTTTGCAAGGGGTTGAAGAAAAAAAGATTTTATCCGGCTTTGAACCTCAACTTGACCCCAAGAAAAATGGTGACAAAGAATAAAAACTGGACAAGCACAATACTAGGGCCTGATGCTAGGTTGAAAAGACCCGAAACGATGATACCAGCAACGCTTGTGGTAGCACCAATTACCACGGATATGAGCAGAAAGCGGCTAAAGTGGTGACTCATAAGTTTGGCGGTGGAGGCCGGAATCACTAAAAAGGCATTTACTAATAAAATGCCTACTGCTGTGATGGCCACGGCAACGGCCAACGACAGTAGAATTACAAACCCATAACGATATAATTGAACTGGAACACCTTGTACCTGCGCCACATCGGGGTTTAGGGTCAACAAAATTTGCTGTCGTAGAGTTGAAAGTAAAAATATGCTACTGCCTATCAACAAAAGTAGCGTCAAAATTAAATCTGTGGTGTCAATGGCCAGAATATCGCCAAATAGGACTCTCATTAAGTTGCCACGATAACCTGGAACCAAGCTAGAGAGGATCACACCGATAGCTAATGCGCCTGATAGCACTATACTAAGAACGCTATCACTGGCTAAATCTGTTTTGTCGATGAAATAGAGGACAACAACGCCAAAGACTAGGGTAAACGGCAATAGCATCCAAGTGGGATTTAACTGTAGCAGGACACCCAATACCACACCTACTAGTGCTGCATGACCCACAGCATGGCTGAAAAAAGATAGCTGGCGTAATGTGGCGAAGCTACCTAGTAAGCCTCCTAGTATACCCATCAACACAGCACCTGCGATCGCCCGCTGCATGAAGGGAAATTGTAACAAGTTCAATAAGTCCAGACTAGTGGTAATTGCCAGCCAGTTTATTGGGCAATTAAAGGATAAATACATTAGCGTAATCTATATATAAATGAACCTAAGTAGTTAAAATATATATTTTTTTAGTCATCCTTAACAGGTAAATTCAGAAAAATACTCATCAAAAATTTGGTTCTTTAAATGTCATTAAACTTGATTATCAAGCGTGTAATAATTCAGTATAATTTAATATAAACAACTATAGATAGCGATATTGTGCAACACTTAGCAGATGAAGTTCTCAGCAGTGAAAAAGCTCAACGCATGGCAGATTTTTTTAGCTTTTTAGGAGATGCTAATCGATTGCGAATTCTCTCTTTTTTGGCTAATAAAGAACTATGTGTTAGTGATTTAGCTGCTTTATTGAATATGAGTGAATCGGCTGTTTCTCATCAGCTACGCAACTTAAGAGCAATGCGTTTAGTTGGCTATCGTAAGCAAGGACGGAATGTATTTTATCACTTGCACGATAATCATATTTTTCATCTTTATCAAGCTGTTGCTGAACACCTGGATGAACCTGAATAAATTAAAAAATTAAGTAGTAAATAGTTGGTTTTTACTTTTCAATATAAAAATTTTCTCAAAATTCACAAGTTGTTATTAATGGTGATGCTTGTAGGGACTAAACCCTGGCCCATAGGTAGCTAAAAGGTTCTGGGGTGATAGGGCAATTTCTGGCTTACCAGTACAAACAACAGTTTGATTCAAGCAAAGAACGCGATCGCAATGATGGCTTACCATATCAATATCGTGAGAAACCTGTAATACTGTCCAACCTTCCTCTCTTTTTAATTCATTGAGTAAAGCATAAAAATCTGTTGCGCCTTGGACATCAATACCTGCAAAAGCTTCATCTAGCAATAAAAGTTTCCGCGGCGCTACTAAACAGTAAGCTAATAAGACGCGTTTGAGTTGACCACCGCTAAGAGTACCAATTGCTTGATTTCGCAGATGATAAGCATCTGTACGTCGTAAGGCTTCTACTATGGCTGCTGACTTTTCTTGATCTTTTCTCCACAACCTAGAAAAAAACTCGTTTTTTCTTTTACTTTCCTTTGCCCATCCTAGCCCCACTAATTCACCTACAGAAATGGGAAAGCTGCGGTCAAAAATGAAATTTTGTGGCATATATCCCAATTGGTGACGTAAATTGCCTAGTCTTGTAATTGGGCAACCAAAAATTTCTACCTTGCCATTACTGTGGGGAATCAAGTCTAAAATTGCTTTTACTAAAGTACTTTTACCTGCACCATTGGGGCCGACTATAGCTGTATCTGTTCCTGGCAATAACTCAAAGGAAACATCTCGAACAGCTAAATAATTTCCTTGATATACAGTTAATCTTTCTACTTTTAAAATTGGAGATGCCACGTTGCTTCGCTCCGGAATCAAAATTCAAAATTCAAAATTCATGATACCCCTAAATATCTTTAGGGGCTTATATTCTTTTCGTTTTCGGCTATTAATCCGGGATTTTTAATATTACTATTCCAGGGCGTAAATAGGTAAAATTTTCCAAAAATGCAAAAGCCAAAAATAAAAGCTTTTTGACTTTCACCTTGTGGTACTAAATCTTATCTACTTTGAAAACTGTAGTTTGTAGTCAAGATTATGAGATTGCTTCCTGGCATCGCCATGACAAAAACTCCACTTTTGATAATAGATGAGGTTTAATTACACCCATCTGCCAAAGTTTGCAAGTTATTTCTCATAGTCTGGAAGTAATATTGAGGTTCTCTATCACCACTAGTTTCTAAAGGATCTAAGGTACGCACAGTTACATTCAAATCTTGAGCCAGACTGGTTAATAGTTTATTATCTACTCCTGGTTCACTAAACAAAGCTTTAGCGTCATATTTTTGTACAGCTTTCACAGTTTTTTGCACATCGGCTGGTGAAAGTTGGTCTTCAGGAATTTGCACTACAGCTACTTGTTTCAAGTTGTAGCGTTGAGCTAAATATGGAAAGGCATCATGAAAAGTAATAAAGGTGCAGTTAGGAGTTTTTTGCAAGGTTTGCTGAAATTCTTGATCTAACTTATCTAAGTCCTGAATGTAAGCCGCAGCATTGGTTTCATAAGTAGCTTTATTAGCAGGATCAGCAGCAATTAATCCATCCCGAATATTGGTTACTTGCTGTTTTACCAATACTGGGTCTAACCAAACGTGGGGATTACCATCAGCATGATCATGACTGTGACCGTGGCTGTGTCCGTCGGTATCTGTCACGGTTTGATCCACAGGTGAAATTTCGTCTAATGTTTGAATACCTTGACTGGCATCAATTCTTGTCAAATTAGGATTTTCGGCATTTTTGATAGTACTATCCAGAAATTCCTCTAGTCCCAAACCATTTTTTACCAAAATATTGGCTGAAGCGATCGCCTTAACATTATCCGGTGTAGCTTGGTAATCATGCACATCTGTAGTCGGTGGTACCAGAATTGATACATCTGCTGCATCTCCAGCTACCGCCTTGGTAAACAAATAAGTGGGTAAAATTGTGGCTACAACTTTTATTTTTTCTTGATTTGCTGGTGTCGCAGCGGCTTCTTGTGCCTGGGGTGTTTGTTCAGTAGTTTCGCCCAAATTTGAGTTTGATTGGTTACAGCCAACGGTTACTGACAATATAAGTAGAGCCATGAAGGGCAGAATACCTCTGCGTTGTCTGCCTGTTCTACATCCTAATGGATTCCAAATCACAATGTTTTCTCCTATAAATTCAATATTGTTTTAATTTTTGATTGAGAATGAGTTTAGTTTTCTATTGTAGAATAAGTCTCATTCTCACACAATACACAATATAGTATAGTAAAAAAAGTTTGTAGAATAATTAAGTGTGAGGAAAAAAATGCGAGAATTCTGTAAATATCTACTAGTTAGTCCAGTATTTTGCAGTACTGTGCTTTTTTTTTGCACTGGTGTATATGCAGGGGAAATACCCACAAAATCAGAAATCACTGAGTCTCTAAATATAGCTAACTTAGAGACAAAAAATGAGTATATTACTGAAACTCAGGCACAAGTTACCTCCGTTTCTCAGTTATCGGATGTGCAACCTACAGATTGGGCTTTCCAAGCATTGCAATCGTTGGTAGAACGTTACGGTTGCATAGCAGGTTATCCTAATCAAACTTATCGAGGTAATCGGGCGCTGACTCGATATGAATTTGCTGCTGGTTTGAATGCTTGTCTTGATCGGGTGAATGAATTAATTGCTACCGCTACTAGTGATGTGGTAGGACAACAAGATTTAGTGCAACTGCAAAGACTACAAGAAGAATTTGCCGCAGAACTGCTGACTTTACGTGGTCGTTTGGATGGACTGGAATTACGCACCGCCGAATTAGAAGCGAATCAGTTTTCCACCACTACTAAACTGCAAGGGGAAGTTGTGGCGGTTATTAGTGATGTCTTGGGTGGTAATAGAGTCAACGAGGAAGATATTACAGACAAGAATACAACTCTGGGCGTACGGGCACGCGTGGAATTTGTCACCAGTTTTACTGGGAGAGATACCTTATTTACGAGAATCCAAGCTAATAATATTCTCAGCCCCAACATTGGCACACCAGAAGGTAACTTATTTTTTGCCGGTGAAGATGGTAATACCAATGCCGAAATAGATGCATTGTTTTACAGTTTTCCTTTGGGTGAAAGGACAGAAGTAATTGCCATCGCCAATGCAGGTGCAGCAGATGACATCACCGATACTATCAATATTTTTGACGGAGATGGCAGTTTTGGGGCTTTATCTACCTTTGGTACACGCAACCCCATTTATAGCCAAATGGATGGAGCCGGTTTAGGGATAACCCAGCAGTTCGGTGATAAATTAGCACTCAGCTTAGGATATTTAAGTGGTGCAGCGAATGATCCATCACCTAAAAATGGTTTGTTCGATGGTGCTTACGGTGCGCTGGCCCAATTAACAGTCAGACCAAGCGATCGCATTGCTTTGGGTTTAACTTACATTAATTCTTACAAACAGCCCTTACTCACGGGTAGTAATGCCGCCACATTCCAAAGTATTGTGGACGAAGATTTAGCTTTTTCCAGCAATTCCTATGGTGTTCAAGCATCTGTTGGTATCAGTGAAAGAATAGTCTTAGGTGGTTGGGCGGGATACACCAATAGCCGTACCTTAACAGGCGATCGTGGAGAGGCTGACATTTGGAACTATGCAGTTACCTTGGGCTTTCCTGACTTGGGTAAACAAGGAAACTTGGCGGGGATTATCGCTGGTATAGAACCTAGAGTTACCAGTTCTAACATTCCAGAAGTGGCAAGAGATAGCGGTACTTCTTATCATCTTGAGGCATTTTACCAGTACAAGGTAAGTGACAATATCACCATTACCCCTGGTGTTATCTGGCTGACATCTCCAGACCATAACAACGACAATAGTGATGTTGTGATTGGTGCGTTAAGAACTACATTTAGTTTCTAATTTCCATAAATACAGAAAAGACGCAAAGAATCTTTTTGCGTCTTTTTTTGGATGATATTAACTGCTCACATTTAAAATTCCCAACTTTGGTGCAGTAATTTTGAATTAGACATTCTTGATTACTTATAGCTTTTGCATAGGATTAAAATTTTAGGCTATTTTTGATTTCCGTTTGATTACCGATCCAGCACCCATAGCACCAAAGGCTAATAGACCTAAGATAGTAGTCGGTTCAGGAACACTAGCTAATCTGTAACTATGATTATCGGTTTCAAATGCAAAACTGGTTGACCGGAAAACTATCTTATCAAAAAACTCTCCTTTATCGCCCAACAAATTAACGTAGACATTATTCACATTGCCACTTTGTTCACCATTAGCGGGCGCACCAGGAACATTTGCTCCAGTGAATGTTTGGAGTAGAGTGCCTCCGCTATAAACATCTACAAAGTTATAGTTGTCTATTGACCCCCAGTAGAAACCAAAATAATCAATAGCCGCAGCAAAATTAATAGTTACATTACCAGTGTCTGGAGAAACTGTGAGATATTTGCTGGTATTACCAAAAGGGGTAGCATATTTTCCCGATCGATTTCCTTGGACAACGGCACTGTTTGCAGAATAACTAACATATCCAGAAGTAGGTGCTATCCCATCATTGAAGTTAATGGTTGTAGCTCCTTGAATATTAGTATATTGACCTTCTCCAGAAACAAGGCTAGACCCTCCTTTAGTCAGACTAATAGCACTAGCTGGGTTAGCACTCATGAAAACAATAGAAGTACCGATTAACGCCAATGATAGTTTTTGTAGAAGAGACATTGTTTTATTTTTACAGATGATTGATGTAAACAATTTGGCATATGAAGCAGATTTTTGTGTAGTAATTAATAGAGCTTTCACAGAAAAAATGTATTTATATATTTGAATATAAAGATGATAAAAAAATACTCAAAAAAGCTTATTTGAAGAAACTATATCTACGCTAAACAGAGGTATATTTGTATATTTTATTTTAATAAACTAGAAAATTTTAAGTATAATTTACTAGTTTTAAGTCTTTCAGAAGGAGGATAAAGAAAATGTGATGGTGTATTTCACTAAGTTAAAAAACTACCATATGGAAATTACTGAAAAGTATCCAACAAAAAAGCCAGCCTCCCACAGCTGGCCTGAACAATGTTTTTTCGCGTTGTCTTCTCAGTAGAGTCAAAACCAAATTGCGCGTTCCCAAAATGCAACGGGCAACTTTTCTTAACAATATTGTAACAGTCAACACAGTTTTTTCGTAAAGATCTACAAAAAAAAGATATGTGACCAAAGGTTGAACCTCTATCTTAAAGAGTAATTTCAGAATGTCGAGAGATAGATATGGGGAGAGTAACTAATGACTAATGACTAATTGCGGCTGTCCCCAGAGTATTTGCTCTTGCTTGTAAATGGCAATTCCTGGTTTGGCTCCTTTGGGTTTGTAAACGTGCTTGGGTTGTGTATAAACTACTGGTACTTGGTCACTTTGACGAGCGCGACTGTAGTAAGCGGCAAGATTGGCGACGAATTGCAGATCCGCTGCTTCAGGAACAGATCCGGGTTCTAAACGCAGTAATAGGTGACTTCCAGGAATTTCTTGAGCGTGGAACCACAAGTCATAATCCCCAGCTACACGAAAGCTTAATTGGTCGTTCTGGCGATTGTTGCGCCCGATTAAGACTTCAAAGTTGTTAGGGGTACGGTAACGATGAAAATTAGTACTGGCTGTTTCGTTGACGCTACGACTGCGGTATCCTGGATCTTCGAGATATTTTTGTCCAATTAGCTCGTCACGGATTTCTTCTAAGGCTTGCAAATCTTCTGCTGTTTGGTAATTCTCTATCTGAGCAATGGCATCTTCTACTTGCTCTAAATAGCTGATTTCTGACTGCACCTCGAAAAGTAGCGGTTCTACAGCAGCACGAGCGCGTTTTAATTTTTGATGCTGTTTGTATAAGCGTTGGGCATTTTGCACAGCATTTTTATCTGGCTGTAAGGCGATCGCTATGGGTTTACCTGTTTCAAAATCCGACAGGGTAATTTCTTTCATTCCTGGTTGCCAGTTTTGCAGATGAGCCATCAACAAATCTGCTTTTTCCCGATACTCATCTGCTTGATCTGATTGCTGCAAGCGTTCAGTAAAGGTTTGCGCTTTATTTCGCAATTTTACTAAGATATTCTGCAATTTCTGACTCAGTTGATGGCGTAACTGAGCAAATACCTGTTGATTTAGTTGGTCGGTGTAGTATTTGTTGAGTAAGGTTTGGATATCTTTTTCTGGTGCAACCGCGCCCCAACCCATGACGGTATATCCATTTGCTGTCCAAGCTGGTTGAAATTTACTGGTTTCCAAAGCTTGTAGCCATTCTTGCCATTTTGTAAACAGCTGTTGCCAGTCTTCTGGTTTGAGATTATCGGTTGTGGTTTCCGGTGCTAAATTAGCTGCCAATAACATGGACTCTACCAATGCTGCACTCAAGCCGCTATAACTTTTGAGTAACTGACGCTTGATTGCTCCTGGTACTAAACTGACTCTTTCTTGCCAACGTTCTGGAGATTCGTGCAAGCTGGGAACAGGGCCAGTGAGCTTTGGTGGTATTTCATAAGGCTGTCCGGTTTGAATGGGACGGACACTAGACTGGTGTTGACCAACTTGATGGGCAGCAGTGATAATCATTTTGCTGTCATCAGTGAGGATGGCGTTGCTGTATTTGCCCATGACTTCCACATATATATGATATAGGGCGCTTTCTCCGGGACGCCGGGCAAACTGTAAATCAACAACACGTTCCCAAGGTGCGATCGCTTCAATTCCCACCAGCGCCAAACCACCCAATTGGTGTACTAGTTGTTGGCTGAAGGTGAAAGTATCGGGTAATCGTGGCGGTGGATCGCCAACACAAATACGTGCCGCTTGGGGATGCCAAGAAATTTCAAGCCAATCCCTTTGCTTGAGGGTACGTAATGCCACTGCAATCGTATAGCGATCGCGCTGATAAACTTGTTCTAAGCGAGATGGCAGCCAGTGCGCGCGTAGTTCGCTACAAGCAGCTGTGAGAGTAGTAAAGTCAACTGGTTGCACAAGAATTAGTCGCTGGCTTTCAAAGGTCGATGCTCAGTATATGCTATCTCGTCTAGCTCAAGGTGGATTAACGCAAAAAAGTTTTCAGTCCATTTTCCCGGAAAAAAATCTCAAATTACTCGCTCTAGGATGATTTATGTCTGGGTTTTTATTGTAAAAAATAAAAGGGAAAAGGTAAGTAAAACAGCATATTTCTGCTTTTTCTGCTTTTTTGTCCTCTAGTATTACCCATTCCCTATTACTTATTACTTCAGGGCATGAGAATTTTATTTACTAGCTAATGCTGGTTCTTTGACAGTTTGCTGCAAGATTTGGGTATAAAGTTCACCTAGCTGAGTGGCTACGCCATCCCAACTAAACTTTGTTTCCACACGCTTTCTCCCAGCCTGACCTAATTTGTGGCGCCATTCGGGATTTAACAAAATCCGGTCGATAGCAGCGCTAAAAGCAGCTACATCTTGTGGTGGTGCTAACAAACCTGTGACTTCGGGAACGACAGTAAACTGAAGTCCGCCAACGTCGCTAGCTACTACAGGTGTACCACTAGCCATTGCTTCAATTGCCACTAAACCAAAAGGTTCGTAGTGACTGGGAACAACGCAAACATCAGCAGCCGCGTAGTAAGTAGGTAGAATTTCTTGACTCAGACGACCGGGTAGGGTGGTAAAGTCATTCATTCCCAACTCGTTGATGATATTCTCAATGCGATCGCGCTCGATACCGTCACTATTACCTGGAGTGCTACCACCACCAATAATTAGCTTCAGGTTCTTCGAGTCACGTAATTGAGACTCATTTACTGCACGCACCAAAGTTTCTATACCTTTACGGGGGTCGAAACGTCCTACATACAATACAAGTTTAGTTTCTGGAGTAATTCCCAACTTGGCTCTGGCGGCGTGGCGTTCAACTGCACCAAATCGGTGAATATCTGTACCACAGGGAATAATATCGATATTACCTTTTGTAGAAACAAGCGATCGCATGTGTTCCTGCTCTTGGGGACTTGTGGCCACAATCCGCTCTGCTGTTTCCAAAACTTCTTTTTCCACTGTTAATCGCTGACTAGCAATCTGGGGAATATTTTCTATTGTGTTGTACTTAACTGCTCCTAAAGAATGGTAAGTATGAATCTGCCGAGTACCTTGGATTTTCTTCAATTGCATCCCCACCCAGCTAGAGTGCCAATAGTTTGTATGCACTAATTCATAGGTAATATTATTTTCTTTTTGAAATTTGAGGAAGTTATCCAAAAATTCTGGCATATGTTCCAACAGTTCATCTCGCGGTACAAATTCCACAGGGCCTGCTACTAGACGAACGGTGCGGCAATTTTGGTTTAATTGAACAATTTCGTCTTGTTTTATACTTACCTTACGAGTAAATATATCAACCTGCCATCCTAGCCGCCCTAGTGCTTCACCCACATGACGCACATAAACGTTTTGTCCTCCAGCCTCTTCTTTTCCAATTTCAATTGCCGGATCTCCATGAACTGAAATTAAGGCGACACGTTTTTCCGTGGTAGCGTTCATAGTTTGTGTGTTGCTGATTTTAAGAAGGTATCAGACGCTTCTAAATTTGCTAGGTGCAAACTTAGCTGAAGTATTTTGTATTGTTGAATAATCTTTATTTTAATTTAATTATGTCAAATAATTTAAAATACTTACTACTTGGTCTATACTTCTTTGCTCAGTAAATTCATTGAATCTCTCTATGCATAAACAACTATATTTATATCTAATGCTTATGATAGATGAACTTCACTTTAATTAGTGGTAGACGTGCAGAAATGCTTTGTTAAATATGGTCTGTTTTCGATAACTGCCACAGTTGGATTTCATAACAAAGATGATGGTCAAAAATTGTGCGTGCTTCTAAGCCTTCCACAATCAGGTTTTTAATCCAACGATTAAAGATCCAACGACCAAGTAAATGTATTGGTGGAACTGCGATCGCCACTAGATCGGCAATATATTTGATAGTACTCAGCCCAAAGGTGCGGAAATTCTCAAGACACAAATCAATGGTTGGTGCAATCTGAGCCGAAATGTCTTCAGTTTTCACTAATTTGAAGCCAGCTTGCTCTAACGCAGCGTGAAGAACACTAGCAACATGACAATTAGAAAAGATGCCTTCATTATATTTGGCGTCAACGCGGATCATATCGGCTAGCAGCAGGTAGCCACCATTATTCAGCAAACGCGCTGCACCTTGAGCTATGTCATCAGCAGCAATGTATTGGCTACTTTCACTAAAGAGTATCAGGTCGTAGGAGTGGGTTGGCTGGAAATCTTCAAATTTTGTTAAGTGGAACGGTATCTGACCTTTGGTGTGATCAATAAACTTTTCTTGCTGGAAGGGATCGGGTGCTAATCCCTCCACAGCAAAGCCACGATCTTTGAGGTAAGCAGCATTACCACCAACACCGCAGCCGACATCAAGCAGGCTATTTGTTTCGGTTGGTATAAAAGTCAAAAGTTTAGCCATATAGGCTTCCTGAGCAATGCGTAACCCTGCTAGTGTCAAGTTGTCAGTGGAGGCTGGAAGGGTTTCCCAATATCCGTAATGGAGATAGGATGAACCTGTAAGTTCTAGATAGTAATTGATCGCAGCATTTTGGTAGCGAGTCGCTTGAGAAATCTGAATTAACTTTGGTTGATGCATTGGTAAATACAGTATAGTCAGCCAGTTTAAACTTTTGGCAATGAGGCATCACCCATAAAGCCCCATTTTTTTAAAGTATCAAATAGTTGGAAATATGATTATCCAGACTATTTTAGTTTAAACACGAAACGCTACCCATACGCATAAATTTTTAAAATTTACAGTAGAGATAGCATTATTTTACTAATTTAGAAATACCTAAATAGTATTTTCCGTAATGTAAGTACTGCTCATGTTGAGATTTACTGTTTAAAGTAATATCAAATCTCAGCTAACATTGCCAACTGTTACAGTTATTGACTTAACCCATCATGTCTATTGGGATCTTTTTTCTCCTTTTTTTTATCAGGATCTTTTTTAGGTTTTTTAGCTTCTTTGTTGCCTTTTTTTTCCTTAGACATAATTGCTCTCCAATATGGTGATATCTAGTCAAGAAAGGTCATTACAACGCTTTCACTGTTGATTGATTACACTAATTTCGCCTCTAGCATCTAACACCAAAGTTAGAAACGCTATATCCTATTGAAGACCAGCGATTAGGTAGTCAAAGTAAGCGCCAACTTCGCTAGCGTCTTCTGCTGACATCATTGAGGTGACGATATTCTTCATTGCACTGATACCTTCAGCAACAGCTTCAATAGGAGTACCAAGAGATCTATACATTTCTCTAGCACCAATAACTCCAATCTCTTGAATTGGTGTAGACTCACCCGTGACGACACTGTAGGTAATCAAGCGTAGGTAGTAATCCATATCACGCAGACAAGTTGCAGTCATTTCCTGACCATAAGCGTTACCACCAGGTGAGATGATATCTGGGCGCTTTTGAAATAGCTGATTTCCTGATTGTTTAACAATCCTCTCCCGGTTTTCGTTTAAGACCTGAACAAGACGTAGACGGCGTTCACCACTCTTGACAAAATTCTTAATCGGCTCCATATCTCCAGGATTGAGATAGCGGGCTTCAGCATCGGCTTGTAAAATTGACTTTATAATTAGGCTCATCAACAAACTCCTTCAAAATAATGAACTTATTTCGCTCTACAGTGATTCCCGGGGTTACTTAATTAGTAGACTTACAAAAACTACTAATTAAAGATTTACCTTCTTTTGATTCACTCACGAATGGAAAGTTTAGAATGGGCCTCCCAAACAATGAGGGTTCCTTTTACTCTTATGTGCTTGTTCTTCAGTTAGATTTTGCCAACTAAGTTTCAGGCGTTGGCTTAATATCTATAAATTCCTTATAATCTTCTCAACTTTTTTATTCAAGCAAGAACCGATAATTAAATAAATTCTCTTTGTAATTTTTATTATAGCAGTTATATTTTATTAAATACTTTATACAGGTAAAATTCCTTATTTTATTGTGGCTTTATACTTAGTTTTTATGATTTTTGAAGTTAATTTGATACATGATTTAAGTACTAAAGAATTAGCAAAATGGCTTTTAACACTCACTACGTATACCTTTTGTCCTCAAATTTGAAAACATATATTTTCATCTCGATTAAATGCCTTCATTTCAGCACAAAGTATAGCAGCAACTTAATAGCTTGTGTGGCGTAGCTATAATTATTTGCGTAGGCTGGGAGTAGAGTGGAGATTACGAAAAAAGACTTTTTGAGTATACAGAGTTTTTTCAATAATTAAATTAGGAGTCCTATATGACTGATGGTTACTGATTCATCCAATTATTCTAAAACTCAAATCACTAATCAAAATTTCTCCGGGTTACATTCTTAATAATTAATTGAGTATTAAAGTAGAGTTCAAAATTTCTAATTTTATGTATAAAATATACACAGTAAAGCAGTACCAGATTTTACTACGAATAATAATATTATCCACATCATTGGCATGGTGTTGATTTATGCCTAAATAAACCCTTAGATAGATGGTAATATTAATAGTGCAGTCATACCTATGATTATTGAGCTACTAATGTCTAAAAATATATTTACTAAGATATATTTACACATATCCATACCTTATATGAAGATAAATCTATCTAAATAGTTATTTTCAGACATTTATTGTTTTAAATAATTTACCTTTTAAAATTGGGCTAGCATTTTATATGAGGTAAGTATAGCTAAATGCCAATCTAGAAGCATATTAAAGAAACTAAGCTATACCGACTAATAAGCAAATTTAGGTGAAACTTTTCATGCATTTGCCGACACCAAAGTAAACCAAAATTGCATAAAGGATTTTATGAAAGCACTATTGATTTATCCTCAATTTCCCCAGTCATTTTGGTCTTACGATCGCTTTATGAAAATCGCCGGACTCAAAGCCGTTTTGCCTCCACTAGGAATCATTACAGTAGCAGCCCTTCTACCCCAAGATTGGGAAATTAGATTTTGCGATCGCAATGTCAATCTGGAAACCGAGGCTGATTGGGAGTGGTGTGACTTAGTAATCCTCTCAGCGATGCTGGTACAAAAGCCAGACTTCCACGCCCTGATTCAAAAAGCAGTGCGCTTAGGCAAAAAAGTTGCAGTTGGTGGTCCATACCCCACCTCTGTCCCCCAAGATGCTCTTAACTCTGGAGCGCATTACCTGGTTTTGGATGAGGGGGAACTCACGATTCCCCAGTTTCTGGAGGCCCTCAATCAAGGTCAGGAGGAAGGAATATTTCGCTCTTTGGAAAAACCTGATGTCAGTCAAAGCCCGATGCCGCGTTTTGACCTACTACAACGAGATGCCTATTTAATGATGGCTATCCAGTTTTCTCGAGGTTGTCCCTTCAATTGCGAATTTTGCGACATTATTACACTTTACGGTCGTAAACCACGCACCAAAGAACCCCAGCAGACCATAGCTGAGTTACAAGCCCTGTATGATTTAGGTTGGCGAGGGTCACTCTTCATAGTTGATGACAACTTTATTGGCAATCAGCGTAACGTTAAACGCTTCTTAAGAGAATTGATTCCTTGGGTCAAGCAGCACAATTATCCATTTACCTTCATCACTGAAGCTTCTGTTAATTTGGCAGAAGATGACGAACTTTTACAATTAATGAATGAAGCAGGTTTTTATGCGGTGTTTCTCGGTATTGAAACTCCTGACCAAGACAGCCTGCAATTAACCCAAAAGATGCAAAATACTCGCAATCCTCTCACCGAAGCCTGTCGGAAAATTAATGACGCAGGGATGCTGATATATGCCGGGTTTATCCTTGGTTTTGATGGCGAACGCCCAGGTGCAGGAGAACGAATCCAAGCTTTTGTAGAACAAACCAGTATTCCTCAACCTATGTTAGGTATCCTCCAAGCTTTGCCCAATACGGCTTTATGGAATCGGCTGCAAAAAGAGGAGCGTTTATTAGAGGGTGTTGGCGTGACTGAGTTAGGAGATCAGAATAGTTTGATGAATTTTGTCCCTACTCGCCCCGTAGCTGAAATTGCTAAGGAGTATGCAGAAGGCTTCTGGAAATTATATGAACCCAGTAACTATCTCAGACGCTGTTTCCAGCAATGCCTGAGTATTAACTCGCCAGTAGAGCGAAAGCAAACCATGCAATTTTCTCCAGGTAAAGGGTTGCGGCTGGTTGCTCAGTTAATCTGGCATCAGGGCTTACGGCGAAAGGAAATCCGCTGGCAGTTTTGGCAACAACTATGGACGATTTTGTGGAAAAAACCGCAAGTTCTGAACATGTACTTGGGTCTATGCGCTGCTGGCGAACATTTTTGGGAGTACCGCGCTTTAGCTAGAGAACGCATTACTCAACAAATAGGCTACGACCCACTGAGAGCGCCCGTGCTACCTGAGCCAGAACCAATGCTTGTAAAATCTTGAACTAAATAAGCGATCGCCTGGATGAAAATCATTAGTACTTACGCAAAATTCACGTAATGTCACTGGGGATAGGCGATCGCTATTCACAAAGCTTATTGCCACAGACACAGTTTAATGGTTCAACATAAATAATAGACACTCATAACTAATAGACATGGCAGAGAGTAACCAACTAGAGATACGTCACATGAGTCCTCAAGTTAGAAAGTTAATTAAAACCTACGCTGCGGTTAATAAATGTACACAATCGGAAATGTTAGAGCGGATGATTTTGGAATGGGATGCCCAACAAAGTGGGAGCGAACGACCACCAGGAGATGAAGACGAGTAGCGTTTGTTAATTTACCAGGCTATTCACAGAAAAATTTTCTTGAAATAGGGTCTTCCTTCAGGGATTGAACAAAATCCTTCAAAGTTAATAGGTTGCCATTTAAGGTGAACTTAGGGGTACCATTGGGAGCAACAATTATCACCTCACCATCTTTGAGCTTTATCTTATTCTTAATGCTATCCCATAGAGTATCGAAGCTCTCATCATCCTTGCAACCATTAGCTTCCAGGAATTTTTGCCGTACTTCGGTTTTTAGCGATCGCACTTCTGCTGCTTGGGTGCGTTCCTCAAAGTGCTTAATGACATCTTCAGAAACATTTTCTCTCAAAATTTTGTTTTCCGCCTGAACTTGCTCCAATTGGATTTTTAGAGCTTGCAGTTGTGAAATTAAAGTGGCTGATCTTTGGTATTCACCTTTTAAGGCAAGTTTTGCATTGGCTAACAAAACTTGGTTATCTAGCTGCTGTTGGTTTTGACTTTTTTCAGGTTCCATTTTGATCACTTGTATTATTCCTTCAGGAGTTACTTGTAACGAAAATAACTACTGAAAATAAAGATATCTAGAGACGAAATTTAAAAATGCTTTGATAGGATTTGATAAAAAATATCCCAAAACTTCTGTGGTGCGGGCATCTTGCCCGCTAATCATTTTAGTTTAGAACAATTATGTGAGATTGTTAGCTAAACCCACCAAACTGCGAAGATGCCCATTTTGAGCAAATCGCTCTGTTAAAATCTGTTGATAAACGGCTTCATAGCCATCAGTCATTTGCCGAGTGCTGAAATAGTCTTCGATATGTTGCCGACAAGTATGTCGGTCTAACTGAGTTACCTGATCAATAGCACTAATGCACTCTTGAATGTTATTGCAGAGGTAACCCGTCTTGCCGTGTTCAATCACCTCGACAGTAGCTCCCATTTTCATGGCAATTACTGGCGTACCAGAAGCCATTGACTCAATCATTACCAACCCAAACGGTTCGCGCCAAGTAATGGGGAACAAAGTTGCTACTGCACCGCCCATCAGGGCATTTTTTTGAGCATGATTAGCTTCACCTAGATACTCAATTTGCTGAGAGTCAATGTGCGGTTTGATTTCCTTCTCAAAGTATTCCACATCCACGACATCCACCTTCCCTGCCATTTTCAACCGCCAGCCAGCTTGTTTAGCAATTTCTATTGCTAAGTGCGCTCCCTTCTCTGGAGATATCCGACCTAGAAATGCTAGGTATGGGGGATCTTTTGGTTGGGCATGAAACTCATAACTGTTGACATCAATGCCGTTGTATACGGTTGCTACGTAGTTCAGTCCTAACCTTGGTTCCCTTTGTGTATGGGAAATACTAACGTAGGGTTGATCTTTCGCAAATTTAAACATTTTTTCGTTGTCTGGGGTGAAGATACCATGCAACGTGTGAACTGTGGGAGTTTTGACCAGATGCGCGTAGGATAATGCCCCAAGCCCCGTGTGGGCGTGAATAATATCAAATTCGTCCGCCCGTTCATAAGCTGAAGCTAAATTTAGCATCTCGTAAATGCTGCAATCTTTGACAGTAGAATCAAGTCTGAGGGCACGGGGATGAACTGACATCAGCTTTGCCAGACTGATAGAATCTCCCGATGCAAATAAAGTTACTTCGTGTCCGCGTCTGACTAATTCATTGGTTAGCAACCCTACTACTAACTCAATGCCGCCATAAGCTGGGGGCGGTACTCTCTCCCATAAGGGAGCTATCTGAGCAATTCGCATCACAAACCTCTAAAAAATTTAGACTTTATGAAAAAATGTTCTTTTGTGTTTAAATAGTGTTTAGAATCAATTTCATTTAATAATAAACACTGAATAACAAGACAAATTATTCTTAAACATTCTCTTACCAAGTTTATGCTTAAATCTATATATATATTTTCTGTTTTATATAGGGAAATCCCTCTGTATTTAAGAGGTAAATAAGTTCTAATTTCTGAAAAAACTGTGCTTAGGTAAGAGTTTTTTAAAGGTATTTTCTGCTTAATTTTATTTATATATAATGGCTAAACTGTAGATAAATAGAGAACTTCAAGCAAATATCCTCTGTTATTAACTGGTAATTATTTAACTCCTAAAGATATTTTAAAGAATAAATTGTGCATATTCCTTCCGGGCGGCTTTCCGTACTTTAAAACTGAGAAGGAGAAGCAAAAATCAAATCCCCCTCAGACTTAGCATGGTGTGCAATCTTTGTAGTGAAAGGGTTTGGTTGTTTTATTAACTTTATATGTCTTAATAGAGAGAATAAAGATATTTTTTGGTAAGTATTTTTAAAATAAAAATTTATATCCAGTTGAAGAGTTATATGTGGCCCTTAACATAGCTGTTTCGTCTCTAGAAGACTGGGGAAGACTGAGTTGAGTAGAAGTGCGATCGCGGCTGCTAGTATGATTTATCCAAAGTTATACTGTGAAACAGTAACTATAGACAGAGTTAGCAAGCAGCCGCGTTTTACCCAAAAAAGTAATCGCACCTAAAATAATGGCTATAAAGACCATTGGATTGAGTAAATGAGGAATTAGGGAATTTTTGGAAATTAAAAATTAAAACCCAAAATTTTGTGATTTTTAATGTTTTAACTCCTATCCCCAATGGCTCAATTTGTAGTTTGTGCAGCTAGCATCTGTTTGAGCTTTTCTAATTCAGAAGCCCAGCGTGGATCTGGACGAATGGTGTCTGAGTCACTACTTGTACTAGTTTCACGGACACCGCCGCCGCCACGTCGAGACTTCTTAGCACCTTTCTCACGACGACTGCTTTCTTTGTTGGTGTTAGGAACGGGATGACTACCCGCAGCACTACTAGCAACTTTAGGTGCTTGTTGCTCCTCACCCTCTTCACCTTTGGTTCGAGGTAATGCTTTTTCTAGCTTAATAGGAGTCTCTTTGAACAATTGACCATTATATTTTTCAATAATTTGATCAGCTTGTTCGTCATTGTTAACTGTAAGAAAACCGAAACCACGACATTTGCCTGTTTTTCGGTCTTTAATCAGTTTCGTAGTGACAGCATCACCTTCTTCCGCAAAGACTGCTTGCAGATCTTGACGGTCTATTTCTTCTTTTGGCAAATTGCCTATATATAGGCGAACGGACATGAACTATACCTCCAGAGTTGAATGAACATGGCAAGGCAAGAAAACAATAACTTGGCTTTGGCTTTAGCTTTGGTTGCTAAATAAATGCTATTTACCAAGACTGCCATAAACCAAATTTTTTACTCCAAACTGTCAACCTATACAATACAGTTTTTCGTTGGGATCAAGCTTGTTTAATATGAAAGCGCACACAACGCTTAGCTAATACCAGCTTAATTCTAAGAATTGTAAATTTATTAGCCCACTGCCTGCTAAATTGAATATCTTCTTTGATGACCTTGCCCGCGGAATTAAATACCATTCTCTACATTACCACGGTATTATCTACGTAGCTAGTTCAACGCACACATTTTCGATAATATCATGATGGAATCGTAGCACAACATACATTTTTTTCTCAAGAGTGAATATTAGAAACAAAAACCAGCCGACGGCTGGTTGGTTTTTTGCTGTGTTGGCAGAATAAAACGGATATATTGGCGTAAAATAGCTGATTTTGAAAACCAACTTATAGTGTTAAGTTACATTTACTGGAAATCGTGTTAATAAATGTAACATCTGTCAACTAATTTTGCAACTTTTCTTCACATTTAACTGGGGAGTGGGAAAGGTGGAGTAGAGAATTGGAGCAAGTAGATCAGGTTTAGCCCGTGAGAAAAATGTATGCGCCCCAAGCCTGGGCAGCGATCGCCACAACAGTAGACCAGATGGGATGGGGGCTGTGAATGGTTTTACCGCTTTGAGTTTGTACCGTGTGGATATCAATCCAGGGTGTTGCACTCTGGCGGAACCAGCCTGTGACGATAACTTGCCGACCAATTAAATCCTGGGGATTAACTGACTGTCCTAAGTAAGTGTGGTGTAATTTTACCAACCCTGTACTGGACTGTAAAATTAAATCTTGTCCTAAACAATTGGCAATACCTGGACGACCTAAGAGTTTACCGACCAGACACACGCTGATGCTATCAATAGGAATACCAGAAGGATTAGTTAATAAGCTGGGTAGAAGTTCAGCATTTTGCACACTGGCAGTTTTGATATCGGGAAAAAAAGAATTCATCCGGAATACCATACCGATGCTAAAGCCAATCAGTAGGCAACCTGTCACAAAAGACCAATCTTCGTATATCCACTTTAAATTTAAAATCTTCAGCGCGAAAGCAGTCTGCCAGGTTAGCCAAATTAAACCGGCAAACAAAGCACCCAGGGGAATGCCCACAAAAGGAGCAATGTTTAATAAGAAGGCGTGACGCTTAACTTTGGAGGTTTGTTGACTAGTCAGATGTAATTCTGTATCTATATGCCAGTGACGGGCGATTTGATTGAGGCGTTGAATGCGATCGCCTATTAAGGGATGACTATTGCTCAGGGTAAACCAGCGGCGATAGGGGTTAACAGTATCCCACATCAAAATCGATTCAAAGGGCAAATGACCTGCAATACTACCCAACGAAAGACTTTGCTGATAACTGACTGGTAACAGGAGATTTAAACTTTCTAAATACCCACTAGTATGTTCGGTTCTTTGGATATCACTAGAAATTCCCATAGCAATTTTGAGTAAAGCACGCGTCAAGGCATTGGGATTGCCAGTAATTTCTGCGGCCAGGCGATCGCTATAGTAAAGCCTTAACCGCGACAGCCATAAAGCCAGACTAGTTAATAAACACCAAAATCCATAAATGACGCTAGCCAAAATGGTGATTGGTCTACACCAAATTCCTGAGGCTTTTTTGTTTCCCCAGGCTGATATTTGCTGATATAACCCATGAATTGGTAATGACACCAGCAACACCAATGACATGACCACAACATCCCAGTGGGCAATATGCCCTAGCTGTGTGCCATAAATCGTGGCAATTTCATCATCGGCCAGTTGATCTAATAGCCCTTGACTAACTACAATACGGGCGTTACGGCATAAATAGCCATAAGTCAGTGCCACTGGTGCATCTATGGGCAGAATTCGGAGTTTAGGTAATTGCCAGCGACGCTGTTGGCAGTAACGTTGTAGTACCCTGGCTGTTTCTCGACTGTAGCCATGTAAGACATCTTTGGATAACTCTCGCTGACCATAAAAGGTCGTCATGAGCCAATCCAGCAACCAAGGTGATAGTCCGATCATGATGAACAAAACTATCAACAAAAATGAAGTAGGGTTGCGATAGAGAAACTGTAATGGCTGTAAATATGGTAATTTGACTAAAGTATAGTTAGTCACACCCATAGCGAATTTGAGGACTTCTCGCAGTACCCAAAACAAAGCCATGAATGTTCCGGCTGCTAACAATCGCAAGGGAATTAACTTAGGCTTCCGCAACGGCTGCCATACCTTGGCGCGTTTTGCCTGTCGCCAATAAACACTGGATTGTGGCGCTTGTGTATAGCTAGCAGAACCTAAGAAGCCCCCTGTATTACTGGATGATTCTTCGATGATTTTGGGGCGGTAATTGGCCGAGGGTATGGCTGTATTGCGCCAACCACCTGAAGGCACAACCGATGAATTGCCACAGTTTGTAGTTTCTGCTACTGTATCTTTGGGTTGTGGTTTTGATGTCGTGGTGTTTTGAGAATTATCAAAAGCCACAAATCCCGTTGGAGATTTTTTTGACTCTTTACTACTTTTTTTAGCTTTTGTCAAGTGAGCCAGAGCAGTTTTAGCCCACTCCTGGACTTGTTGATTTTCGCTTTCAGTGAGTGTTTGACACAGGGCGATCGCCTTGCGGAGTTGACCACTGCGTGCATAAGCCATCACTAAACCAACACGGGCTTGTAACCTAGCGGTAGCATTTTCTGAGCTACTCGCCACGGGTGTGAGTTTAGCGATCGCTGTTTGATAATTTCCTTGCTTGAGGGCTACTAAACCGGCCTCCAAAGACAATTCGACATGTGTTGGCATAGCGTCTCGTAGAGAAGGCATAGAAAATTTGGCACTTTAATCGCTGCTAACTGATCCACGGTTGTACAACAGCGCTAATCTCTGATACCGTGGTCATCAATTGCCCCCGGTTAGTCCCAGCAAGTGAATTATTCTTCCACAGGTTGTTGACCAGAATATACCGGGGCAATCGCACTTAATTTTAAGTCTGGATGATCTCCCTGTAACTGTTGACAATTCCATTCATTACGGAATAGCAAAACTGGGCGTCCCATACTGTCTTTGACTGTAGTGGTGTTAAAAATACGTCCCACCTTATTCAAAGCTTCCCAACCACCTTCAACCCAACGAGCGACGCTGTAGGGCAATAAGTCTAATATGGTTTCTACACCATACTCGTTTTGTAAGCGAAACTGCACCACTTCAAATTGCAACTGACCCACTGCGGCCATAATGGGATCGCGTTTGGCTTCATCAGCTGAATACATAATTTGTACTGCACCTTCTTCGCGCAACTCCGAGATGCCTTTTTGGAATTGCTTAAATTTTGAGGGGTTGGGGTTTCTCAGGGTAGCAAACAACTCTGGCGAAAAATACGGAATCCCTTCATATTCCAGTTTGACCCCTGTGTAAATGGTATCGCCAATGGCAAACACACCAGGATTGTTTAACCCAATCACATCGCCAGGATAAGCTACATCAATGGATTCTCGTTCCTGGGCAAACAGTTTTTGTGGGCGAGACAGACGGACGACTTTGCCAGTGCGTGCATGATTCACTGTCATATCTTTTTCAAACTTTCCTGTGCAAACCCGGATAAATGCCACGCGATCGCGGTGTTTTGGGTCCATGTTCGCTTGCAGTTTGAAGACGAACCCCGAAAAATCCGGGTATGTAGGGGGAACTTCACCCACACTACTTTGATGAGCGCCAGGCTTGAGTGCATACTTCAGGAAGTAATTCAGGAATAACTCTACCCCAAAGTTCGTCATGGCGCTACCAAAAAACACGGGGGTCATTTTGCCTTGATGTACCAATTCCAAATCTAGTTCTGGGCCCACACCATCTAACAGTTCTAGATCATTTTTCAGTTGGTGATACAGTTCCTCTTCTAGCAGTTCCTCAATTTTGGCGTCACCTAAATCTACAGTCGTATCGCGGGCTTCCCGGCTACCGTGGGCGCTACGTTCAAATAGATGGATTTTTTGTTCGTGTCGGTCAAAGACACCCTTAAAGCGATCGCCCATACCAATGGGCCAATTGACAGCATAAGTCTGTAAACCTAATTCTTGCTCAATTTCATCCAACAGTTCCAATGCTTCCCTACCCGGACGGTCGAGTTTATTGACAAATGTAAAGATAGGTAAACCCCGCAGCTTACACACTTCAAATAATTTCCGTGTCTGGGGTTCCAAACCTTTAGCCACATCAATCAGCATTACTGCATTATCAGCCGCAGCTAAGGTACGATAAGTATCTTCACTAAAATCTTGGTGTCCGGGTGTGTCTAGTAAATTGATCTGACAATTTTGGTATGAAAACTGCAACACCGTCGAGGTAATAGAAATACCCCGTTGTTGTTCCATTGCCATCCAGTCCGAAGTAGCCTTACGCTGCGCCCTCCTGGCCTTAACAGCGCCAGCTTCGTGAATCGCACCCCCGTATAACAGGAGCTTTTCTGTAAGTGTAGTTTTACCCGCATCAGGGTGAGAAATAATCGCAAAATTACGACGAAGTTCCACTGCATCATGCAGTTCCGTCTGAATTTCAGTTGACATAACTGTAGTGGTTTCCTTGTTACTTAACTTATCTTAATTTTTTTCTACTATAGTGAGTGTTTTAATCTTAAAACAACGACGATCATGATAGGCTCTTAATATCACCAACAATTTTAGTTAGTGAAAAAAAATGTATAAGGTAGATACAAAAAATTCTCCTTTTTCGGTAAAGCTTTGTATCTGTCAGGCGGTCTATTACCATTTTATTAGTTACCAATGATTCAGATATCTGCTGCATGAGAGACTAATAATATTTAAGTAATAGTCTGAATGTTTAGCAGTACAGACAAAATTTTTACTATCGTTTAATTTTCCGAATTTTTAACATCAATGCTCATATTTGGATCTCAAAAATAGGAGATTAAGAATGGGATGATTGCCCAACACCTAATATCCAATTTTCTCATGATGAATTTGATGAATTTTTTTGTTGGGTTGGATAGATATCGACCCAGATGTAAAATACAAAATTGCCCCACAACTTCATAAAGAGTAGGGCAAGGACAGTTAAGCACTGTTTGTAGTGTGTCCGACAGCAGAAACAACTTTACCTGCTTTTGTGACGCTTTGTTTTGTGTCCATTGCGTTATTTTTCTTTGCAAAACTCTATGTATCCCACTCATCGTCCCCGTCGTCTGCGTACCCATCCCCAACTGCGCCGGATGGTACGTGAAACTGTGTTAACAACCAGTGACTTAATTTACCCACTTTTTGCTGTAGCCGGTTCAGGAATTGCCCAAGAAGTCAAATCCATGCCTGGAGTCTACCAATTATCGGTAGATAAAATTGTCGAAGAAGCAAAAGCAGTATATGACCTAGGAATCCCCGCCATTATTCTTTTTGGCATTCCTGAAGACAAAGATGTCGATGCTACTGGTGCTTGGCATGATTGCGGTATTGTGCAAAAAGCGGCAACTGCGGTAAAGGCAGCAGTACCAGACTTGATTGTCATTGCTGATACTTGTTTATGTGAATACACTAGTCACGGTCACTGCGGTTATCTGCAAGTTGGTGATTTAACAGGCAGAGTCCTCAATGACCCTACCTTAGAATTACTGAAAAAAACTGCGGTTTCCCAAGCCAATGCAGGTGCAGATATCATTGCTCCTTCGGGAATGATGGACGGCTTTGTCCACGCAATTCGTGAAGGTTTGGATGCAGCAGGATTTCAAGATATACCGATTTTATCTTATGCTGCTAAGTATGCTTCGGCTTACTATGGCCCATTCCGCGATGCAGCAGATTCGACACCGCAATTCGGCGACAGAAGAACTTACCAAATGGACCCAGGTAATACCCGCGAAGCCATTAGAGAAATCGAACTAGATATAGCCGAAGGTGCAGATATGCTGATGGTGAAACCAGCCTTGGCATATATGGATATCATTTGGCGTGTGAAGGAGGCGTGTAATTTACCCGTTGCTGCTTACAACGTGTCTGGTGAGTATTCAATGGTGAAAGCTGCGGCGCTTAATGGTTGGATTGATGAAAAGCGCGTGGTGATGGAAACTTTGACCGGGTTTAAACGTGCTGGCGCTGATTTAATTTTGACTTACCATGCTAAAGAAGCGGCGCGGTGGTTACGGTAAGGTAAGTGAATAATCAGAATTTAATAAATCTCACGCAAAGGCAAGCCAGTGCGTTGGGGAGACAGCGCCGTGGGCGGGTTCCCCGACTTGTAGCAACTGGCGCGCAAAGACGCAAAGTATTTATTTGTGTTTTAGTGTCTAGACGTGAGATTTTTGTGAATCTAGCTATGTAATAATACGTAAATAGACGATTTCCATGTTTGCCAGAGTGGAAGGCGATCGCTTATAAAAGAAGTAGTTAATAAATTTTTTTGCTGATCGACATTTATTGTCAATTGATTTAATAAAACCTTTGATATTTCAAGTGGAGCATGGGATATGGATATGCAAGTCTTGAGAGAGCGTGCGGGGCTTACCCGTGCAGAGGTTGCCTTCAGGCTTGCAATCAGTGAAACCAGTGTTCGCAACTGGGAAGCTGGGCGTACTGAACCCACAATGACACCCAAAAAATACTTAGATGCTTTGCGTTTGTTTAAATGCACACCTGAAGAATTGGCCATAGCCAGCGAAAAATCGATCAATCAGCAGCATAAACGCAAACCAGGCAGACCCAGACGCTTCCCCGAAAATCATGTTACTCAAGTCACTGATTCGCCAGTTTGCAGCTAATTATTAGTTGATAATGACAAGATGCCAGGCAACGATAGATGTTGTCATTCATAGTTACTGATAAATTTAGCAGAAACTAGAAAATTATTTTTCGGCTATTACACCTTAGAGACAGAATAGAATTATAAGTCGGATTATCTTTGATCTTTAACTGGTGCGATCGCTCACGATATTCGCGATCGACAGCACGATAAGATTCTAAAACAATAGTTGTCAAAAAGGTTTAAATGGCAGAAACACTATTTTTTAACGCTCTGAGGGAAGCCATTGATGAAGAAATGGCGCGTGATTCCAGCGTATTTGTCTTGGGTGAAGACGTAGGACACTATGGCGGTTCCTACAAAGTTACCAAAGACCTATACAAAAAATATGGCGAACTCCGCGTTCTCGACACCCCCATTGCCGAAAACAGTTTTACTGGCATAGCAGTGGGCGCAGCCATGACTGGATTGCGACCGATAATTGAAGGCATGAACATGGGCTTTTTGCTCCTAGCCTTTAACCAAATATCCAACAACGCGGGAATGCTTCGCTACACTTCCGGCGGTAACTTTAAAATTCCTATGGTAATTCGCGGCCCAGGCGGTGTAGGTAGACAGTTAGGGGCTGAACATTCTCAACGATTAGAAGCTTACTTTCAAGCAGTACCGGGATTAAAAATTGTCGCTTGTTCCACACCTCATAACGCCAAAGGACTACTAAAATCGGCTATTCGTGATGATAACCCAGTGTTATTTTTTGAACACGTTTTGCTTTACAACTTAAAAGAAGAATTACCACAAGAAGAATACCTGCTGCCTTTAGATAAAGCAGAAGTGGTGCGTCAAGGCAAAGATGTGACAATCCTCACTTACTCACGGATGCGCCATCATGTATTACAAGCCGTGAAAACTTTAGAAAAACAAGGTTTTGATCCAGAAGTTATTGACCTGATATCCCTCAAGCCTTTAGATTTTGATACTATTGGTGCATCCATACGCAAAACCCACCGAGTCATTATTGTCGAAGAGTGTATGAGAACCGGGGGAATTGGTGCAGAATTAATCGCCTCAATTAATGACCGCTTATTTGATGAATTGGACGCACCTGTATTGCGCCTGTCTTCTCAAGATATTCCCACACCTTACAACGGTAACCTGGAACGACTAACAATTGTCCAACCAGAACAAATAGTTGAAGCTGTGGAAAAAATGGTGGCGATGCGAGTTTAGTTAATAGGGAGTAGGGAGTGGGGAGTGGGGAGTAGGGATAAGAGGCTAGAGAAAGATTTCCTCATTTCCCTGATCTCTCCACCTACCCCTGCCATTCATAACTCCTCAAAAGAGCGCTATTATAGCCTTTGTCAGATGCGAGTTATGGTATGCAAAGACAGCGATCGCTATTAGCTTTGATATTTGTGCTGGTGATTGCCGCTGTGGCGGTGATTGCGACAATTCCTGTGCCTTTGGGATTGGACTTACGGGGAGGCTCACAGCTTACTATTCAGGTGCAACCAGCACCAGGCATGAATAATATCACTGAACGAGATTTGGAAGGCGTTCAAAGAGTCGTTGAAGGACGGGTCAACGGTCTTGGTGTTTCTGAGCCAGTAATTCAAAGTGTGGGTACAGACAAAATTTTAGTCCAGTTGCCAGGGGTCAACGACCCAGAGCAAGCAGAACGGGTGCTGGGAGGTACAGCACAGTTAGAATTCCGTCAACAAAATCCTGGTACAGAAACTCAATTGTTTGCTTTTCAAGCTTCACGCGCTGAACTGAGAGCAAAGCAAGAAGAATTGAGAAACAGCGACGATAAAGCTTTAATTACTAAGAATCAAGAAGATTTACAACAAAATAATCAAGCGATCGCGGAATTATTTACCAGCATCGAACCACCACTTGATGGTAAATATTTACAAGATGCCTATGGTGAACCTACTCAAGGTCAAAACTGGAATGTTGCCATTCGTTTTGACCAAAAGGGTGGTGAATTATTTGCCAATTTGACAAAAAACCTGGCGGGTACAGGTCGCAGCATCGGCATTTTTCTAGATGATGAACTAATCAGCGCTCCTGTAGTCGGGGTAGAATTTGCCGCTACCGGGATTACTGGTGGCGCAGCTGTGATTACAGGTACATTTACACCCCAACAAGCCAATGACTTAGGCGTACAGTTACGTGGTGGTGCGTTACCTTTACCTGTAGAAATTGCTGAAATCCGTACCGTTGGGGCAACCTTGGGTAGAGATAGCATTAATAGCAGTATCTATGCCGGCATTGGCGGTCTAGCTTTAGTCTTGGTATTTATGGTGGTGTACTATAGATTACCAGGGCTAATTGCAGATGTATCATTAGTAATTTATGCCTTGTTTACTTGGGCTAGCTTTGCTTTGTTGGGTGTGACCCTAACCTTGCCAGGAATTGCCGGTTTTATTCTCAGTATTGGTATGGCAGTTGATGCAAATGTGTTAATTTTTGAACGGACACGGGAAGAATTGCAAGCAGGTAAATCGTTGTATCGTTCTGTGGAATCTGGCTTTTACCGAGCTTTTTCCAGCATTCTAGATGGCAACGTGACTACAGTTATTGCCTGTTTTGCACTATTTTGGCTGGGGGCTGGTTTAGTTAGGGGGTTTGCCTTAACTTTGGGTTTGGGCGTAGTCGTAAGTATGTTTACGGCTATTACCTGTAGTCGCAGTTTAATGTTTTTGGCCATTAGCATTCCTTCACTGCGGAAACCAGAACTTTTCTGTCCCAACCTGCCAACCGTCAATAAGGCAGAGGTGGCTAGATGAAACTGAGTATTAACAAGTCGCGATCGCTTTGGTGGGCTATTTCTGCTGCCCTCATCATTCCTGGTATCATCTCAATGGTGATTTCCTGGCAAAATCCTGATATCCGCGCACCTTTACGCCCCAGTTTGGATTTTGTTGGTGGTACACGATTGCAGTTGGAATTAGATTGTACCCAACCAGGTAACTGTGATCAGCCCATTGATATCAATATCGTCCGGGACGTAGCTAGAACCGAGGGATTGGGCGATAGCAGCATTCAAATTGTTACTGACAGAGAAACGGGTGCAGAAACAGGAATTTTAATTCGCGCTAAAAATTTAGAGCGTGAACAGCGTGTGAATTTACAAGCTGCTTTAAGCGAAAAAATTGGTGCGTTTGACGAGCAAAGAAACCAAATTGATACTGTAGGGCCCACCTTAGGAAGAGAATTATTTACCTCTGGTGTAATTGCTCTGATCGTTTCTTTTGCATTCATCGTTATTTACTTGAGCATTCGCTTTCAGTTGGACTATGCCGTATTCGCCATCGTCGCTATTTTTCATGATGTGTTAGTGACGGTAGGCATTTTTTCGATTTTCGGTTTAGTCCTGGGTACGGAAGTCGATAGTCTTTTTATCGTAGCCCTATTGACGATCACAGGGTTCTCGGTTAACGATACTGTAGTAATTTATGATCGCATTCGGGAAACCATTAAAAACAATCCCAATCGTCCGATTGCTGAGATAGTAGATGATGCCGTTAACCAAACTTTGGGACGGTCAATCAATACGACTTTAACCACGATGCTGTCATTAGTTGCGATCTTCCTCTTTGGCGGCGAAACTCTAAAAAACTTTGCCTTAGCTTTAATTATTGGCTTCACAGCAGGGGTTTATTCTAGTATTTTCATCGCCAGTACTCTTCTCAGTTGGTGGCGAGAAACTAGAGGTAAATCAGTAGTAGAAAGTACCGAAGCAATGGATACATCTACTAGTTCCCAAGATAGTTAAGCTGTTTGTAATTCATAATTGGGTGAAAGCATTTGCTCAATGGCTGAGAAGTGGCTACTTTATTCCCCTATGGATGAATCGGAAAAACCATCAATAAATGGCAACCATGCCCATGACACTGACGCAAATTTTAGACAACAAGTACAAAGGCTGCACCAGCTGACTGTATATGGTAGATGGTTATTTGTTGGTTGTTTATGGCTGACTATTGCACCTGTTGCCTTGTGGTATTTACGGGGAGAAATTGCTATTTTGCGACAATATTTTACCTGGGTAGCAGTAAGATATGGGTTATTTTATAATCCTCTACCTACCCTGGGTTTAGCATTTTGTATCGGTGTGACAGTTTCTACCTTAGTTTGGCAAAGCCGCAATATTTTGTGGGGTTTACCACAGCCTGAACAACAACGTTTAGAAAAACAAGTTTTTCGCATTAGGCAGCAAGGGCCCACTCATCCCCTATGGAAATGGATTTGTCATTAAATGATGACGAAAAATCGTTGCATAAAGATACACGTATTCAGCAATTTCTAGCACAATATGAATTGATGACAGCTATGATACTGCCACATTGGGGTGCAATACATGAACTATCCTCAAATTCAATTTAGCGATCGCTCGGAAATAGACCTTTACCAACTCCAAGAACTATTTAATATTGCAGCCTTTTGGGCCAAAGGGCGGAGTATCGAGGATTTAGGCATAGCGATCGCCAACAGCAAACCTGTGATTACTATTTGGGATAGAGAGCGAATCATTGGTTTTGCCAGAGCAACTTCTGATGGTATCTATCGCGCCACTATCTGGGATGTTGTCATTCACCCAGAGTATCGGGGTACAGGTTTGGGTAGTAAGTTAGTAGAAACCGTTTTGAGTCATCCTCACATGAGGAGGGTTGAGCGTGTATACCTGATGACTACTCATCAGCAAGAGTTTTATGAAAAAATTGGTTTCCAGACTAACGCCACCACAACAATGGTGCTACATAACCAATCCCAGCTTGATGAATTTTCTATTACTGAAGTCCAGCTTCAGGAATCACTAGGGGGATAGAAACTTGCAACCTGGTAAATGCTTCAGTGGTTGGAGATGGCACAATTTCCAGTTTTCCTCCCATCACTTCCAGTAGAGTTTGGTTGAGTGATAGTTTCATTCCTGGTGAAAGGATCGTGTTGTCTTGATTAATTTGAAGCTGCTGCTCTGATAAATGCATCAAATCAATTGGCTCACTTTTGGTGACAGCATCATTAGGCACATCCAAGTGAATATCAAGAGTACAACTAGTAGATGAAGGGTTACTAGAAATAAAGATACTGCCTTCCTGCATCTGAGTAATGGCAGTGTCTACTAAATTTACTAATATTTGGCATAGCCAGCGGTAATCTGCCAAAACGTAAACTTCGGCATCAGGAAGCGTCACCTGCAAAGGTAAATTACGATTTGCGGCTAGCAGATAAGTCAATTTTTTCACTTCCTGCAAAATATCGGCTAGAGAATGCGGCTGAATATCTAATTTATTTGTACCGTGTTCTGTTCTAGCTATATTGAGAATTTCATCAATAAGATGTAACAGTTTCAGCGCCCGTTCGTGAGCTTGGCCAATAAATTCTCGCTCTTCGGCTGGATTGTCGCACAAATCAGACAGAATTAACTGATGCAAACCAATTAAACCATTTAGAGGCGATCGCAATTCATGGGTAGTCCGTGCTAAAAAACCCGCTTTAAACTGGCTCATTTCTTTTGCCATTTGGTACGCCAGCTGCGTTTCCTTGATCTGTTGCTGGAGTTTTGATGCTTGCTGTTGCTCTCCTGATATAACTGGAGAAGAGTTAGAGCCAGTATTTAAAGACCGTGTAAATAGCCAACGGCAGCTCCAACCGATTATTAATCCTACACTTAGATATATCCAGTTACTCCAATTCATAAATTTGGCAATTATTATCTTGTTAACTAACCACAATAGTCCAAAGTAAATTTCCAGACTTCCTCATTAGTCCAACTCATTCTGAGCTTGAATAAATAAATCAGGAGTTTTAAAATTTTACCAAGATTATTTATCAACAAATATCAAGGTAAAAAAGAAGGTTTATATAACCTATTCTTCAAGACAAATAAATTAGTAGGTAATATAACCTTTTTATATTGCTCCTTACATTGATAGAATGTTGTATTTTGGACAAGTTATGAACTAGCTTACCTTGATTGTTTGCATTCTTAACTATTAAAAGTGGGGCTAATAATAGGAAAACAACATTATAACTATAGGAATCTGGTTTGAGTCTTGCTAAGTATACTGAATCTTGAACTTGTATTAGTTAGGAGTAGGATTTATTGGGCTTTGCAAACATCAAAGATTAATCCTAATTATTTACTTGTCCAGTTCTGTATCTAAAAATTTAGTTGAATGGCACCGGGACGCAAAGTCTGCCAATCTGCTCCTGTCCATTTAGCAACTGTAGAAGGTACACCTAATCCTGTAATTTCATCGGGCAATTCTGTTGTTGCCAAAGTCAACGCTTGTGGGAACTGCGCGGCAATTTCTATTAATTTTTGTAAGGGCGGGTGACCAGAAAGATTAGCGCTAGTGGTAGCAAGAGGGCCTGTTTGCGCCAAAATAGTTTGGGCGATCGCACTGTTAGGTACTCGAATCCCAATTGTTGTGGGGTCAGTTGGGTTTATTTGTGGTGGTAGGCGATTACTTGCGGGTAATACCAGAGTCAATGCTCCCGGCCAATGTTGATTAGCAACCTCTTGCCAAATTTTTAACTCATTCTCACTACCTTTGACATAAGGCCACAAATCCTCGGCACTAGCCCCCATCAAAATTAAAGGTTTATCCTGACTACGCTGTTTCGCTGCAAAAATTAATCCGGCCTTTTCTGGTAGGGTGGCCAGTGCAGGAACAGTATCTGTGGGAAAACTAACTAATAAGCCAGCACGTGCGCCAGCTATCAAATCAACTAAAGAAACTTGGGTCATGTATCCGCCTTGTAAGTGATGAATTAACAATTATTTCATATCTCAGCACTTACATAAGCTAAAGCAAAGCGCTCAATCCCCGCTAAATCTTGATGAATTTGAATATTACAGTAGCTACCTTGCTTTTGTAAAAGTTTTTTTACTATATCCGCCTGACCCGCCATCATCTCAATTAGCCACACACCACCAGGGCGCAAATAATCAGGGGAAATTTCTATTAACTGACGAATACAATCTAAACCATCAGCACCACCATCTAAGGCTAAATGTGGTTCATGCTTCACTACTTCCGGTTGTAGGGTAGCCACGGTACTGGTGGGAATATACGGTGGGTTGGACACCATCCCACTGAACTGACCCTTCATAGATGCTAATGGCTCCCACCAAGACCCTTGGTAAAAGTTAATCTGGTGATCAAGACCTGCATTACGAGCATTGAATTGGGCGATCGCTAAAGCCTCTGGACTGTAATCGACAGCATGAATTGTGGCTTTTGGCAATGTATCTGCTAGTCCCAAGGCGATCGCCCCACTACCTGTGCCTAAGTCTGCCCAATGTCCTGATTGTAAAAATGAGGCTGCCCCACTGTTAGTAGTAGCAGCCACCGTTAAATCAATTAAATACTCAGTTTCTGGTCTAGGAATCAAAACCGCATTGGACACCGCAAGCTGAAAATTTCGCCAAGGCGTAACTCCGGCAATGTATTGCACCGGCAAGTGTTCATTTAATCGCCTTTGCCACAACTGGTCTAAATCTTCTAAAGGCAACAACATCGGAATTTCCGGCCAGTCTTTGAAAGATTCTAAACGCAGTGCCAAGCGGTCTAATTCAGCTACCTCTAGCAGCAGCCAATCTACCTCATTTGGTGAGACATGAGATGCCATCGCACCTGCGATCGCTCTCTGACGCCACTGCCAAAGCTGTAAACCAGAAACTGCCTGTAGCTGTTTATCTGTCATTCCTTAACGTTGCTGGGGTTTCGCCGGCTGAGTATTATTTCTGTTGGGAGCTACCTGAGTATTGGGTGCATTCTCTCTGGGCAAAGTCTTGATATATTCTCTAGATTCCTGAGATGGTACTAAAACAACCTGGTCGAGCCAAGGATCATTTTTTTCTTGTAAAGTTTTAATTACTCCATCTATGTCTATTACCTGAATATCAGCCTTGGGAAACTTCGGTTTTACCTGAGTTAACAAGCCTTGTGCATCTTGCTTGCTTAAAAACAAAGGAATTAATTGCTCTTTTTCAGATGTCAGTTGAATGGGCACATAACCTTGTTCTGGTGAAAATCTCACAGCAAAAACAGGTACACTGGGAAACTGATTTACCTGTTGACCACTTTGACGCAGTAAATCCATTGCTCCTTTAATTTCCTGTTCTACAGGTTTAAAGGCAAATAGCAGACGTTCTGACTGGTTTTTAGTTTGTTGCAATTGCTGATAAATGACCCCCAGAGGCACAGCCGTCACCTGTAGGCTTTTTACCATTTCTTGTGTTTTCGGGTCTTTTCCTTGGGCACTCTGTAGTTCCTTGATAAAGCCTTGAGCCTCTTGCCGACTCATATAAACCCCTGTTACCGAACCACCAGGTTTTTGAGCGCCTTGAGCTTCTGTTAATGGACGACTCAATGGTAAACCTTTTTCATTGGTTATTATGTATACAGGAACTGAATCTAATTTTTCCTTTATTTGTTGTTCTGACAAAGCCAGCGCTGGGAAACTGCCGGCAAAAACTGATCCCAGAAAAGTACTACCGACTAAACCTAATGTTGCGCTCCAGCGAACTAATGCTTTCATAATGACTCCTCGCTTCAATAGTTAAATTAAGTCAAACACACCGTTGGATTTGCACCACACTAACTAGTCTTAGTTATATAGCAATTCATTTAAAATGTGAAAAATTTGTGGTGGCGGTTAAATATTAACAATCAATTCTCAAAAAGTGCTATTTTCCCACTTTAAGAATTTTTATGATGCGGCCATCGCCCATTGATCGTTATCAGGTTGTTTTTTTGCAATTTCGCCTTGCTATGCACTGCAAAATTATGTAAATGCCTATTATAGTGTGCTCTCGCACAGGCAAAAACTTTCCCTGATTTTAGAGATGATCAATCCCACACCTTGTATTGGCTTTCTCAAATCTAGAGGACGGCATTAGATAATTAATCGTTCCACTTAATCTTATTTTTAAATATGTTCAAATATATACAAAATCCAGTGTTGAGATTTTGTTAATTTCTGGCAACAAGTTTATCTATCTTTCCTGACAATTTTGTCCCTAAGTAGAATTACGTAAACTTCAGTTTCACGGCAAATCTTTTAATTTGAATTTAAAGCTTACCAAAAAATTGCTCTGTAATTCCCTGCCTCGGAAATACGGAGGGTATGAGCGGGATTTGTACCTAGTCCCTATTCCATTATTGGTGTATACAGTTCATGACAGCCTATTAAATTTTTTCCTTCGAGTGAATATTTTAATAAAATTCCATAAGCTTTCAAAACTTACGGGACTTTGTACTTACTTTTTTGTATCGATTAATTAAAATCGGGATGACAGGATTTGAACCTGCGGCATCCTGCTCCCAAAGCAGGCGCGCTACCAAGCTGCGCTACATCCCGGTTATATATGAATTGCTGACTGCTATTTATTATCTAGCTAGTCGAGGATAAACTAAAACTGAGTTTTATCTTCAAATAACTATCTTGTCACAGCAATATACGCATCATACCATATTTAACATATTTTGACTAACAAATTTTCTGTCCGGCGACAGTAATCTTAATTGCTCGATGATCAAAGACTGTAAGGGACATGCAAAAATTAAATTACTCAATTTCTGCATCCAATACGACTATCAGATTTATTCTCCCCCTGCTCCCCTTGGTCACCAAAACGATTGATTATTTTTCCATTTAGTCAGTCCCTGACTTTGGCGCTGAATCAGCTTTTTAGTACCCATTAGCGGAAATGCGCCCAAACACAGCAGATTTTTGACACCTAGGTAAGATTGTCGCCGATTTCTTTTTTGCCAAATGCTGTATTTTGGTTGAAGATTTAGTGCGGATACCAGAACATGCCTTTAATCCCTTCTGGATCTGACATAAAACCCATACTCCGATAAAAATCTAGAACATGAGGGTCAGCAAACAAAGTCACATTGCTAATCTCTTCACTTCTCAGTTTTTTGAGTACGTATTTCATCAGCGCTTTCCCCAGTCCTTTGCCTTGAAAGTCTGGGTGAACTACCACATCCCAAATAGTCGCATTAAATGCATGATCCGAGGTGGCACGCGCAAAACCAATGAGCCGTCTTTGGTTTCCTCGAACTTGCCACATAGAGGCTACGAGAAAACTATGCTCAATGGCTTTTTTAACTTTCCTTAATGGACGACGCGACCAACCGACTGCATCACAGAGTTCTTCTAGTTCATACAGGTCAATATCTCGCTCCGTGCTAAAAACGATGCGTTCTTGACTTCGCGTAGTACCAGAGGTATCACTACCGGGCACAGAACCCGCAGCACCTGTATGCTCATCAAAGGAGGTTGTTTTATTTGTCGCTACAGAATCAGAGGTATTAAACCAAGTTTTCCAAAAACCCATGCCAACGTGGTTCGGGTAGTATAACTGAATTGGTTTCCACTCTCTGGGAGTGTTGATTCACGTTTATCAAAGCTAGTACCATAAACTACCCTTTAAACTTTAATTTTTTTATATGTTTTCGGGATTTTTAATGGCAATAGCCTTTCACGGCGTGTTTCACACCAATCATTTTCAACTTTAGCATTTTGTTGTGAAGCCTAGGAGAAATTTCTCAAAAGGCAAAACATGAGAGTGAAGATCAGGGATTGGGACTTTGGGATTTGGGAATAATAAGTAACAAGCCCCTATCTTTAAAGATGGGAACAAGAAAAAACTTTGTCTTGTACAATATGTGTCTTCACATAAGGTGTGAGTATCTTAAGTAACCCCCCAATTCATAGTACCCAGTTCCTAGTGCCCATTACCCCATTCCCAGAGGGGTCCCGAGTTCCCCAGGTGACAAAAGCAAGTGAGTCTTACCCCAACGATGGCTTCTGGTTTAAAATCTTCAACACTGGAACTCCTAAAGCGCTTTAATCGAGCCTTTCCCCAGTTTTATGAGCAATTTGTTAGTAGTGAGATTCAACTGCAAAATTTGCGGTTAGCCTACCGTCTTTATAAAACCAAACGCGCTGTGATTGAGTTGAAGCCGGAAGGTAGCAAAAGTGCGCTGCATTTTGCTTATCGTAACCAGTCGTTTCTCTTGAGTGATATTTTTGGTGTGCTAGCTGCTTATGGGCTAACCATCCACGGTCTGAGCCTATATGGTCAGATTAGACCGCCAATGTTAGTTTTTATCAAACTATTAGTATCTCGTGGTAGTAAAGCCTTAACCGAGAAAACCGCAGAAAATGTTTGCCGCGCCATTCGCGAGGCTCTAGGAGGTAGGTTTGAGGTAGAAGAAATGCTGGCAGTAGAATTTAACCTGGACACTGGCTTAGAACAAGTACAAACAGAGTTTTATGTTGATCCAGTATTTCATCTCCCTGCCCTGGTAATTGAAGCCGACAATCAACCGGGATTATTTTACAAAGTCATGTACGCCATTTGGCAGGAAGACCTGCTAGTCGTCAATGCTAATTTGCTGGTTTGGCGAGGACGCACACGACTGATTCTCTACTTATTGGGGCCGAATGAAAGCCTCATTCCAGAATATTTAGGACACAAAATTGCCGAAGGCGTACGGTTGAGGTTGTTGGGTAAATAAAAAGTTAAGAATTAAAAATGAACAAATTTTAACTCCTCATATGGCGTATTTAGTCGCACCCACGTCTTAGGGGTACGATATTAAGTATGGCAACCATCGAAATCTTAGGCGTTCCACACGCATACGAGCTAACAGCTCCCACCTCTTATCCACACGCTTTAGTGTTTATTCACGGTTGGCTAAATAGCCGTGGATATTGGCAACCTGTAATTTCCCGGTTGTCAGTTGATTTGCAGTGCCTATCTTATGATTTGCGAGGTTTTGGTGAGTCCCAGTCCCAACCAGAAACAGATTTTAGTTCGGCTCCAACTTCTGTCAGCTTGAGTTCTCACTCTATTGATGAGTTGAGTTTGCCCTTTGATTCTCTTTATACGCCAGCTGTTTATGCTCAGGATTTAGCCGCTCTGCTACAACAGCTGAATATTACCAGCGCTTGGCTGATTGGGCATTCCTTGGGGGGTACAATTGCGCTATGGGCAGCGGCTCAGATGCCTGATTGTGTCAAAGGAGTGATCTGTATTAACGCAGGTGGTGGTATTTATCTCAAAGAAGCTTTTGAGCAGTTTCGTTCAGCTGGACAAAAATTTTTGCAAGTTCGTCCGCGTTGGCTGTCTCAACTACCTTTGATTGATTTGCTTTTTACCAGAGCCAGTGTAGCTCGTCCGTTAGAACGCCAATGGGCACGTCAGCGAGTGATTGATTTCGTCGTAGCTGACCCAGAAGCAGCACTGGGAGCGCTGCTAGATTCTACAACTGAAGAAGAAATTAACCGATTACCGCAACTAGTGTCTCAATTGCAGCAACCAGTTTATTTTTTGGCTGGTACCGATGACAAGGTGATGGAACCTAAGTATGTTCGCCATTTAGCTAGTTTTCATCGGCTGTTTCAATACAGTGGTGACAATGTAATTGAAATTCCTGATTGTGGTCACTTAGCAATGTTAGAGCAGCCGGATGTAGTTGCTAGTCACATTCGGTCAATTGTCAATACTTAGATGGGGTCTGGAGATGTCTCTGTTCTACCTCTTCTCTGCCTATTCTCTATTCCCTGCCATACAACTTCATTACTTGGGTAAGCGGTAGCCTAGATTCAACGCCTAAGGTCAAAGGTGATGTGTGACCAAGGGATAGATGATGAGAGGCGGCGCAGGCAATCATGGCGGCGTTATCGGTACAGTATTTGAGGGGTGGGAATAGAACACGTAAGTTATGTTGAGTGGCTGCGGCCTGTAAGGTGGTTCTGAGGCTGCTGTTAGCTGCTACCCCTCCACCAACGGCAATAGTATTAAGACCATGATCAAGGGCACAGGCGATCGCTCTTTTGGTTAGCGATCGCGCTACAGTTTCCTGAAAGCTAGCTGCTAAATCTGGCACTGGTATTTGTTTACCATCTTTCTCTAACTGCTGTACTAATCGCAGCACTGCCGTCTTTAAACCACTAAAACTGCCGTCATAAGGATGATATCCTCCACCCGGTAAAGAAACTTTACCTTCTGGTAAGGCAAAGGCCCGGGGATTACCTGTTTGTGCTAGCTGATCAATTACGGGGCCGCCGGGATAACCCAAATTTAACAACCTGGCTACTTTATCAAAGGCTTCACCAGCAGCATCATCACGAGTTTCTCCCAGGGTTTCGTACTTACCACAATCCCTAACGTAAATCAAGCTTGTATGTCCGCCGGAAACGAGTAAGCTAAGAAATGGGGGATCTAAAGTTGGCTCACTCAAATAAGTCGCGTAAATGTGGCCTTCCAGATGATGGACTCCCAAAAATGGCTTATTGTGTAACATTGCTAAAGTTTTGGCAGCAGTTAATCCTACCAATAGCGCTCCTACAAGACCAGGGGCGCAGGTGGCGGCGATCCCATCGATTTGCTGCCAGTTGAGTTTGGCTTGTTCTAAGGCCTGAGCGATCGCCTCATTGATCGTTTCCAAGTGTTGACGGGATGCCACCTCTGGCACCACCCCGCCGTACTGGCTATGAACTAAAATTTGGGAGGCGACGATACTGCTATAAACTTCACGATTGTTAACAATTGCGACAGCAGTTTCATCGCAGCTGGTTTCTATTGCTAAAACGGTTGCCATTCCAGGGTTGTGATAGATAACGATTTGTTTGAGAAGCTTTAACTTTTATTTACTTAAACTTTACTCGGTTCCCGCCCAAGAGTATGATGACTTGCTAGTTATGCAAATAAAGACTGTACAAGCCGCTTCGTTTTGTACAAAAAACTTTTTGTTTTGTAATAAAAGGAAACAACTCCATGAGACGATTGTTTGCTTTGATTTTAGCGATTTGTCTTTGGTCCAATTTTGCCCCCCCAGCCCAAGCGCTTGGGGCTAACTTGGTACCCTGTAAAGACTCTCCCGCCTTTCAAGAGCTAGCAAAAAATGCCCGTAATACCACCGCTGATCCTGAATCAGGAAGAAAGCGGTTTGAGCGTTATTCTCAGGCACTGTGTGGGCCTGAGGGTTATCCTCACTTGATTGTTGACGGTCGTCTGGATCGTGCCGGCGACTTCCTAATTCCTAGCATCCTGTTCCTGTATATTGCTGGTTGGATTGGTTGGGTAGGTCGTTCTTACCTCCAAGCCATCAAAAAATCATCAGATACTGAGCAAAAAGAGATCCAAATTGATCTTGGTTTAGCACTGCCTATTATGGCTACAGGCTTTGCTTGGCCAGCGGCAGCAATTAAAGAACTCCTGTCAGGCGAATTAACAGCTAAAGATTCAGAAATTCCTGTCTCTCCGCGCTAATTTGTCCTCACTAATTCATTTGTTTTGGAGACTAAATTTATGGCAGACAAAGGCGATCAGTCGTCCTACCTTGTAACCTTTCTTTCCACCGCACCAGTTGCAGCTACCATTTGGCTGACAATCACCGCAGGTATTTTGATTGAATTCAACCGCTTTTTTCCCGACTTACTTTTCCACCCACTACCATAAGTGGAAAATGGGATTTCAGTCCTAATATTGTGTAATTTTTCTCAGCTTATTTAAGTTTAAGTATTGCTTAAATAGGTAGAAGAAATTAAGTTATGAAACTCGTAATGCTGTCAAACGAGCTTACGAGTTTCATGCTTTTAAAAGCTACTAAATTAATTTTTTTAAACTTACTAGCCAAAATACATCTTTAGCTACAATTATTATTAATAATATAAAATGCCACCATTCTAATTTAGAGGCGAACATACAATATGGCGCAAGCAGTAGATTCATCAAAAAATTCCCCCAGCGATCCGAGAAATCGGGAAGTTGTTGCTCCAGCAGGACGAGATCCCCAACAAGGCAATCTAGAAACCCCGATCAATTCTTCCCCCTTGGTTAAGTGGTTCATTAATAATTTACCTGCCTATCGCCAAGGTCTTAATCCTTCGAGACGGGGACTAGAAGTGGGCATGGCTCATGGTTACTTACTATTTGGGCCTTTCGCCAAATTAGGCCCCTTACGGAATGCAGAAAATGCTAACTTAGCTGGATTACTGGCAGCTATCGGCTTGGTTGTGATCCTCACCGCCTGTCTATCCCTATATGCCAATAGTAATCCTGCCAAAGCACTTGCCAGCGTTACTGTACCCAATCCTCCAGTAGACGCTTTTAACTCCAAAGAAAGCTGGAATAATTTTGCCAGTTCCTTCTTAATTGGTGGTATTGGTGGTGCAGTAGTTGCTTATTTCTTAACTACAAACTTGGGACTAATTCAAGGTCTCGTTGGTTAATTTAATTTTTTGCTAATGGAGCATAGGGCATGGGTAATTGCTGATTGTCAGTGATGTGATTACCTCTGCTCTATGCTGCTAATTCAAAATTTGTAATAGCAGCCCCATACCCGCTGAATCAGCAGCGAAGTTTTATCCGTTCAGGCCTTACTTAATTCGTAGATAAAATTGTGGAAATTTTGCTTGCTTGGTAGTTGACGACTCTAGCTAGGATGACAGTCCTTAAAAGGACACAAGATAAAAGTCTTGCCCTTTCTGTGTGTCCTTTTTGGGAGGTTATTATCAGTGCTTATGATGCTACTAAAGACCCTCAATTAGCCAAACAAAGTCGCTTCGATGGCATTGAGAGCCTTTTCTAAATCATCATTCACAATTTTCACATCAAATTCGTCCACAGCTTGAATTTCTTCTTGGGCACGGTACAGACGACGGGCGATCGCTTCTTCCGAATCTTGGGCGCGACCACGTATCCGTTGTTCCAATTCATTTAGGGAAGGCGGTAAAATAAAAATGCTGAGGGCAGCAGGGAAGGAAGCACGGATTTGTCTGGCCCCTTCTAGTTCAATTTCTAGCACCACTAACTTACCAGATTGAACCTGGTTAAGCACTGCTTCACGGGGTGTACCGTAATAGTTACCAGCAAATTCTGCCCACTCTAAGAATTCACCTTGAGCAATTAATTGTTCAAACTTACTGCGGCTAATAAAGTAATAATTTTTGCCATCAGTTTCTCCTGGACGAGGAGAACGAGTCGTCACGGATACAGAATAATAAAGTTCCGGATGACGTTTTAATAGCGCTTGCATTAAAGTGCCTTTACCAACCCCACTAGGGCCAGTTAAAATAATCAGCCTACCTGGAGACGGGCATTCTTTGGTAGTAGCGCTACTCTGGGTGGGTAAAACTTGCATCATCCGTTTAACCTGTGAATTAATCAATCGACATTATGTATGAATCATTAGCTTTATGTTCGTTATCAGAGAAATCTTGGACGAACAAATTTGTAGCACGAGTGACAGAAAACTTGTCTAATTCACATGGTACGGCCGATGTGGTGCAAATAGGGGTAGGGTTATTGACCTACATTAAGTCAATTATCTACAGCATGATGATCGCGAGAAATCACAAAGCGGTTCGCTACCGTTTCCGGTTGAATCGCTGACAAAATCACGTGGCTGGAATCAGTGATAATTACAGCCCTAGTCCGACGACCGTAAGTTGCATCCACGAGTTGACCTCTGTCCCGTGCATCGGTAATGATCCGTTTAATGGGAGCAGATTCTGGGCTAACAATGGCAACTACTCGGTTAGCAGACACAATGTTACCGAAACCGATATTAATTAATTGTATTTCCATAAAAAACAGACACCAAATGTGGTGTGACAAACTGGTAAGGTATTTATTCCCATGTTATCCCCAAAAAATCGCAGTTACAACGCTTTACGACAAGCTTACCTGAGTTTTTAAAGGACAAATGGGTTTTTTAGGTAATAAATAGCTAAATATACTGAAAATATTCCCCAAGACACATGCGAAACCGTAAAAATACAATCTAATTAACGAATGTAATGTTACTTTGAGTAAAAATCTTGATTAAAACTGGATGTCGTCAGAATTTTTCTCAGTCTGGAGACTGAGAAGTAGCAAATATTTTTTCTTCGAGTTAGATATTACCTATTCCGCTTTGTCTGAAATTTTAGGTGAAAATATAGATTGATCTGCTGATACTGCATCACACAATAACTAGAGGTTCTGTATGAATAAGCAAGAAACGATCAAGAAACAGAAGAGAAATGCATGAATTATTAAATTTTCAGAATCAAAAGCTTTTTTAGCAGGCGTTGACTCACCGTTCCTACGGTAACGAAAATCCTGGTGAAATGCATAATGAACGCCTAGAGTTTTGACCGTATTTAAATTAATTTGCTGTCTTCTTCAGTATTTGCCATCTTTCTCGCAGTTGATTCAAGTTAGGTGTATGACCACCATAACGCCAGCCTACATAAGCTTGGCAAATTTCATCTATTACCTCAGCCGTTGCTGGGGGATGATGCTGGTGTGATCCGTTGGCATACTCTAGAGGTGTTTGTGCTGGATGCTTCGCCAGACCTTTGATTGATGCCCATTCCAGCATTTGTTGATATAAATTTTCCATAGGTGGCAATTTCTTCAACCAACGGCGCTTCAGCCATTCTTGCCACTGTTCCCAAGCTAGCCAACCCAAAAATGCTGTTGTTGTCGCCACAATTAGGCCGGTCAATATACCCAGCCAACCTTGAGAAAATAAAGCCAAGAACCAAGCGATCGCCCTAGTCAACCAGCTAAATATTATCCCAAATACATGATTGAGGAATCCTGTCACTGGAGAAGGTAACCAGCCAGCCACCCATTGCCAAAACTGCCGCAACACACTAAATGTCTGAATATCCTCAATGGAAGGGGGAATCAAAGGCTGATTGGGAATGGGGTTAAAGGCGAACCAGCCATATCTGGGGAAATACACTTCTGTCATCGCAAAAGCATCTGTGTTGCGGACAACGTACATTCCTGTAAAGGGATTAAACTCTCCTGCACCAAACCCTGCAACTAGCCGCGCTGGGATACCAATGGAACGCAGCATCACCGTGAGTACTGTAGAGAAATGGTCTGGATAGCCGCCTTGATGCTTGAATAAAAAAGCCTCTACTAGGTCTTCGTCTTCCCCTAAAAACGGTAGTCCTAAGGGATTTTCGGGAATAGAGTAGTTTTGTTTGAGATACTGAGCTAAATAAAGAGCCTTTTCGTAAGTTGAATCTAAGATTTTAGAAGACTGTGATATTCGTTCTTGATTATAATTAGTGATAATTTCTTCAGTGCGTTGCCGGACCTTTTCGTTAATTTCTGGAGGAACTTGCAGATAATATTTTTGAATATTCGGTGGATACTTAGTAGAAGTTTGTCCTAATAAAGTGCGATCGCGGTAAGGTACTTCAGAAATCACAGTATAGGTGAGTCCTTCAGATAAACTCACAGGCGATCGCAACCCATTTTCTTGATCAACAGCAATAATTGGCGTGGGAAAGTAAATTTCCTTGGGATGCGCCATAGCCGGTATCAGGTTAGGCAAGTCTGACACCACCGTGTAAGTTTGGACGATTTCTCTAGTACGACCAGTAAATATTGGTAAAGGCAGACGAATTTGGTAAGACCAAGGCGATCGCCGATGGGTACTAACTTCCTCATTGCGAGAAATCTCCCATCCTTTCCCGGTGTAGTGGTCAAATGCTAATACGCGCCAAAATCCTTCGATTTGCGATCGTACCCGCATGACTACCTTGGGGGTCATTTCTCCCCGCAGGTTTTGGTTAATTTGGCTATTAAAACCGTAATAAAAGCTTTGATCTAAACTGCCTGGTTGACCTGTTTGGCTTTGTCCATCACCACTGCTATCACCTTGACCATTGGCATTACCTGGGCGGACATAACCAGGATTAATAATGCTCCTACCTGTAAAATTATCCTGGACATTAATCGGGGCACTTACAGGAAAATTCCGCAGCTGATAGCCAGGGAATCGCGGTAAAATCGCAAAAATTGTCAGCCCTAGGGCGACAACTAGTGTAAACAGTAAAAAATAAACAGATAAATTAAAAGATAATTTTGGTTTTTTTGATTTTAGACTGGGGATTTCTGCTTGATTTAGACCGAGTTGTGAGCGATAGTTTAATCCTAAAGTCGGCAAGGCGATCGCTAAAAATAACAGCAGCACTGGTGCAAAAGCCAGAGTTTGGCTGAGTGTTGCGGCTACACCCAATAAAATCAGTCCGATAACTATGGAATAGCCCAAATCTTTACGCCGGGGCATATCAAAGCTATGGAGTATTTGCAGTTGAATCAATAACTCCGCCAAGGCCAGTCGAGTATCATTCAATTCTCCCAGCAATCGCCCAAAGAAAGCACCCAAAGCAATTAACATGCCAATGGCGATGCAAAACTTTACTGGCACATTGGTACTACGGCGACGATAATAACTCCAACCCGCACCCACCATACTTAACGGCACCGCCCACAGACTAAACCGAGTTGCGGCAGAAATATCCGTGGCGACAATTCCCATGATTACCAACGCTAGCACTAGCAATCTTAAGGAAATTGCATCTTCCACTTCCAGCGCAGGCGATCCTTGGGCATTTTGCCGCTTGTAACGACCTAAAGGTAGAAGCCAAACCTGATTGATCCTGGATAAGTTAAACATTGAGATGTCAGCAAAGGGATGTTGTTATGCCATAGACACAATGTTGGGGATATAAACTGACTACCTTACTTGCTCATTTATATTGTTTTTGCGAGTTCCTCTAAAGAAAACAGGAACTCCCCGAAGGCAGCCTTTGGGAGTTTAGGTATCTTATACATGTGTCATTTTGATTGCGGTTAATGTAGAAACCCTAATGACCGCTTGTTAAAAAGTAGAAGCCCTAATGATCTGTTGCTAAAAACAAATCATGTTCAAAACCACGATCACCATAGGATTGATCAGTGTTAATCAACCTCATATGCTTACGGTGGTCTGCACGCAATTCAAAAGTCAAAAAGCTTTTGCTTTGAGATTTTGAACATTTTGAATGTATCCCTGTTGCGCCTTGCTGTCCTAAATTGTGGGGTTAATCACAAATAACAATGGCTGTGCGTCCAACTCTGGAAACTCAACTTCCAAAGTGTACGTCGGGTTAACTTGATTGCAGTATAACTCAACACTCAAAGCTCCCGGAGTCGAAGATTTTGCTACTGCTTGGTTGCCATCACCTTGCAGCTGCAAAATTCCCGCAGCGGGTAACTCACTTTGAACACGCAAATGCGTCATCTGACCCTGAGATTGGTATTCTACCCTCAGCGTCAGAGTTCCTTCGTTCGTTAGCCATTGTCTTTCTACTACTGGATTAGTGGATGACACTGGTAAAGTCAAATCGTCTAGCAGTTGTTTAGCTGCCATTAGTGACAATGCCATCTGTTGACGCGGCTGTAAATCTGAATAATCGCTCTGAATTTGCGGCATGGTCTCCAGAGTATCCACAGATCTATAGGTGCTTCTCAGCACCAATCCAGCTAGATCATTGATTGTTTGAGACTCGTTGGGGAAAAAGCTCTCCACCACCTGTACTAGTTTTGCCCCTAGAGGTAGTGAAGAAGTGATCATTCCTTGACATCTTTCCAAAAGTTCTTGGAAAACTTTCTCCGGTAAGGGGATGGGCAGATTCAGTTTTGACTGTTGTGCCATCCATCCCCAACTGGGAGTTAATGCTAGCGATCGCTCTTCTACAAAATCTGGGTACTCTACTAATTGAGACTCCCAAGGAAATAGAGGAGGGTGGTCTTCGACTTGGATTTGTAGCCGACGTTTAAGGACGGCTTGGAAACGTTCTTGCACAGTAGGAATTTCTCCCAATTGAAAGGTTTGGGCGATTCCTCCCAATTCTGGCTCACCGCCTGTTAAGGCGGCTACCTCCTTGAGAGGGTCATATACCCCGTCATCTTCCTCACAATCTACCCATTTAGGCTCATGGATGTTAACTTTATTTGCCAACAACCCATCGAGTAAATGGTTTTGTGAGGATTCTGAGTTACTATTCATGAGTAGATGCACCTGATCCGGACACTAGGGAGTTACGAATTTCCCATGCTTGTTCCAGAATTTTAAACCAGCGTTTTTGCAGTTGTGCTGTGGATAAACCCAAAGCTTTGGCAATTTTTTCATCAGGTTGCCCTTGTTGTTTCAATTCTAGTAACGAGCGTTGTTTATCATCTAATTGGGCTGTATAATCTTGCCATTGCTGGGGAGTTAAACCCAAATTAGTATGCAGTGAGGCTTCCAACCACTCGTGAACTAATTCCCAACGATGCAATAAAGCAAACCGAATTAGATGATATTTAAATCGTTGTTGTAGGTAATCTCTCTGGCGGGGAGTTAAACCTAAAATTGACTCAATTTCTTGTGTTGGTAAATCCTGGAGACGAAGAGCAAAGTAATCAGCACAATCAGATTGTTGCCTTTGTTCCAGGTAATCCATTAATTCCGTAATCACAACGGAACGTAAAGTATCTTCTTCTGGTTCTGGTTCCGCTTGCGTAGCCATTGCTGAACGCAATTGCTGTACTGCTGGCTCTTCCCAAGAACCGTCATTGTCGTTAGAGCTACCTTCTGCGGCTTGTTCTATATCTACGCTGGTTTCCTGGGGTTGCTGTTGCGAAAAAGTTTGGGCCCGCAGGATAATTAGCTGCTGTTGCCGCCCTGGTAAGGGTATGCGCCGCTTACCATAGCGCTCTGTAAATGCCATATACTCTGCCAATTCCAGGAGAGTTTGGGGACGATATGTGGGACCCATTTGATTTTCTCGTCGGAAAGCATTTAAAGCTTCCAGATAAAAACCTTGGAGAAAATCTTCAATAATGGTCAGTCGCCCTTGATAGCTCAACTGCCGTTGGGGAGGATTAATGTAACGATAAATAATGGCACTGAGAGTACTGTGTAACTCTACCCTACCTCGACTGGAACCTAACTGATAGTACCTGAGACACTGTTGCAGCCGATGCCGAGCCAGGGATATGGCAGAGCTTTCTACAGCACCGGAAGCTTGGATACGTTTACTTTCGCTGCAAATCCGGTACACTTCGGTGGTAATTCGGGTTGCTACATCGTGGCAATTTTGTTTGGAAGCTTTGGTAGACTCCTGAAGCTCCTTCAACAAAAGTTGAAATGTCCCCTCCACGCCGATAAAATTGTCTCCCTGAACTGCTGGGGTGGGAAATGTTGTGTTTGGAATTGTTGCGGTTGCGGCTGAATTCATAGTCTCGGTTTTCAAAAGACCCTAAAATACTTAAATACAACCTGTTACGACCGTGGGTATTGGCTTTGTGGATTTGCGTATAAGCTAAACGCAGGACTATCGAGCATTTAGGATGTGAATACTTTCATTGTTCCCAAGTCTGATGGGATTGTTCACATGTCGATAGATGTTTTTGCCATTACCCACCATGCCGTTTACAAGTCATTATGGATTTAAAAACACAAATTCAATTGCTGATTGATAATGCACCCCGCGATGGCATAACACCACATCTTGTCTCAGCAATTGCTCCTGTATTAAGCGCGATCGCTCTTAAATTACGTCATTCCCAATACTATATTCTTCAAAATTCAGAAGAGAACTGGGTTTTAACTACATTGAGCAATCGGGCAAATGCAGGATTCGAGAAGCGTGTTATCTACGCTTTTCCTACCATACAGGATGTCTCCCTAATTTCACCTGCTGGGCTTGACCCTCAAATGCTAGCGAAAATTGTTCCCGTCACCCATATTTTGTTCCAACTGGTGGCATTAGAACCCGTAGATAGTATCGTTTTTTTGGAGACGCCGGGTAAGACCACTCATACCTTGGAAGTCAAACGCTCAGAATTGCAAAATCTCTTGCAACAACAGCTAAAACAACAGCGATCGGGTAAAAACATACCCCCAAATATTGCATAAATAAGTTACGGAGATAGGATTTATTAGATACAATCTAAAATCCCATCTCCGTCTGAGGAATTTTGCCAGAAAAAATTTTCTTGAGTAGCAAAGTTTCTGCAAAAGTTCCAATTTATGATGAAAAATCTAAAATTGGTTAATAAAGTCGGCTCAGTACATAGTCAGCTATATGAATCAATGCCTGGTGTGATGCCGATGGCGGTAACACAGCCAGATGATCAACTGCTAGCTTGGCATGGTGGTCTGCTAGTTCCCGTGCCTGTTGTATACCTTGACTATTTTGAATCAACTCTAGCGCTTGCTCTAAATCGCTTTCCTGGGTAAATTCCCTTTCAATCAGCACTTCCAGGTATGGTTTTTCCTTAAGAGCGAATAAAACAGGCGCAGTCAGATTACCACTTTTGAGATCAGATCCTGCTGGTTTGCCTAAAGTATCTGTTGTACTGGTGAAATCTAAAATATCATCCACAATCTGAAATGCTAAACCTAGATGACGTCCGTAGGCGTACAAATGGTCAGCGGTTTCTGGGGAGACGTCACTAAGTAACCCAGCAGCTTTGGAACTATTGGCCATTAATGAAGCTGTTTTGTAATAGCTCTTTTTTAAGTACGTCTCAATGGAGATGCTATTGTCAAAGCAATTCAGTCCCTGCTGGATCTCCCCAGTAGCTAGATCCATAATTACTTCAGATAGTAGTTTCACCACTGCCAAATTATCCAGATTGGCTAAATACCAGGACGATTGGGCAAAGAGAAAATCTCCTGCCAAGACGGCAATACGATTCCCGAACAAACTATGAACTGTGGGTACACCACGTCGCATCTGCGATTCATCTACCACATCGTCATGCACTAGGCTTGCCGTGTGAATCATTTCCGTAATTTCTGCTAGGCGTCGATGACGTGGAGTAATGTCTTGTTCTAACATTGTCGCCCGCGATATCAGCAACACAATTGCTGGTCTGATACGCTTGCCCCCAGCTCCGAATAAATGTTCGGCTGCTGCAAAGAGGATGGGGTGGCGATTTCCAACTAGCTGCTTGAGGTTTTCTGCTAGTAGTTGCAGGTCTGCTTCCACAGGGGTAAACAGGGAGGTGGCTGGGGTCATGGATGGGCGGACTCTGGCTTAGGTTACGAAAGTTTACATATCCTACACTCATTTTAAGATAACCCTGTGCCAGCGCAAAGTTTTGATTAGAGAATACTGGCTGATTCTACATTTATTCTGCATAAATAGTTCAGTCTCCACACAAGCGTAAAGCTCTGTGGTTAAGCTCTACAGCCTTATCTCTTACTCATGAAAATCTTTTGTCAAGCCAAGGAAAAATTTTTTATGTGTTATTTGTGTTACGAAAAATTAAGGTCATAAAATTTATGTAAAATTATGTAATATTTTATACTGGTAGAATTAATCAAAATTTTTCGTAAATTTGTCTAAATAAAGAAATATTCCTGGTTTTTAGCCAAAATAAATTTTTGGGCAACAGTATTAAAAGTTGTATTTAACACAATAGTTTACAAATATTTTTTTAGATAATAGTTAAAATTTATACTTTTAACTATTAAAGTCAAAATTAGCTTCTCCCAGACTAGATTTTTGCCCCAAAAAAAATTTCAAAATTGACTCCAAAGTCTGCTGAAAACTCAGGATCATTGTGTTACGCTAAAATCTAGGGATTTTAAATTTTTCAGGTACTCATTCTCCAACAGGTAAGATGCCTTTAGGTAAAATTACTTATAGGGTTTTGAGGGTCTAAAATAAGTCTTCGCCGAGAATTAAAAATTAAGGTAATAATTCCTTAGTTGTTTAATTCGGCAAAAAAGCCTCCTGGGATGGAGCTTCGCGGTATCCGTATGGTTATCACTGCAAGGCTTTAGCTTACTTTAGTAGCTAAGGCTGCTCTTGTCATAGAGGTAAACCCAAAATAATGCAGACTAAGTATACTGCTGAGGAGTGCAGTTTAAATTGCTATCTAGCAATTTAGCTGTTGTGGTGTTTGGTCTGCAAAAACTTAGTTAAACAACTATTTATTTAACCGTAGAGAATCATAACTGTACGGCGAAATTTCAGTATAGCAAACTACAGCCATCAAGTATCTCTTGGTCGGTTGAATTTTTACTAATTTTATAAAATTTCATATTCCTTTCAGAAAAGGTGCTGGTAGAACAATGATTTACGGGAAGATGCCTATGTTGATTTTTATTTTAGCTGCTGGATATTTGTTCACAGTTTACCTATTACTAGCTTTAGCAAAGCGAACTGGTCAAAAATCTGCTCCGAGAAATTTGTCTACAATAAACCCAGGAAAATACAAGCAAGATGTGTCAGCAAACTCTCATGTCAGTAATGTTAGTGAGGCAGTCAATAGCCAATAGACTACCATTGCGCGGCAGTCAACAGTCCAATTTTGTGGAATTTTGAGTGGTAATCTTCTGTGATGTGTAAAAACCCCGGTTTCTTTAAGAAATCAGGGTTTTTATTTTTCATAATAGCTATAGCTGAACAAAGCTTGATTAGAATTGGGAAACGGCTGTATCAGTAAAATCTACAACCTCAACCATAGGGGTATGGCCTAGCAACTGCACACCGGATTGGGCAAACTGTTGTGGACAGCCACTAACCGCAAAGCGAGTGGGTAGTGGGGGATGAGTATTACTTAAACCGAGTAGTTCTAATTCTTGAGTACAAGCTGCCACAACATGAACGGCTGGGTCAACTAATTTGACATGAGCAGGCAGAAGCGATCGCAGTACTGCTGCCAAGTGGGGATAATGGGTACAGCCGTAAACTAAGGTGTCAATATTTTGCTGGATGAGAGGCTCTAAATATGAGCGCGCTACCTCAGTAGTGTAGGGGTCATTGATCCGATTTTGCTCAATCAGTGGCACAAACTCTGGACAACTAACTTGCCAGACTTGGACACTGGGGTCAATTTCCAGAATTGCCTGGCGATAGGCATTGCTTTTCGCTGTGGCTGGGGTAGCAATCACACCAATCCGCTTTCCCTGCTGGACTGCTGCTTTCGCCCCTGGGAGAATTACTCCGAGAATTGGCAGATCAAATTCTCCACGGACTATTTCTAATGCCAGGGCAGAACTGGTATTACAAGCCATAATCACCATTTTGACGCGCTGCTGTTGCATCCAGTGCAGGATTTCGCGCACATACTGTAATATTTCTGCTTGTGAACGAATACCGTAAGGTAGCCGAGCAGTATCGCCAAAGTAAATAATAGACTCATTGGGTAGATGCCGATAGACTTGTCGCAGTACCGTCAGCCCACCCACACCACTGTCAAAAACGCCGATTGGGGCGCGTTGAGGCTCTTGAGCAGAAACATCGTCAAGGTTGCCTTCAAACAAGGAAGATGAATACACAGGTAGATTATTGAATTAGGTTATTGGGATATAAAATACAGAATTTAGCAGAGAATTTGCTAACTGACTACTATATAGGGGCTAGGGGCTAGGGTTGATTACTCAATGCTGAAGTCAAGCAATGCTTTACCTTTTATTTTTCAATGAGATCTTGAAGATTAAATACCCCATATGTTTCTATCTTCTCTAGCCTCTAACCTCTAACCGCTAGTCCCTAGCCCCTAGTTGGATTTTACCTTTGCTGTAAATATTTGAGGATACCATTTGCGATCGCCTCTGCCATGCGATTTTGATAATCTGGTGTTCCCAAGCGGGGGTTATCTTCTCGACCTGTCATATAACCTACTTCTACTAAAATCGCAGGCATAGAGCTTTTTCTGAGAACATAAAATCTAGCTTGGCGGGTTTTTCGGTCTTTAATAGTACTAATATTTTGCAGAATGCTATTGTGAACTGCTTGAGCTAAACGACTGCCGCTTTCATAATAGTATGTCTCTAATCCATTCACCTCCGGGCGATCGCCAACGGAATTGGCGTGAATGCTGACAAATAAAGTCGCATTAACTCGTTCGGCAATATCTACCCGTCCCTGGAGTTCGACAAAAAAATCAGAATCCCGTGTTAAAACTGCTTGGACACCATTTTGTTCTAAAATTTCTGCTATCCGTCTACTAATAGGTAATATTACATCTTTTTCTCTTAATCCACCCAAACCAATAGCCCCTGGGTCTTTACCGCCATGTCCAGGGTCAACTACTACTCTCAATTTGCCTCTGGGATTTGTAGGGCTTGCCCCTGGTTGAGGTGTGGGTGGGGGAATGTCAATAGCCAGATTGGGTGATGAGTCTCGGTTGGGTAGCGGTAGGGGCGGTAAACTTACTGGCAAAGTAACTGCACGGGAGCGTTGTAATTGTAAAACGACTAACTGGCTACTGAGTTGGTTAACTTCGCCAATTTGCACTCCAGTGGCTGGTTGAACCAAAACATTCACTGAGTTTGGTGCTTGTGTTTGCAAACGTACCCTGAGGACAGGACTATTGGCATCTAAAGCCGGGCCTGTGACAGTGGTAGCTAACTTTGCATTAGGAATATTAATCCTAAACAGACCTGAGGATCTATCCCATCCACCAGTGGCGGATAAATTTTGGTCGCCGCGAATCAACAGTTGCGTACCATTACCTGCTAATTCTACAGATTGAATGGTAGCTAAAGAGTTACTAACAGTAGTAACAGGTGGTGGTGTCGGGTTGGGGCTAGATTTATTAGTTTCCGGCAATCTGGCAATACCACGACTGGGCAAAACTACAAACCCACCCATACTGCTGGTGCTGGTTCGCCAGTCTGGACTATTTTTATCTACCTGTAAGGTCATCCGCACAGTGGATGGTTGTGCTGACAGTTGAGTGAATTGAATATTGCTGACACCATAACGATTAATCGATAAATCTTGTTGCCCTAATTTAGGCGACAAAGACGCACCAGCAATATCAATATTAATTTCCCGCTTGTCCTGACTGCGATTCAGCTGAATTTGCGGATTTCCCCCACTAGTGCGGATGAAAAACCCATCACCTGTGATTCGTAAATCCTCAATTTGAGTGACTGCTGCTACTTGATTGACAATTGACTCTTTATTATTTGATGTGTTAGAGCCTGTTCTCACCACACTATAAATATTTCTAGGAGCAAGGGCTGATGCCGTCGTTCTGTCTATATCTGGTGGCGTGGCGACTTCTTGCTGTGATGTAACTGCGTTGTTAGGAGTTGCTGTTTCCAATTCCGGAGTCGGTAATTGTACTGTCCACCGACTAGCAGTAATACCTATAAATTTTACCTGCTGGGGGTCTAAAGTATAGCCAGGATTCAGTTCCACAACTATACGTGTCGTTTGGGGGTCAAACTGCGCCGCCCGCACAACCCGAACTGCCCCACCGACTGGCTGCGTTGACGGTGAATTGCCAACGGTGACACCTGGTAAATCAATTACCAAACGTGTGGGGTTAAATACCAATTGTGCTTGGGGTTGAACAGCACCCGCAGTGTTAATTTCCAGACGATTTTGATTAATGTCAAAACGCCACGATTCTAGTCTCGCTGCCAAAGCTGGCGATGATAGTAAGACAATACCGCCAATGGTACTAGGTAGTAACCAGTGTAATTTCACAATTTTTGCTCCTGATTCGCGTTGATTATATTGGCAAATCCTCACACCGTCGCCGCCTAAACTTTAGCTTTACAAAGAAAATTCTGATCCGCGCTTCCACAGATCAGAGCTTTTCTTGCAGCAAAAGACTTTTTCGCTGGTATTCCAACCACCGCTAATGGCGTAATATTATAGCATTAACTTGTGCTTTTGCCATCCCGCGAAGGTATCATTTACATGCAAAGCAGCAGATGACACCAAACAGAAGCTCATCAGAATTAACCACACAGTTACTTCCTGTTAATGGCACTTAGAATCAGGCAGGATCTTGGTGTTGAGTTATTTAATTGCTGATAGTTAATGTACCCAAAAAATTCGCATTAATATCAATCCATTGGTGATGCAACGTTAGTAATAGCCACCCTCCTACCTGTGAGTGAAATTGCTTATCTGCGTTGTATATGCTGGAGAATACCTTTGGCGATCGCCTCCGCCATTTGATTTTGGTGAGCGGTGGTTTTCAGTCTAGCAGCATCCTCCCGACCGGTGACGAAACCTAATTCCACCAATACAGAGGGCATAGCACTTTTCCTAAGTACGTAAAATCTAGCTCGCCGCACGCCCCGGTCTCTAACAGTTACATTTTGGAGAATGCTGCGATGAATCGACTGAGCTAGACTTTGACCACTTTGGTAATAATATGTTTCCAAACCATTGACATCTGGACGACTCATACTAATGGCATTGGCATGGATGCTGACAAATAAATCAGCGTTAGCTCGTTCTGCTAAATTTACGCGTCCTGGCAGGCTGACGAAATAATCTGAATCCCTAGTCATGACTGCTTGGACGCCATTTTTCTGCAAAATCTCGGCCACCTTTTTGCTGACTGACAAAACTACTCCTTTCTCGCGCAGTCCGCTAATCCCAATGGCGCCTGGATCTTTACCACCATGTCCAGGGTCAATCATCACGACTACTCTACTTCTGGGTGCTGGGCGTGGCGTTGGCTGAGGTGTGGGCCGAGGAGGAGCAGAAGGATCTGGTATTTGCCCTTGATTTGCAGGTGGTAAGGGCGGTAATGCTACAGGTGGTGTAGTTTGCCGAGAACCTTGTAATTGTAAAGCTAAAAGCTGGTTACTAACTTGATTTAGCTGCCCAATTTGCACTCCTGTGGCTGGCTGCACCAAAATAGTTACTGTGTTGTTTTGGGGTTGCAGACGTACCCGGAGGATGGGGCTACCGGCGGCAAAATTTGGGCCTGTAACCTTGGGAGCTAATTTAGCATTGGGAATAGTAATACGGAACAATCCGGAGGATGTATCCCATCCACTGGTAGCATTGACTTGTTTATCGGATCTAATTAGTAATTGTGTGCCATTACTACCCAACTCCACAGCCTGAATTGTCGCTGGAGAATTATTGACAACGGGTGGATTGGGAGTGGCTACCGGTGGTACTGGCTGATTAGGTGGTGGATTGTTCTGTGAGTTGCCTGAATTATTATTTCCAGGTAATGTGACAACACGAGAGGGTAGAACCACCAAACCACCAGAACTACTATTGGTTACCCGCCAATCTGGGCTATTTCTATCTACCCGCAAGGCCATGCGGACTCCTGGTGGTTGGCCTGTGAGTGGAGTAAATTCTACACGACTTACACCATGTCTGTTGATTTCTTGATTTCGCTGCGCCAGACTGGATGATAAACTCGCATCAGCGATATCCATGAAGATAATATCGCGATCGCGGCTCCGGCTCACCCTAACTTGGGCGTTATCGCCCTTGGTACGGACAAAAAAACCGTCCCCTGTTACCTGTAGGTTTTCTATCTGAACTTTTCCTGGCGTGGCGCTAGCAACCTGATTAGAAAACTCTGGCCTGTTATTAGTATCAGAGTCAACAGTCAATATATTGTAAATATTTCTGTCAGAAGACTGTGTTGGCTGTGCCGTTGGTCTTGGTAACTGTACCCTCCAGCGACTGGCTGTCACGCCTTCAAATTTCACTTGCTGGGGGTCTAAGGTATAACCAGGAGTGAGTTCAACGACTAAGCGTGTTGTTTGTGGGTCAAACTGTGCCACACGTAAAGCCCGAATAGCACCGCCAAACTGTTGCGTGGACTGCGGACGCCCAAAGGTTGTACCGGGCAAATCAATTACTAGACGCGTCGGATTGAAGACGAGTTCTGCCCTGGGTTGCACAGCACCGGAAGTGTTAATTTCTAGACTATTTTGAACAGGATCAAAACGCCAAGATTCCAGTTTTGCAGCCAAAGCCGGCGACGATAGTAAAACGATAGTTCCAACAGTACTGGGTAGTAACCAGTGTAATTTCACAATCTTTTCTCCTGATTCGCGTTCATGGAAGCCATCAATATTTCAACATATTGGCAAATCGTTACACTGTCACAACCTCATCTTTCGCTTTGATACTTCTGGAAATTGTTTGCTGGTATAAAAGCACAATTAATGGCGTAAATTACTAGTATGCCTTCTAATTTTGCCGGTTCTTCAGGACATAAGAATCACACCTATAAAGCATCGGATGCAACAACAATATCACAGAAGAATTAACTGATTAAAGTCAATCCCAGTCAGTGATAATTGACGTAGCCTTAGATTGGTGCCGAGTTGTTGAATTGCTGGCAATCAATGTGTTGATTAAAAAATTCCAACTACTTTTAACTGATGTGGTTAACTGATGTGGTAAAAATTGCAATCACTAATTTCTAATTGCTGAAAAATATCTAAATTTACACAGACAAACAGAATGTTACTAGTAAGGAGACCAATTATCAAATTAACAATCTTCAAGGACGGAGACTTAGGCATAGAAGTTTCCCGGAAAGAGAGCGGGAGATAGGGGGATGAGGAGATGGGGAGAAAGATGGTGGTGCTAAACCAAAGTATTCTCCCCTAGTCCTTAGTCTCTAGTCCCTAGCCCCTAACATTTACTTAGGTTTTGGATACATTATCCCCAGCATCGGGGTGGACTTCCTGATTCCCACCATCATTGGCGGCAGATGCTATCGATTGAGGTTGGTCTACCATTAACGGTGTTCCAGTCACACTGTCTAAAATCAGTTTGTTGTCGGCATCTGTTGCCAAATTGTCTGATTCTGGAAATACGAAACGTAACAGTGGCGGAGCTAAAAAGGTTGTGAGGATGACCATCATGATAATCGCTGCCCCCAGTGATTTAGAGAGAACGCCACTGGCGGCACCAACACCAGCAAACACTAACCCGACTTCACCCCGAGGAATCATCCCTACACCAATTGCTAAACGATTGATTTGGGGTTGACCAAACACGCTGAAACCTGTGATCACTTTACCGATAATGGCCACTACTATCAGGAAAGTTGCCATAATTAGACCTTCTCGATTGCTGGGGATGGCTGGATTCAAAACTCCTAAGTCTGTTTTGGCTCCAACAGTGACGAAGAAAATCGGTACTAATATATCGGCAATGGGTATAACTTGCTTCTGCAATTCTTTACGTTTATCGGTTTCTTCTAGCACTAAACCTGCTGCAAAGGCTCCCAAAATAGCTTCTAACTGGATAATCGAAGCCAGGTAAGCCATGACAAAAGCAAAAATGAATGCTGGTATAACTAGTTCACCGCGTGTTTTGAGTTGATTGGCGATCGCCACAAATGTTTTATTGAAAACATTGCCTAGGACAATCGCACCGATGAGAAACGCACTGGCGCTGATAATTAAATAAATGACTTTGCTGACATCTACTACGCCATCTTTAGCTAGGCTGGCAACCACTGCTAAAACGATGATGCCCAATATGTCGTCAATTACAGCAGCACCTAAAATAATCTGCCCTTCTTTGGAATTGAGTTTTCCTAGTTCTGACAGCACCTTGGATGTAATACCAATACTTGTGGCAGTTAAAGCCGCCCCAGCAAAAATTGCCGGCACTGCACTCACACCAAATAAAGCCATTAGTCCCACGGTACCAGCGGTAAAGGGAACTACTACCCCGACTATTGCCACAACACAGGCTTGGAGACCCACAGATATCAGGTCTTTTAAGTTGGACTCCAAACCAATTTCAAATAGCAGAATAATCACGCCCAATTCCGCTAAAACAGAAACCACCTCTGATTGAGCCTCGAATACCGCTGGAGTGGCTTCAGGCGTTAAACCAGCGGTGGTTTGCAGAAAGGCCATGATTAAAGAGTTGGAACTATCCGTGCCACCTTCTGGAAACACCAATAGATGCAAAACCGAGATGCCTACTACCACACCTCCCAAGAGTTCGCCTAATACGGGAGGTAAACCCACTCGGTTTGATAACTCCCCACCGACTTTACTGGCTAGGTAAATGACCACTAAACTCAGTAGTACTGCGGCCATTACCATTGAACTGTCGGCTGTTTCTGTGGCACTGGCCAACAGGGGAAAATATACGTTTGTTGCATCTAAAAACTGCATTATGTCCTGCAAAAATCCTAATGTGTTCTACGAAAAAGCTTCTCTTTATTTTTACTCCTTTGGGAAAGCAACATATCTTTACAATATATACAGGTTGCTGACCCCAGTCATAAATTAACTTGGGCTAACTTGGGCGATCGCTTAACTCCTGCAAGCGCCCCCAGTAAACTTCAGATACGGGGACAACAGAAAGTCTGGGAAGTCTCAATAAATCAAAGTCGATGAAATTTCCATCCTGCTTAATTTGCGCCAGGGTCAGAGGCTGAGAAACTCTTTTGATAGCCTTGAGATCCACAACTACCCGTTTAGCATCATTTAACGCTGGGTCAGCATAAGGTGGACTGACTATCTCTGCTATACCCATAATTTGCCGTTCTTTACCTGTGTGATAAATCAATGCTAAGTCCCCAGGAACCATCATCCGCAGATGTTTGAGTGCTAAAGAATTGTTAACCCCATCCCAAACTGTACTACCTTCCCGCTCTAGATCAAAATAGGAATAATTATCTGGTTCCGTTTTTAGTAGCCAGTATGCCATCAAAAAACCTCCATAAATTTTGGTGTAATTTTTTTAGTTTCCAAAAATGTAACCATTCTTACTTTTGACTATGGCAGTGTCAAAGTAAGAACATACAAACAGTGCTATGAGTGCAGCCAGTTATAGTCCGTGCTGAGTCGTTGATGATAGATAATTCCTAGATATCTGTTGATTTGTTGATTATTGATAACTGAGAATTACTAGATACGTTGTATAAAAGCATCTGTAGATACTTTTTGAGGAGTATAAATATTATGCATAGAACCGCTTTATCGAGTTCTCCTTTGGTGACTGGGAATTTGTGGAAAACTTTACCATTAGCTTTGCTGTTATCTGTTACTTCTATCCAACCTGGGTTAGCCCAAGAAACAGCAAAAATGTGGCGAACGCTGACAGTTAGTGGTCGTGGGGTGGAAACAATTCCGACCACCCTATCCCAGGTGAGTTTGGGTGTAGTAGTTCAAGGTAAAACTGCCCAAGAAGTACAACAAGAGGCAGCCCGTAGGTCATCAGCGGTGGTAGCCTTACTCAAAAGCCGCAATGTAGAAAAATTACAAACCACTGGTATCCGTCTGAATCCAGTTTATAGTTACACTGATAATGTGCAACGCATTACTGGGTATGCTGCTAGCAATACTGTGAGTTTTCGGATTGCTACTGATAAAGCAGGGATATTGTTAGATGAAGCAGTAAAGGTAGGGGCAACAGAAATTAGTAGTGTCAGCTTTATTGCTAGTGATGAAGCGATCGCCTCGGCACAAAAACAAGCACTAAGACAAGCAACCGAAGATGCACGACTGCAAGCTGATGCTGTTTTTAATACCTTAGGTTTTCAGGCTAAAGAAGTGGTAAGTGTGCAAATCAATGGTGCAAGTGCGCCGCCACCACCGATATTGCAGCGGGCTGAGATGGCTAAATTATCTAGTGCAGATGCTTCAACCCCTGTAGTTGGTGGTGAACAGCAGGTAGAAGCATCGGTAACGTTGCAAATTAGTTATTAAGTCATGGGTGATTGGTCATTAATCATTGGTTGTGGCCAATGATTAATGATTAAAAATGTTCTGAAGACATATCTGCCATAGCGCCTTCTGCATCGCGCTTGGAACCTAATAATTCTAGTTGGTCTACTCTAATAATAGGTGTAGAACGATTGGCTCCTGTTTGGCGATCGCTCCAAGTGTCAAACTTTAAGGAACCTTTGATTCCAATTAAGCTGCCTTTACGTACATAGTTTCCCGCCACCTCTGCTGTCTTATCCCATAGTTCTAAAGTGAACCAGTCAGGTTCATCGCTATTACGAGTTCTTCTTTTTACTGCTAGTGTTAATCTACACTTAACACTACCAGACTCAAAATATTTAATATCCGGGTCGCCGCCTACACGACCAACAAGGGTGACAATATTGATGCTCATAGAGGTTACCTTCTAGTACACAAGTACTGAATTGTTTTGACTTTCATCATAGCGAATTGTGAAGCTATTGAAAATGTGTTAAAAACTTAACAGCCTTTTTGGGTATAAGAATGGAGGAAACTACTTGCAAAAATTGCAAAAATATACGGATATATTGAAGTGGTTAGAGAATATCAAAAACATGGACGCTTGACACTGAGTAAAGATTGCCAAATACAAAATAGGCATTCTGACTGGACTCAGGATAGAAAACGTAATAAAATCCAGCACTATTAACTCTAACAGTTTTTAGTCAACAAAGTATCGCAAATAAGGGGCGTAGAGACGCGTGGGTCTTTTTAGGAACTTTCGCTCATCGTGGGATATGGGTATCGACCTCGGTACTGCCAACACCCTCGTATATGTATCTGGTAAAGGCATCGTTCTCCAAGAACCTTCTGTAGTTGCTATCGATCAAAACGAAAAAGTAGCATTGGCAGTGGGAGAAGAAGCCAAGAAAATGCTCGGTCGCACACCTGGAAATGTGATTGCCCTCCGCCCCTTGCGTGATGGTGTAATTGCTGACTTTGATACGGCCGAGCTGATGCTCAAACATTTTATTCAGAAGGTTAATGAAGGTAGGTCTTTAATATTACCTCGGATTGTCATTGGTATTCCCAGTGGCGTTACTGGGGTAGAAAGACGAGCTGTTATGGATGCAGCGGCCCAAGCTGGGGCCAGAGAAGTGTATTTAATTGATGAGCCAATTGCAGCGGCAATAGGAGCAGGTTTACCGGTTGCCGAAGCCACAGGTAATATGATTATTGATATTGGTGGTGGCACCACAGAAGTCGCAGTACTGAGTCTCCAAGGGACTGTAATCAGTGAATCAGTACGTGTTGCTGGGGATGAACTCACTGAAGCCATCATTATGTATCTCAAAAAAGTTCATAACTTGGTGATTGGAGAACGAACTGCTGAAGATATCAAGATTCGTATGGGTTCTGCCTATCCCACGAATGATGATGAAGAGAGCATGATGGAAGTTCGAGGCTTACACTTGCTTTCTGGTTTACCCCGAACTGTGACGATCAAAAGTCCTGAAATTCGTGAAAGCATGGTAGAACCGCTATCAGTAATTATCGAAGCAGTAAAACGGACATTAGAACGTACACCCCCAGAGCTAGCTTCAGATATTATCGACAGAGGCATCATGCTTGCTGGTGGAGGTGCTTTGCTTAAAGGTATAGATACCTTAATTAGCCATGAAACAGGAATTGTTACCCACATTGCCGCTGATCCTCTCTGTTGTGTTGTGCTAGGAACAGGTCGTGTGTTAGAAAACTTTAAACAGCTAGAACGTGTATTCAGCGGACGTTCTCGCAATATGTAGTCAAAAAATATGGGATATTGGGTTCTATTTGAGTTCTATTTGGGTTTTATAAAGATAGAATCCAATATCTTTTTGAGTGTAAAAACAGGTATAAATGGTCACTTTACGTCGTTGGTGGGATCGGAAAGCACTACAACTCGGTTTACTGGCTCTAGCAGTAAGTAGTGCCTGGATGTTGCGACAGACTCAGGGTCATCTGCTACTAGAAATGTATCAAGTGATCGGTCGGCCGTTGCAAATGTTACAAACAGGGCCAAGTCCAGAAGAGCGGATGAATGATGCCCGTTTCTGGGAATTGCAAACGCGCATAGCTGATTTAGAAACTCAAAATCAAAAGTTACAAAATTTAATAGGCTATGTTCAGGCAGCACCTCTTTCATCGCGCCCAATTCCCGCGCGGGTAGTAGGACGCAGTGCTGACCATTGGTGGCAACAAGTGACTCTCAATCGTGGTTCAAAAGCGGGAATTGAAGAAGGCTTTATCGTTAAAACTGACGGCGGATTAGTGGGTTTGGTAGAGAATGTCACACCTAATACTAGTCGCGTGTTATTAATTAGTGACCTCAAAAGTCAAGTGGGGATCACAATTAGCCGCACATCTGCCAAAGGGGTGTTGAGGGGAAATGCTTCGGCGGAAGCTGTGCTGGAGTTTTACGAAAAAGTGCCTAATGTCCAAGTAGGAGATTTAGTTTCCACATCTACTTACAGTCAAAGATTTCCGGCTGGCTTACCAGTGGGACGCATCAAGTCTCTAGATTTAAAGAAACTGCCAACATCCGTGGCCACAGTTGAATTGTTTCCACCAATACTGTCATTGGATTGGGTAGCTGTATATCCTAAGCCGATAAATCCAGAACAGGAAAACGAAAAGTCTCGGTAGTAGAGGCTAGAGGCTAGAGGCGAAAGGTTAATATTTTTTAGTTAGCGCTTTGCACGTTTTGAATTCAGATTATCTAGAAAACTTCACCATAATGAAGATGCCTTTATTCGGCGAGAGTAGGCGGAGTCAGCCAAGATCGTCACCAAGAAAATCCAAAATGTTGAATAAGCCCCTTGCTCGTTGGCATCCCGGTACACGTAAACTGCTGGATGGGGCTATAACTGTTGGTTCGGTGCTGTTATGTGTCCTGATGTTGCCAACTCGGTTTCCGGGAATGGAATTATTGGGAATTGGGCCGAATTGGTTGTTAATTTGGGTGGTAGCCTGGAGTGTCAAGCGCTCAGTCTGGGAAGGGGTATTAGCAGGTGTAGTTTTAGGGCTACTTCAAGATGCTATGACATCACCTCACCCCACCCATGCGATCGCTCTCGGCATGGTCGGATTTTTGACTGGTTTGCTTCAGAAACAGCGTTTTATTCAAGAAGATTTTATTTCTATTGCCTTAATTGTCTTTGTCATGGCAGTGTTGGCAGAAACTATATTTGCATTTCAATTGACTTTGCTCGGCGATGGCCAAGCCGAATACATTTGGGCATATTATCAACAGGTTGCTCTAGCCTCTGCCGTTCTCAGTAGTCTTTGGGCGCCTGTGGTTTATTATCCCTTAAATCTGTGGTGGCAGAAAATGAAATTTTTAGAGCAAGGCTAACCGCTGCGCGGAAGTCAAAAGGAGCCAGTGCGTTGGGCGGGTTCCCCGACTTGTAGCAACTGGCGTTCAAAAGTCAAAAGGTTTTTATTTTGGGCATTTGAACTTTTTGAATCTCTATTTACGCCGAACTGTACTAGAGTTAGTCATTGGTCATGGGGAAGATACTTTTCCCCTGCTTTCGACATCCTAATCTTCACTGCTAAATTTTTCTAGAATTTAGGCAAGTACTGGCAATATTGATTCAAGCTAGAGTTGAGTAAGATACTCAATAACAAACTCTAACGCCTGGATATCACTGCTGAAGTATGACGACAACAGCAGCTAGCGTGCAAAATATTGATAGTACCGCCCAAAATTATGGATAATTTCCCAGTGGTTGCTCAAGCAGATGCATCTCTACCCAATTACACTCAGGAAAATGGGCATATATTGCGATCGCCTGTTGAATCTGATTCACCCACAATACAGGGGGTAGGCAGTGAATTTGACCGGGCTATGATGCAACGGTGTTTAGCACTGGCTCGCCGTGCGTTGGGGCGAACTTCACCGAATCCACTAGTGGGGGCTGTGGTTGTTAAAGATGGGGAAATTGTCGGGGAAGGGTTTCATCCCCGTGCTGGTGAACCTCATGCAGAAGTTTTTGCCTTGAAAGCAGCGGGTGTGGGTACGGACTCGAACCAGGAAAATCGCGCTTGTGGGGCGACAGTTTATGTCAACTTAGAACCTTGTAATCACCACGGACGTACTCCCCCTTGTTCGGAAGCGTTAATAGCAGCTGGTGTGGCCAGGGTGGTAGTGGGTATGGTTGACCCCAATCCTTTGGTGGCTGGCGGTGGTATTGCCCGTTTACGTGCTGCTGGGGTAGAGGTGCTAGTAGGAGTAGAAGCCGAAGCCTGTCATCAGCTAAATGAAGGTTTTGTTCATCGGATTCTGCATAAAAGACCTTTGGGAATTTTGAAATATGCCATGACTTTAGATGGCAAAATTGCTACTACCTCTGGTCATAGTGCTTGGGTGACAAACCAAGATGCCCGCAGTGAAGTTCATCAACTACGGGCGGCGTGTGATGCCATAATTGTCGGTGGTAATACAGTACGAAAAGATAATCCTTACTTAACGAGTCATCAGGTGGGAGTGCATAATCCCCTGAGGGTGGTGATGAGTCGTCATCTCAACTTGCCTGAAGATGCTCGTTTGTGGCAAACTGCGGAAGCTCCTACTTTGGTGTTGACACAGAAGGGTAGCTCACCTGAGTTGCAAAACTTCTTGCTCAAACAGGGAGTTGAGGTTATGGAATTAGCATCCCTGACACCAGACTTGGTAATGGCACATTTATATGAGCGGGGTTTTTGTAGTGTGCTGTGGGAATGTGGTGGTACTTTAGCCGCCAGTGCGATCGCTCAAGGTGCTGTACAAAAAATTCTGGCTTTTATTGCTCCTAAAATCATTGGTGGTAGTCATGCTCCTACACCTGTAGGTGACTTGGGTTTTACCACTATGACAGAAGCTTTGCCCTTAGAACGAGTTCGTTGGCGGGTTGTGGGTTCTGATTGCTTGGTTGAAGGTTATTTACCTCAAAAAACCCAATAATTAATAAGTTCATAGCCAATAGTTATTGCTATTGACTGTGGACTCATGTGAATTGGTTGCTATTAACACTGGCGTTCATAAGCGAGATCACGTATGAGTGATAGCCGAGATTGAATGTAGTCACTGAGAAAATCAGTTTCTTTGGGATCTAACAACGCTTGAGTTGTAGTTTGTTTTACCAGCCATTTTACCAAGCTAGCATCGTCCATTTGCAAAAGTGTCTTGGTTTGGGAATTTTCAACCACAGACCAAAGCTGACGCAGCATCTTAGGAGTCATTAAGACCTCAATTTAATCATTAGCTTAGCTCTCTTCAGATTACACAATTCTGGTGGCAACTTACGACCAAAATGTACAAGCTGAGATAAGTATTATTAAAAACTTAATAGAGAGATTTATATCTTTATGAAGTTTAAGCATTGAGTTACTACATTTACAAATTAATAAAAATTAACTAAGTTACTTTTTGTGATGTGGCGATTGTAATTAAAAATGAATTTAGGAACATGAATTAAATAATATGCAAGTCTAGTTTTTGACCTCACCCCGTCTTTGACTTGCGTCAAAGTCTCCCCTCTCCTTACCAAGGAGAGGGGTTGGGGGTGAGGTTCTGTATTTTCTTATTAAATCCACATTCCTTAATCAATTAGCTAATAAAAGAGTAACTATTTATTAACCAAATCTTAACTCTACAAGGACGGATTAGCAAGTAACATTCCGCTTTGAAGGCAATAATAAATTAGGCTATGCAAGTTGTACTGAGTTTTAAGCTTCTAGCTGAGGCTCTGCCAACAAACAGCCAATGTAATTCTTATGTTTATCTTGGTATGATACAAGTAAAAGCTTTATTTTTAGTATATTAAGTTGCCTTTCAAGACGAAAAAAGGCAGTTTTGTTATATGAAACTGACAACACCAACTGCCTTGATTACTTTTCTATTCTTCATATTCAACCCAACTATTAGGTGTTTCGGAAACATGTACTTTTAGCTGTACATCTGGAGGTATCCGTTTTTTAGTTTCATCATGAATATATTGGGCAATCATTTCCGCAGTAGTTTCGTACTCACTAGGCATAACTTCATTGAGAACACAGTGGTCAAGTCCTCCTTTAGTCACATCTTGTTTAGCCCAGCGTAAAGTTTTAAAGTCAGCGACCATAACTGGATGGGGACAATAATCTGAAGAGTGCAGCTGTGTCGATATGGCCTCAATATGGACTGTATAATTATGTCCATGCATCCGACCACAAGGGCCATTGTAATCTTTTATGAAATGAGCGCTATTAAATGTGAATTCTGTTACTAGTTTCCATTTAGGCATGTGAATATCACCTTGTAACTAATTATTAAATAAATTTTTATCTCACTTATATCATTACAGCTACCTTCAAGGTTTTGCCAAGTAATTTTAGATTAAATTCATGTTTTTTGCGAAAAACCTCAATGAAAGCTAGAAAAAGTTTTGCAGTCGAACTGAATACATTATAAAAACGTATATTAATATAAATCGCTAAGAAAGAATCAGAGAAATAATTAAAGGTGTACATGAACGCGTTACACCATTAATTTGGAGATAAAAAAGTGCAAATTACTCAACGGAATGTCGAATTAAGAGTAGACGACAGTTTAATGCATGTTTATGTAGCATCTCCCAAACCTGCCGGCAATTACCCTGGTATTCTGTTTTATAGCGATATTTATCAATTAGGTAGTCCCATGATTCGGTTAGCTAACTATTTAGCAGGATATGGCTATGTAGTAGCAGCACCAGAGATTTTTCATCGCCTTGAGTTAGTTGGTTCAGTTATTGAACCAGACGATTTGGGGAGAATGCGGGGTAATGATGATGCGCGGCGGACTCCCATAGCTGGTCATGATGCTGATTGTCGGGCTGTGATTGAATTTTTGCAAGCAGAAAGTTCAGTTTCTCCAGGACAAATTGGTACTTTAGGTTTTTGTATTGGTGGACATTTAGCTTTTAGAGCAGCTTTTCAAAACGAAATTAAAGCCGCAGTTTGTTGCTACCCTACTGGTATTCCCAGTGGAAAATTAGGTCAGGGAATAGCTGACACCATTCACCGGGTAAATGAAATCAAAGGTGAGATGCTAATGGTGCTTGGTACTCTTGACCCCCACATCCCAGAAAATGATCGTCAAACTTTAATTCAATCCCTGGAGAGTGCTGGCGTACCCCACAAAGTTCTGTTGTATGAAGCAGAACACACCTTCATGCGCGATGACGGTTATCGCTACGATGCGGTGGCGGCTACTGCTGCTTGGTCAGAAATAGTAACATTTTGGGAACGGGTATTTGCAGATTAGGGAGTAGGGAGATGGGAAAAAGTCGCTATTATCCCTAACCCCTAACCGAGAAACCCTATTTACTACATAGGCGATCGCCCGGATACAATCATAAAACCGACAGAATCAAGCCGAACCAAAGGCTGGTGAATTCCTTCTAAAATTGCTGCACTTAAAGCAGTTTCTAGTTGTAATTCTTCAGCCAGTGCAGAATCCCCTGGTTGACGATTTAGGCGCAGGCGCAATTGCTCTACTCTTTTGCTTAATTTTTGCTGGGCAACTTGAGCGCATTGTTCGTGTAAGTTAATAAAATCAGGACGATTGGCAAGTAATTTTTCAGAACTGCTACGCACTTGATAACAAAAACTTTTCCAATTACTAGGCTCAACAAAATCATCAATGATGCCTAAGCGTTCTTTAGCTAGATTGTAATCTCTACATCTATCATTGTTTCTATCTTTATATGGACGTTGCAGAATGTTTAAGAGTAAATCATCTTCAACAATGCTCATGGCATCACTGCGACCATCAATAAAGATCGTTTCGATAATGGGGGGAAATAAACCATCGACACGCCGCTGCAAAATTTTAGCTTGAGAATTATCTAGTTGGTGAGTTGTTAAAACTTTCTTAGCTAGTTCTAAATTTGTTTCCACTAGATAGTTAAGCCGGAAGCCAAACCACTCCTTCCCTGGCGCAGCATCCCAAGATTCATCAGTACGCCACACAGCAAAGGCTTTACCTCTGTCATCCCAATTGATATAGCTCACAAGTGCTTCTATCAATCCTTCCCCAATGCGGAATATTTTGGTACCAGGATTTTGGTTGGCAACTCTGCGGTTATAAGTGCCAAATTGGTCTGTATTATTATTAGCAAAGTGAGTTTTTAACTCATCTACAGAAACTAAAGTGCGCGTTGTTGGTTGATAACGTTTAATTTCTTGGGAATTGGGGTTCATGGCCGACTTAAATCCCAGCGCATCACAAACCCAACCTTCAGTTGCTTGTTTCATGTCTACATGGCAAGCATCATAATCATCAAGGTCTTGAAAATACTGAGTAGTACCTTCATCGAGAATATTAATTTCATCGAGAGCTGTTTGTTCGCTAAGTTTCACTGTTTCGGCAGTGATTTGTTGCTTAATAGGCTCAATCATGGCTAACAATCCCGCAGCACTTGATTGAAACAAAGTTGTTTCTAACTCTGTCAGTTTCTCATCTACATAAAACTGTAGACTAGCAATTGATTGTTCAAAGATGCCAAAGCCATTTTTCAAAAGTTGATACCAAGCATTATGCTGGCTATCTTCCAAGTAGGGGCCAATTAATGCCGAAGATTGAATCCCAATTTTGCTGCCAATGCGATCAAATCTGCCAATTCTTTGTTCTAATTGATTAGGCGACCAAGGCAGATCAAAGTGAACTAAGCAATCGGCTAGCTGGAGATTTAGCCCTTCTTCTCCAGAGCGATCGCATACCAAAATAAAGCAGTTGGGATTATTTTGAAACCTAGTTAAATTTTCCTCAACTTTTTCGCGTTTTTCGCCTAATTGATGGCTAGCAACTGTCTCTTCACCGAAGCTACGAGATAAACATTGGACAATTGCTGTACATGATTGGGTAAAACTGGTAAATACAACAATTTTGGGCAGAACATCACCAGGAATTGGTCGGCGAATTCTATGCTGTATTCTGGTGAGTAATTCTTGCTTATTTCTGCGAATAGTTGGGGAAATTTTGAAGTACGTGGCTAACTGATTTAGCAGTACTGTTTGTAAATTTTCCGTGCGTTCTCCATCTTCCACAGGCTGACGAATTACTTTGAGCAAAGATTGTAAAATCTCTTCTTCTCCGGAAAACTTAGGAGTTACTGTCAATAGGCGAATATCTTCTTCTTTAAACTCTGGGATGAGTTGATTATGGGGTTTACCGCTGACACGTGCAGTAACTACCTGTTCTAAAATCCCTAACCAAGTACCAGCCGCTAAGAATAATAACAGAAAAATACGCTGATATTGATGTTCTTTAGGGGCGACACTACGCCATTGTTCCAGGATTTCGTGAATATCAAGCGATCGCTCGTCTAAATCATATTCTTCTTTGGGTGTCACATCCCGATCAAAGATCACATCTTCTACCGCAGCGCGACGGTTACGCAGAATCCGGCGGTGTAGGCGATAGGTTTCGCTGATGTGGCTACGAATTTCGCGGATAATGGCATCTGTATCAGTAGACTTGGTTGATAAACATTTTGCCAAATTGTCCGCCAGCTTCATGAGGTACTCATCTTCAGCCAATAAACTTCGTAGTTGCTTGAGGTGAGTTTGCAAAACACTAGTACTTGCGCCTTCCCTCAACGAGAGGAGTATTCTGCCAATTTCCTGGCAATTTTCCACTCTGGCATGAAAACCTGCCAAATCATGCAGTTGATAGGTTTTCGGATCGAGTAGATGCAGCATTGCGAGGAAATTCTGCTCGTGATTGAAAACCGGATTAGCCGATAATAAAAACAAGCGATCGCTTTTATGCGCCAGAGTTTTACAAGACTCAAAACGCTGTCGCACTGCTGCATCTCTAGAAGTGGCCATCGCCGCAATGTGGTGAGCTTCATCCACAATTAAACAGCCGATATTCGCCTTCGGGTTAATGCGGTGAATATCCTCAATCGCCAGCACCACTACCCGTTTACCAAAATGGGAAATATAAAATTTATTTTCTAACTCAGTTTGCCACTGTTTCAGCAAATATTGCGGAATTAATACCACTGCACCTTTTTTTGGTTCATCCAGAAGGTATTGACGGAGGATTACACCCGCTTCAATAGTTTTTCCAAGTCCCACCTCATCTGCTAACAAATAGCGTTGAATTGGGTCTTCTAGTACCCGCCGGACAACTTCGACTTGATGTGGATAAAGATCAATGTTTGCCGAAATTAGCCCTCTCATACCCCGACTCATGGCACGTTGCTGAATTAGGCTTTTGACGAAAGCCAATCTTTTATCGTGGAAGTAAGGCGTTTCATGACCCTTCATTGCCAAGGTTTCAATGGGGTCAGAAACAGGTATATTACAACGAACGTAAATTTCTTGCTCAGTTGCAATTGTGCTTTTCTTATCAGGTAAATCAATTTGATACATCTCTGTATCTTCATCCCACGCACAAATTCTGCCAATTATCCATGTATCCTGGTTGGGTGAGCTAATATAGCAGCGAGTTTGCGGCTGAAGCCTGACTTGAGACAGCGAATCTAAAGGTAAAGTTTTTTGGAGGCGCTGCCCTCCTGAGCAAAAATACTCAACGCTGACATCAGGATGAGATATTTCAGTAACTTTTCCTATTCCCAAATAGTTGCTCTGGGACTGCACCAGTGAACCAAGCTCAATCATCATTCGAGTTATCTGAAGACACTAAGACAAATTACTACGCCAACAGCAATAGCAACTCTCCACACTAGCTCGATAACCAGGATCTGGCAACTGAAATTAGAGACAGAAGGGATGGGAAAATGCCTGATGGTGTCTATCAACATACTGTCGCTATGATCAAGTCAGAACTTTGTTAAAGCAATCAATCACAATTTCTGAAGGCTCAAGCTAGTCAAGGTCAGCAATGGTAACGACAGTTGTCGTAATTAATACCTTTATTTCACTGGTACTACTTTTTGTCGCTTGGCAAATGTGGAAACTCAAGGGACGAATAGGGCGAATAGCTGATAAATTATCTGACTATGAACGTGCTGTCCATGCTGCCCTTTATACAGCACCCGAAAGGATTGATATTAGCCAGCAGAAAATTCATAACTTGCGCCAGGGTAATCAAGGGCTACAGTTACAAATTTTACAAGTGCGTCAAATTATCAGCCTGCTACTTTTCGGACGACGATTTTGGGTACGCCCTTTTGGTAGACCAGGCTTAGGAAGAGGAAGAAAAATTGTTACCAAATAAAAACAATATTTCAAGATGATATATCGTCAAAATGCATTAATTAGATAAAATCATTTGGGACTTGCAAGGGGAGAAATCACACCTAAAATGGGTGTAAGGAGAGGAACAATTAAGATGTCTAATAACCGTTCTGGTGTATTTATTGGCGGAATGATGCTAGGAGCAACTATCGGTGCTTTGACCGGATTACTCGTAGCTCCTCGTTCAGGGCGAGAAACGCGTAAAATTTTGCAAAAATCGGCGAATGCCATTCCAGAATTGGCGGAAGATTTATCAACAAGTGTGCAAATTCAGGCAGATCGTTTATCTGCCAGCGCACTACGCAACTGGGATGATACATTGGAGAGACTGCGAGAGGCGATCGCAGCTGGTGTAGATGCTAGCCAACGCGAAAGCCAAATCTTGAAGCAGCGACAAGCGCCAGAAGACTCAGATCCCCTTTCCCAGCAATTAGAACGCTCATAGATGAAATAACCGTGATTGATCCCCTGTTTTGGTTGGGACTGTCTATACTCCTAGTCGCCGCCAGTTTAACTGCTGTTTTGGTAGCGGCTATACCCGCTTTGCAGGAGTTAGCACGTGCTGCTCGCAGTGCAGAAAAGCTATTTGACACTCTCTCACGGGAGTTACCACCTACTTTAAATTCCATTCGTAAAACTGGGATAGAAATTACAGATTTAACTGATGATGTTAGTGAAGGCGTAAAAAGTGCAGGTAAGGTCGTTAAGCAAGTTGACCAAGGCCTAGATGGTGCCAAAAAGCAAGCAAAAAATGTCCAAGTAGGCACACGTAGTATCGTTGTTGGTGTACAAACTGCTTGGAAATCCTTTACACGTCCAAAACCTACGAAGCGAGTTGAACGGTTGCCCATCACTGAAAAACCACCGCTCACTTTGCGAGAAAGAGAAGCACTCAAGCAAGAAAATCGTCGTACCAAAGCAGAAGCATATCGTAGCAGCAGCTATGATGAGGCTGCTAATAATGAAGAATGAGAGAGTCCAGGGGTTAGAGCTTAGAGGTTAAGTAAAAATTTCCCTAGCCCCTAGTCCCAAAAATAAGCTTTGCTTTCATCCCTAAGATTAGAGTAAAGTAAACAAGTGTAAAGAAGTATCTCTTTTCCCGTACTCTTTTAAAGCAACTTGTTCACTCTGTACTTTTGATATTTGTATAAGAACGTCCATGCAGTCTTGTTTTTGGCGACGAATTTTCGTATCTATTGCGGTATTTATCTTGGCTGGGTCAATTTGGGTAATGGATTCCCCCCAGGCGCTTGCTTATGATAATCCTGACCTACTACCCAACTTCCAAACCCCAGTTATAGATTTAGCTAAATCTCTCACAGATATTCAAGAAGAACAACTGGTCACAGATTTAAAACAATTTGAAGGTGAAACTGGTTGGAAACTGCGTGTATTAACCCAATATGACCGCACCCCAGGTAGAGCAGTGATAAATTATTGGGGTTTAGATGATAAAAGTATTTTGCTAGTTGCAGATTCTCGCGGAGGTAATATTCTCAGCTTTAGTGTGGGGGACGCAGTTTATGAATTTCTACCCCGGACTTTTTGGATAGAATTGCAAACTCGATTTGGAAATTTGTACTTTGTGCGCGAACAAGGTGAAGATCAAGCTATCTTACAAGCTTTAGATTCGGTTAAAGGTTGTTTGATTCAGGGTGGTTGCAACGTAGTACCCGGACTCCCACAAGAGCAATGGATACTCACCCTAATTACTTCGGTAGTTGGGGGCATAATTTGTGGATTTGCATCTCATCCCCAAAAGAAAGGACAGGTTTTTGCTTGGCAATGGGCTTTAATTTTCTCGCCTTTGTGGGGAATTTTGTTTATTGCCTTCGGTATTGGCCCAGTTGTAACCCGAACTAGCGATTGGTTACCTTTGGTTCGCAATATCTCTGGTTTTTTGATTGGCGCTTTAGTTGCCTATTTATCTCCCACTATTAATCGGCCTTCTTCTAATGCTGATACTTAGTTGCACTCCCAGATAGTAACTTCGGTGGGGAACTCGGGGCCCCCGCTGGAAATAAGGGGTAATGGGGAGTAAGGTTATTGTTAAGGGTAACTTAGTAGAAGAAAAAGAAAAATTTCAGTACCCAGAACTCGGCACTCAGTAATCACTTAAGCTGATAAGCTGAAAGCTGGTATTTCAGGGCTGAATAGTAATGGAATGGCATGTAACTGATGCTCAAAGTTTGGCAATCATTGATAGTGAAATAGGTGATCATGTTTTTTCACCCGCAGAGTACGAGATTGTCCGGCGGGTGATATATGCTACAGCTGACTTTGAATATAAGTCTGTGATTCGCTTTTCTGAGCGTGCCTTGCAAGCTGGTGCAGCGGCTTTAGCGGCACGCACAACAATTGTGGTTGATGTCCCAATGGTACAGGTAGGCATTGCCCAGGATATTCAAAATACTTTTGCTAATCCAGTCTATTGCAGCCTGGAAGCACTAACACGCCCGCAAAAAGAAAAAACTAGTGCCGCTTGGGGAATTGAAACTTTAGCCAAGCGTTATCCAGAGGGTATCTTTGTAGTTGGTCAAGCACAAACAGCTTTAACAGCACTGGTTGACTTAATTGCATCGGAAGAAATTCAACCTGCTTTGATTATTGCTACTCCAGTAGGATTTGTGAATGTGGATGAAGCTAAAGAGCGTTTGCAAGATTCTTTAGTGCCTCATATCATCATTGACAGTCGCAAGGGTAATGCCGTTGTGGCTGCTGCAATTGTTGATGGATTAGTTGACTTGGCTTGGCAAGCTTATGGACAAGATAGAACAACGGGAGTTTGATGGGGGAGATGAAAAAGATGAGTTAGAAAGATTTTGGTAATAGCCAAAAAATTTTCCCTCTGCACCCTGCACCCCGGTACCCCTGCTTCTTCTAAGCCTCCTCAACTCTACGGCGACGGCGAGGCGGTTTTTCCCGTTGGTTTCTCCGCAAACGGCTACTGACTTCATTGAAGAAATCTCTTCGTAAATATGGATAGTCATTCACCCACAAGTCACGACTAGGAATATAGACATCACTAAAGTCTTCAATGCTGCTCAAATCTGAACGATTTGACATGACGATCATTTCGGCAATTTGACCGCGAACAATACCTTTGTGAAAATTACGTAGTGGTGCTTCTAATTCGACGGTAAAACCTGTGTCATCTCCCACTTCTAAATTAATTCGTTTTTCTCGATTTTCGACTATTACCAGTTCACCTCTGCTGTTGACGGTTTCTTGTTTGCCCATGATTCGGTCTGTAATCCACCAATCGAGGATTCTTCCTCGAAAGAAGCCACTATATTTATAACGGCGGCATTTGGCATTTCTGATACTTGCCTGAAAGACCGGATACCACAGCCAAAAAAAAGCACCCATTACTCCCACCAAAAAGATGATTGGGCCCACATCTAGCCTCAATAATGTTTTACCCAGCACAATTATGGCTATGGTAACTACAGAGATTAACAGGCGCTGCAAGAAATTTGAAAATTTCCCCCAGTAGTACTTGTACTGGGCGCCGGTGGCGATGAGCGGGATGATTTGTTCAAATTTCTTCCGAGTCAGTGGTACTAACATAAGTGCTGAGTACTGAGTGCAGAGTGCTAAGTTTGAAGTTAAAGGATTTTTTCTAATCCATATACTAATGACTTTAGCTGAGAGACTTTGCGAATCGCTAGTAGTACTCCTGGCATATAACAAGAGCGATCGCTTGTATCATGTCGTAAAGTATAAATTTGACCAGGTGCGCCAAAAATAACTTCTTGGTGGGCGATGAGTCCTGGCAAGCGTATACTATGAATTCTAATATTTTCCGCTGCTAGACTGCCCCTAGCCCCTGGTAATTTTTCTGTTTCTTCTACAAGGGCGGGGTTAAAAGTTTTACCCATTTCTGCCAATAACTGTGCAGTTTGAATTGCTGTACCACTGGGAGCATCAGCTTTTTGGTTGTGGTGCAATTCGATAATTTCTACATGATCGAAATATTGGGAGGCTGCAACTGCGGCTTGTTGCAACAGCACCATCCCAATGGAAAAGTTAGGAATAATTAAGCAACCAGTACTAGCTTTTTCGGCAAAATCTGTCAAGTCTTTGATTTGTTCTGGACTTAACCCTGTTGTGCCGACTACAGGACGAATCCCATAGGCGATCGCACTACGAATATTGTTATACACTGAGTCAGGATGGGTAAAGTCTACAATCACCCCTGGAGGGGACTGTCTATCGCCAGCCACATACCCCAGCATTGGCTCTAATTGGTTAGTAATCGGTACTTCTAAAGGTTCACTTAAACCCGCCAATTCTCCGGCGTCTTGATCTTGATGTTCAGGGCTGGTGTCAATTGCACCCACTAAGTTCAAGTCTGGTGCTTGCGCTACTGCTTTAATTACTTCACGTCCCATTTTGCCAGCCGCACCGTTGACAATAACCGGAATAGGAGCTTGATTCGTCATAATTTAGGAAATGCTTTTTGAGTCAATATAAGGAATTGTAAAGACTTTTGTAATTCTTAATCCTAAAAAAATGCCGATTTGAGTAGCCAAGTTGATAAATTTCTGAATCTTTTCCCAGAGTTGATTTCTGTAATCGGTCTTAGCTTGACTCTATACCACTAAGTGTGGAACGGTTTCAGTCTAGCTAATTGTATCTAAAAATACATGAAGCGAACACACATCAATTGTGTCAGATTGTTATAAGTTACGTAAAAGATAAAACTTCATAACTGTCAAATCAAACAATATCCCAAAATCTATTGTAGTGAAATATGAAAAAGGCTTGGACAAGAGCCAAGCCTTTGTATATACCAGGTGTTTACCATATCTAGATAATTTATATCCAATTGAGTATTAATCCATCTACCTTAAAGATGTGTACAAATCCTCTAAAAACTGATAGCTGATATTGCACATAATATGTAAATAAAATTATGCAAAGCTAGCATAGCATGAATGGTTATAATAATTTTATTCATACTCTGGTGAGATGTTATTTGATTAATATTAATTTATCTTTCCTCAAAATTATTTTCTTATACAAAAAATACCCTGGTTTTTATTCCAGAGTATATATTTTCTAGCATCAATTAAGAGTCTAGAAAGATAAAATTATTTATTCTAATTATTGAAAAATATAATTATTATTTATTATGTAAAGCATATATTTTTTCACAAAAGAGGCTTGACTATTAGCCAAGCCCATACATACCAAGAGTTTACCATATTTTGTTAGTTTAAATAGTTTCTTACTTCAGTTCCTCTATCTATAGTTATAGGCAAATCTAAGGTCATGTAATAAAAATAAAATAAGCTATTAGAAAGCTACTTTAGTCATGTTTAGCGCCTACCTATGCTTTGCAAGAAGTCCAGTATCCGAATTTCTTGCAGTTTGCAAATCCAATAATTTTTATATATACAAAAAAGGCTTGGTATGAACCCAAGCCATAAAGTAGAAGTAGAATCTATCAGAATAATTTAACTTTAAGAAATTAATGATTCATCATCCAATAGGCAGTATACAAAGATTCTCTGAACTGATATGGAATTTCTTGATGACCACAAAAAAGGTTTAGCCAAATGCTAAACCTCCATAGAAAGCAGTTATTCGACACACCAAAATTAATTTACACTTCCGCTTGCTTAAGTTCATCTCTCTCGAGGATGTGTCCAAATAAGTTGTAATATGATACTGCTGATGAGTGATAACAATTTCCGAAAAGAATGTTATGGATGACCAGGTGGGCTAGAACGCAGTAAAACACAATAACAGCGGAGGTTTTGGCGTTGGATTATGCCTCCACAACAGTACGTGAATTTACCTCAATCCAAGCTGCATTTGTCGCCAATATTTTGTGAATTGACATGAGATTAGTTTTGATATTGAACCAAGTAATGTATAACTATCCTCTAACTTAATTCAACAATTTCTAATTTTTAAACTGTTTTGCCAAGAGACTTAAAAGAATTTTTCGTGGTACTAATCGAGCTAATGTACTTCTGATTTGAGTAGTAATATCACCCATTATCAGTGTTGGCTGACCATTCTCTAATGCTTGTAATGATTGACAAACAACTTCTTTAGAAGAATAAGCTTTGTCTACATTTCCTAGCAAAGTGGGAGGAAAGTTTGCTTCTGCAAAAAAGTTAGTTTCTATTGGCCCTGGACAAGTGACTAAGACACGGACACCATAGGGACGATTTTCTGCCCACAGTGCTTCGCTGAAGCTGAGAATAAAAGCTTTACTCGCCGCATATACAGAAAGATATGGTATTGGTTGAAATGCCGTAATTGATGATACATTAATAATGCTACCGGAACGACGTTGCCGCATTAAAGGCAAAAATTTATGCGTTAAATCTACTAACGCTAAAATGTTGAGTTGTACGATTTTAATTTGCCGTTCTCTATCTCTTTCGGCAAAGTCACCATAGTCACCAAAGCCAGCATTATTGATTAATAAATCAATTGTTAAATTTTTTGTCTTAGTAGCATCAAAGACAACATCTGATGCATCAGATTCGGTTAAGTCTTTGACTATCACATCTACTTGAATTTGATATTGCTCTTGTAGTTGTTTTGCTAGCTGATGGAGTTTTTCTTCAGAACGAGAAACAAGCACAAGATTTATCTTGCGTGCAGCTAATTCTTGGGCAAAGGCTTTGCCAATACCACTAGAAGCACCAGTAATTAAAGCAGTGGTCATTCTTAAGTAAATATTTTCTTATTAACCTTATAAATTTTAACAATACTTTTTACTGCTTTTAACTATCTAGTTTCCTTAAAAAGGATGCATTTAACACATAACAAAAATCTACTACTTACGTGAATTAGCTTTATATTTAAGTATAAATCATGTAAATCATCTTATGAGATAAGAGTTTAAGAGACTTTTCTTATACATCCTAGTAGTATATTTTTCTCGTGAGAAATGGGAACAATAAATTTATAAGTTACAGATAATATCTATGTATTGTCTTAATAAAAGAGCTTGGCAAATTTTGCATGATGAAGTTCAAAAATGCAGTGGTAATGACCAAGTGGGTAAAATTGAGCAGGAAATTGTCATTAAACGACTAAAAAAACTGCGATCGCAACAAGGCTCTCCTGCTGGGTTAGATGAACTGCGAGATACCGTTATAGATATATATCCGCAGTTTAGTGAGATTACTCTTAAGCAAGCTGCACGAGCGAATCAACCACCTGGTATTTTTGCCAAAATTAAATGGGCAACTATCCTCGTAAGCAGTTCAGCTGGGATATTATGGATAATTAACTTGCCTTATCCCATGATTCGTTGGCCTGTAGCTAAAACCATACCAATTTTACTATTGCCTAGCTACATGAGTATGGATTATCACTATCGAGGAGTAATTGATAACCTTGAGCAAGCAGACCAATTGGTAAATAAAGCTACTAGCCCGGCTGATATTAATCGGGGTGCAAAGAAAGTTCAAGCAGCAAAAAAAAATCTAGAAAAATTACCAGTTTGGTTTTTAGGATACTATCCTCAGGCTTATTGCGGTCTATTTGGTTGCAGTTGGAGGTTTACTCTAGATGAATTTGAAACAGCTCGTCAGCGGGTAGCACGGATAGATGCCATTGTTTTTCAAGACCAAAATGCTTTTACACCATTCAATCAAGGCGAACAGATACTAAAAGCTGCAAAACAGCAGTATGAGCAGGCTAATAGTACTAAAGATAGAGAACAGGCGATCGCCTCTTGGCAAGAAGGAATTGATCAACTCGCAGAAATTCCCCAAGGAACATTAGCCGCAAAAACTGCACAAAGCAAACTCAAAGTCTATAAACGTGATTTTGAAAATGCACGTATTGGTAATTTCATCACCGCCGCCCAAGAATTTGATTTGGCTGCGGAGAAAGCCAAACAACAACAACCCCAAACAGCATCTCAATTATGGCAACAGGCCGTTAACCGCATTAACCAAGTTCCTTTAGAAAATCCTCGGTATCTAGAAGCACAGAAATTGTTAGCGTCCTATCAAGGAAAACTCCAGAGTATTGTTGATCCTCATAGTGGTAGGTTAATCGAGGGTGCTAAAGAATTTGCCCTAGCAGCTGCTCAAGCATCCCAAAATCCACCGCATACAGATACACAGTGGAGACAAATTGCCAAGTTGTGGTCAACAGCAATTGAGCAACTGCAAAGAATTCGTGTAGAAGAACCAGGTTATCTAGAAGCGCAGAAGTTGCTAGCGACATACCAAACCAACTTAGGAATTATTGAAACTCGGCTGCAAGCTGAAATTGAGTCAAAAACGTCTCTACAACAAGCTAATGAGCAAATTCAAAGTTTAATCACTGCACCTCCCTCAGACTCTCAGCAGCTAAAAGGTCAAATACAAGGCATTATCAATCAGCTGAAAACCATCAAATCAGGGACAACAGCCTACGCAGAAGCACAAACACTACTGTTATCGGCACAAAACAGGCTCAAACAATAGATATTTGCTTCAAATAGGTTGTGATAAGACCAGCAGCATCGTGTTTATGCTCGATTTTACAGTAATATTTGCGTTGCTGTAAAATATATGCTATGTTTATTATTCGTGTGGTTAAGGACGTATAGCTCAGTTGGTTAGAGCGCTACGTTGACATCGTAGAGGTCACTGGTTCGAATCCAGTTACGTCCATCTCAAAGGTAATATACATCAGGGTTTGTGTGTGTGATTTAAACCATAAGGTTGCCGCAACGGCAACCTTATGGTTTAAAACCTCCCCGGCAAAGTTATGGTTTAAAAATTTGACATTCAATTAAACTAGGTTTTGACCATTCTGAGTGATGAATCTGCCTACCCAGAGAAATTTGTCTGTGCTTGCTGCAATGTAGCACGGACTTCTTTATATCTCAAGTATCCAGGCTTGGTCATAGACTGAGATACAAGGTTTTCTGTCGGATAAATTTCTTCATTACACAGTCTAATAGCAATCTGTTGCACTTCCTTGCAAGACTGATACTCAACTTATTTGAAAGGTTGAGTATCTAAGCTTACCTATTATTCAAAATCAAACAGGATTGCTATAGTGAGAAATTTTAAAAATTTTGGTTTTAAATTACTTGTTATCCTAAAAACGTCTATAAATTAGCTCATATGCCTTGCTGGACAAGAAAGACTGGTTTTAATCTTGACGTTTTATTTTTTGGCGAAAATCTAGGTTGTAATTAACTAAAACCCTTACTTGATTTTAAAGGCAGTTCGCACAAGCAATTTTCTAGTTGTTCAAGCAAAGTCTGGTGATCTAGATTTCGTCCAATCAGCAACAGCTCATTTTTGGGATTATCTTCCCACTCATCAGCGTACAGATTGTAGCGTAGACCACTCAGATAAAAAATATGCCGTAGTTCACTATCAGAGAACCACATAATTCCTTGGCCACGAAATACATTAGTTAGTATTTGTTCGTCTAAAAAATTTTCAAACTTATGGACATCGAAAGGCTTGTTACTCTCAAAGAAGACTGAGGTGAAATCATCATCAATATCAAAAACTTTGTCATAATCAAACAAGTCTACATTAAGAATTAAAGGCAGTGGTACTTGAGAGTTCTGGGTACGGACGATTCTCGCTCCGTGTTTCACGTCATAGATAAAATTTTCTAATTCTTGGAGTTTGTTTGGGGTAACAAGGTCTATTTTATTAAGAAGAATAATATCTCCATAGGTAATCTGTTTTAATGCTGCTTCACTTTCAAAATTTTCTTGATTAAATGTCTCTGCATCTACTACAGTGATAATTGAAGAAAGATGAATTAAATCACGCAATTCTGTGCTGAGGAAAGTTAACGCAATTGGTAAAGGATCTGCCAATCCAGTGGTTTCAATAATTAAATAATCTATCCTTTCTTCATTTTCTAAAACTTTATATACTACATCAACAAGATTATCATCAATATAATTGATGATATTACTAGTAATTATATTAGATAAAGTAGATGATTCATACTCAAAAACTATATCTGAAACAATACCAACTTCTCCAAACTCAGCAATTATAACACCAACTTTTACGTTTTTTCGGGCTATATTTTTAATTATTTCGTTAATAAATGTAGTTTTTCCACTGCCTAAAAAGCCAGTAACAATAGTAACGGGTAGAGCAGTTTTAGGGAAGTTTTGAATAAATTTAGCAAAAATTTGTTTTTCTTCCTTTCGTTTTATATCTTTTAGGAACATATTGTTTATAACTTCTTCTCTTTGTTGTTCTATTTCTTTTTCTCTATCTTTAATATCTTTTATTTCTTGACTCCAATTAGATGCTATCTGCCATGCTTGTCTGTGTTTTACCTCTATACTGGTAAGTAAATCTTTAGAATTAATGCTTAGTTTGTCAAATTGTTGAAATACCTGTATAGCTTCTTGTTCTACTCTCTCTAAAGCAAGGCGAACTTTGCGGATATCTAACAATTGACTAGCTGCAAAAAATTTATGCTCCTGAACACTCAAGTTTCTTTCTCGAACAAATATCAACGCCTGTTGTAAATCTTCTCCGTATAAAAGTTTTGATTCATCTTCACAATTAGAAGCTAACCAAGCAATTACGGCTTCCGCATGAGGCCACAATACTTTTAAGCAATTTTTTACCCAACTTTTGTTGAATATAGACTCGTAAATAGGATTAGCAACTTTTAATTGATTCTGTACTTTAGTCACCAATCCCATACTGAGTAATTCTAATTGCTCTAAACTATCATCTACTACTATTACTCCTTGTTGTAAAATTTGTTTATAGACTTCCAATGTCCAGAAAGAATGTGGTTGCTCTATGAGTAAACAATTATAAATTTTCCACACATCTTCTAAAAACTCTTGATTTTTCCAGTTTTCAATGATCTGTGTTTTTATGAACCCTTCAAATTCTTCAACCTCTTTAATTGCATTATTAATAATGAAGTTACATAAATTTATAGTTAAACTGATATTTCCGTGAGTCCAATAAAATATTTTTGGAATAAAGGCTTGAGGCTTATTAACATTCTTGGCTAATTCTGTAGTTGCTGCTATAAGCTTATTTTTTTCGATATCATCGGGAATTATCAATGTTAGTTTCAGGGTATCTAATACTTGGCTCACAATCAAAAATTCATGTTCTTCAATAGTTAAATTTTTGCTTTCTGCCCAAATCAAAGCCTCTTGTAATGACTGACCACTCAACAGATATGATTCATCTTTAGTTGACATCCAAATCTCAAACTGTGGCGCAAATGGTCGCCAATCATTTATTACTTGATTGACCCAGTCCAAATTAAATATTGAGGCATATATCCGATTATAAATTCTTAACTTATTTTGTTGCTGTATTACTAAGCCAGACTGTAAAATTTCCCTTTGTTCTGCTGAGTTATCTTCTGCAATTTCTCCTTGTTGTAAAAGTTGTTGATAAAGTTGCAGAATATTAGGGACTAATTTTTTATTTTTGAGCAGAAGATTACGAATGGATTTAAAAAAATCTGCTGTTTCTTTGTTTTCCCAATTGGTAATTATATGAGTTTGGACTAATTCTTCAATGTGTGCAGCTTCAGTATCTTCAATAATAACAGATTTATCATTAGTAATTAGCTGACCAAGTTTTTCGCTCAAAATAGGTTGACCACCTGTCCAGGAAAGAATTTCTTGAATTATGATGTCAGGATTGCTAAATTTATTACCAAGTAAACCTTTAAGGGTGGCAGAATTGGCCTTTCTCAATTCTTCAATATCTAATTCTCGACTAGCTCTCAAAAATTGGTTATCATCATCACTTAAACTTTTTCTTTCTGCCCATTTGAGTGCCTCTTGTAGTGCTTTACCTTGCAATAAACGGGAGTAATCTTGGCGATTAGACGCTAACCAAGCACTAAGGGATTCATCATAAGGACGTAGTTTTGCTAATTCTTGCCTAATCCAATTGGCATCGAAAACTGTTGAATATATTTGGTTATAAACTTTTAATTGACTCTGTTCCTTAACAATTAATCCTGACAAACGTAATTCTGTTTCTTCATAACTGTTATTTGGCTGTAACTGTTGGGAGGTGAGAATATTTTGATATAGTCCAAGAAGAAGACCAGCACGTTGCTTATTATTGAGGAGGCGATCGCGTATTGTCCGTAAATGCTCTGGCTCATCTTGTGCTTCCCAATTTTCAATCAGATGCTTCTTAACCAGATTCTCAACCCATTGTGTTGCACTATCATCAGCAATTTCAGTTTCTGTACTGCGTATCAATTGACACGATTTTTGTGTGAGAAAAGGTTGTCCACCAGTCCAATACAAAACTTCTGCCAGCAGTGATATTCCGTTACGGAATTTATCTTCTAATCCTTTGACTAAAGGTTCAACTTCTGCTAACTGAAATCCATGTAACTCAACAGCTTCACCAATATTAAATGGCGTTTGTTTTTTATCTCTAATTAAATCAGAAGGAGTCGCTACACCTAGTAAGGCAAATGTCAGCCGTCTTAAACTAGAGTTATCAACACGCTGATTCTGGAAAAACCTAATAAGAGAGAAAAAATCATCTGCTGAAAAATCTTGACTTAGCACACTGTCAATTTCGTCAATGAAAATAACTATCTGTTGGTCAATTTTTACTAACAAGACTTCTTTAATAAAGGCTCTCAAACACGTTACTGCATCAAGAGATTGCCGCTTTTGCTGCCACCATGTCAGCCAATCAAAATCAAATCTGGTCTCTAAATGAAAGCTTTCTACCAAAGCATAAACAATACCTCCATACCACTGCTCTAATGTAACTTTACGACCAATTCCGGTTAGGTCAATTACGCCACAAGCTATTCCCTGTGCTTTTAACCTTTGCATTGTCTGTACCCGCAAGCTAGACTTACCCATCTGGCGGGAGTTCAGCACATAACAAAGTTTGCCAGCCTGTAATTTTTGGTAAAACTCTTCATCCGCTTGTCGCTTGACATAGCTAGGCGCGTCAACTGGAAGGCTTGCTCCGACCTGATAGAAGCTAGAATTGATTTGTGTCATTGTTTAACTTCCTGACAGGACACGGTGGAAATACTCACGGTAAAGTAGGCAACGAGGTATGACTTCATTCTTCTGGATTTGCACCAGTCCTAGACTGTGTAACTGATAAATTTGCATAGAATCCAATGCTACAGGAACAGGTGAATCAACTACCTTTTTTAGTGCTTGAGCTAATTTTGGCTTTCCTTGTAAAATATTCAATAGCGATCGCAAATGATTGCTGTAAATTCCGGCTTCTGTTGTTGCTGAATCTAATAAATCTTCTAAGGTAATTTTTCCTGCCGCAATATAATACATTGCCAACCGCACTAAATATGGATGTCCTCCGACCATTGACATTAGTTGTTCTGTGAGTGCATCACTTTCTGGGATTTGATGCCTTTGTGCTAAATCTTCTACTTGTTGTCGATTAAACTCTTTTAACTCTACGGGTACTCCGGCATTAAAAGGTGATTGATGAATATCTAAGGGAATATGAGCTTCTGTAGAATGTGCTAAAACTAGCCGTAGTTTTTCCCAATCCCGATAAATTTTTCCCTTTTCATGCCAAGAACGTAGCATTCCGAAGAAATTCACCACTAATTCTGGATTATCAGGCAGAAACAATCGGTCTACTTCGTCTAACATTAAGACTACGGGAGAATTGATATGATCTAAAATATACTTGTTAAAGTAAGCAGTACAGTTACCATTACTACTTAAAAAATCTGTATTCCAAACATTCTTGACTTTATTTTCCAGGTCTAGCTCATCACTAACTTTTCCACACAGCCAACGTAGAAATGTATCGAGATTGCTTAATACAGCTTTTTCTACACTGCCAAAATCTAAATAAAATGCGCGATAATTCTGATTTTCTGCATGATAACGAATCCTGATGAGCAAAGAAGTTTTACCCATCAGTTTTGGTGCTTTAATCCGAATTAGGGAGGCAGGCTTAACCAGTGTTTCATAGCAAAGAGATTCAATATCAGCATACTGAATATAAAAAGGCGAGTTAAGCGATACTAGACCATCTGGATACTCCAATTTAGGAATAACAAAAGTGTTATCAGCAGCAGGTTCTTGATGATTTGGTTGGACTGCTTGTTGTATTTGCTGAAGAATTGCCTTGATTTCTGCATCTATTTGGTAAGTAATGCGATTACCAATGTGTATTGTATTTCCTTGAGCAATGTTAACGATGTAACTTCCTAACTGCACACGATTTTGTTCTGGAAGTATGCTCATCACTTTCTGCAATACAGCCATATCCTCGTCACTAGCAGTATTACTGAGGATACGCTCAAGTATCTTGACTAACTCTTCCGGTCTTGGGAGGTTATTGTCCCATATTTGCAATTGGTTATCTGATGGCATAGTTGTTGGATGCTAGTTTCCGCAGATCAATGAGGAAATTGATGTTTTTCACTAAATAACACCATCAGCCCCATAAATTAGAGTATAAAATATTCATCGCTATAACATGACAGCAGAAATCGCACATCAATCTCGAATGCAATGACTACCAATAGTTTGGTAGGCAATCCAGTTTACAAAAAATCTCAAACCACTCATGATAAGAAAAATTTTCTATTAAGTATAGAACATTGCTACCAAAGAGAAGACAGCCAGGAGAATATATCCGTAAACTGGGCAAGGATCGGCAAAAATCCGCTTTACTAAATTATGCACTTGCAGTAGTAGTTCTTGTTGGGACAATTTTTTTGTTCAGTATCTTCAGTAATTCTGCCTTGGCAATGATGGTCTTGCTAGGGGGATTAATCGCTTCTTACCGCCTACACAGCAATGGGCAATACTTAATGAAACGATCTGGTGATGCTCAAAACGGTGCTAAAGCTGAAACCCAAGTAGCTGCATTATTGTTCCCGTTGCAACGTCAAGGATGGCAAGTAGAATACAACCTACGAATTAGGAGATGGGGAGATGCAGATGTAGTATTGCACTCTCCCAAAGGCAATTGGTACGTGATTGATGTCAAGTCACATGGTGGTACTAAAGTTTATGAAAGAGGTCATCTACGAAAACGTTATGGCAGAAATACCTATGATTTTGAGGAAGGTGATTTAATCAGCAAGGTAAAAGGTCAAGCTACAGAAGTCAGGTATTTAAAAGGTACTCAGCAAGTGACTGGACTGCTTTGCTTTACAAAGGGTGATGTCGATATTCCTGGTAATAATGCTAGTGAGATTTATGTGGTCACTGCTACTGATTTAGTCAATACTTTGTTGCAGTTGGATAAATGATTATAAATAGTTGTGATGGATTGTATATAAAAAGACTTATGACAATCATGCTTTTTACATACCCAGTGTCTAATCTTAAACCACCTGATGTTTAAGTATCTAGCTCAAACAAAATCTGAAAAAAATCAAAAAAATTGAGCTAGTTTACCTTATTCATCATTGTAGGGTCTAAAATTAAGCAGTTAGCTAACCGTAGAAATACGCTGCTACAAAACTTATGCTATCAAAGTTTATATTTCTTAATGGGAAAGCAAGATGCTGAGTAGTGTATTTGAGGACATTAAGGCTATTAGTGAATCTGAAGATCCTGAATGGATAGCTGCAAAACTGCAACAAATGAAAGACCCTGATGTGCAAAGCATTGTTGTGGGGGATTCTAATTTAGAAAGTTTTGATAAAGGGATTTTAGAGTTTTTAAACTTAGTGCAAGACCAACCCTGGATGTATGCAACACACAAGTTTGGTTACATCGCGCCTTATAACTCAGGTTCAATACAACCCCAAGCCATCCAACATCCTAGTGCAATCCAACCCGACAATAGCCTTAAAAACAACCGCATCAATATTCGCTTAGACCGCCTCCACATTGAAAAGTATCCCGGTGGAGGGACACACAATGTCTTAATTACTTTTGCTGTGAGAAATCAACTCGCTAATACCCAAGAATCAGTCAGCTTCAGTCAAACCTATCGGGTGCAAGAGGGACAATCTGCTGGTATTGCTGGCTACCCCGTATTTATTGGTTTAAATGTGGGTTCACAGGGAATAGCCTTTGAATGCTCAACAGTAAACGTCAAAAATGAGGAAGACAAGACAATATTAGCAGCATTAGAGTCTTCACCTTTTCAAAGTGGACTCAAACTTTTAACCACTACTCAACCTGCGATCGCACCGTTTACAGAAATTACTTTAGGAGTTGTAAAATTACTCGCCCAACGTAATGAAAATGTCGTTGTACAAAAATTTTACCTGGGACTAGATTTTGAAGATTCTGCAATGGGTTGTCGTTTAGCTGAAGGTAATTATATTGCGGTGCAAGTTGCTGATGAAACAGTAATTGATTGGAACAAATGGATTTACAAACCAGAGGTAGGAGCAATTGTCCATAAAGCAGACAATTCTCAACTACCTTATAACTATGTAATATTCCGCATCAGTCGGTACGAAGAATAACCAGATTATGTTGGATTAACCACTTAGTTGATAGGACAAGATGGAAATGACTGAGAAATTTACTGACGGTTATGCGTTATTAATTGGTGTTGGTGAGTCTGCTTATAGTAAATTATCTTTACCTGTGACTGTCAAAGATACCCAGGCAATCTATGCTGCTTTAATTGATCCTGATCTATGTGGTTATCCTGATGACCATGACCATGAAAAGGCTCATATTCGGGTACTGAATAACAAAGATGCAACAAAGACAGGTATTTTGGATGGATTAAAGTGGTTAAAAGAAAAAGCAGAATCTGACCCTGGTGCTACGGTATTTGTTTATTATTCAGGACATGGCTGGATAGATAAAACCACAAAACAATATTATTTATTGCAGCATGACATTAAACCCACTAAAATCGCTAGTTCAGCATTATCAGCAGAAGATTTTACATCCGCATTACGCCAAATTCAATCTGAACGTTTATTAGTTGTAATTGATAGTTGTCACGCAGCAGGAATGGCAACTTCTAAAGATGCCGATTTAGAACTTGATGAAGAGTTTGATGATTTTATCCGAGTTGCACCATCCAAAGGTTTAATTGATGAGTTGAAACAAGGGAAAGGCAGAGTAGTTTTCACTTCCTCTGAAGGTGAGCAAAAATCTTGGATAAAGGATGAAACAATTAGTATTTACACTTATCATTTTCTGGAAGCTTTACAAGGTGCGGGAAACAAACCAGGTGATAAAGAAGTAAGAGTTTCTAATATCATGAATCACCTTGGCAAAGCAGTACCAGAAACTGCGCGTCAGTTATATAAAGTGGAGCAAGTTCCTCAAAACGATATGACTGGAGGAGATTTTGTCATTGCCAAGCTTCTCGGAGGTAAGGGTTTACCCGATAAAGGATGGGAAGAAGTGAAGCCTGAAGCGACACAGACTATTTACAAAATTGCCGATGTAATACATCAACACGGTAAGTTTATTACTAATATACAAAAAGCTGAGGGTATTCACATTGGGGATGTTATTCAACGTTAATTAAATAACATTTGATTCTTATGGAGATGTTTGTATACCAGTAATATTGCTATTAGATAAATGTCTCTATAGATTTAAGAAATTTAATATCAAGCATTTTTTATAGCCAATTACTTATAACCAATAATGATGGAATAACGATAAAGGAATTATTAATGCCTACCCTGGATGAATTAAAATTTATTGTTCAAGAAATTGTAGGAAGGAATTTAAGCGATGATGAAATTGAAGTCATTCGCAAAGCCTGTGAAGGAAACGACAAAATAAATTTACACATAGCTAAGTATATCAACTATATTAATCATGCACAGGATAGCTATTTTTGCGATGTCACTTCCCAAGGTACTGATACTGAGGCTATTAAACTTTTTTTCCAAGAAACGTTAAAAGCACTGAGAATAACCAACACCCTTCATCTTGATAATGAATGGTTTGCAAATCAGAATCAAACACCTAGTCCAGAAGTTCAAAGGCAGAATATCAGACAGTTTCTAGAGGAGATAGAAAATTCCCTCAAATTCATTACTCTATCTCACAAACAACAACCCATTTCTATCAAAGACCAATATATTCCTGTCCAAGTAACTTTGGAACGCCACTATCAAAATGAAGTAGAAGGCACTTATATATATGCAGAATTAGACCATAATCTTAAATCTTTTTATAAGCACAAAAATAAAAGCAAAGAAGCCCAGCAAGAACAAGTAGACTGGCAGGTTTTTAAAGAGCAGCATAAAACTATCATGGTGTTGGCTAATCCAGGGATGGGTAAGTCTACACTATTGCGGATGGAAACAATATCTAATGCCGAGCAAGCACGTCAGGAAATAGAAAATGGGCAGAATATAGAAAATATTGTATTTCCACTATATTTAAGGCTTGCAGATTTAGCCGATAGTCCTAAAGATGAAGAAGTTTTTGACAGTATTTCTCGAATTATACAGCGTGATTATCCCAATACAGCACCAATAAATTTAGTGCTATTGCAGCAAAAGTTGAAACTGGGGCAATGTCTATTGCTATTAGATGGACTAGATGAAGTTTTAGTAGAACAGCATATTTTTCTTTCATAGAAACTAAATCGTTTTGCTAACAATTATCCTTGTCAAATTGTTGGCACTTCCCGAATAGTAGGCTACCACAGTGGGACGTTTATAAATGGGGTAAAAGAAGTAGAAATTGTTCCGTTTGACCTGCAAAATACGGGGCAGTATCTAAAAAAATGGTTTAACAATAGCAATACTGCATCAGAATTGATGCGGGAGTTGTACAAAAAACCTCAAATTCGCAGTTTAACTCAAAATCCACTGTTGTTATCGTTGATTTGTAGTTTGTACCAAGAAAAAAGTGTAAAGCTTCCTACACGACGTTGCCAGATATATGAAATGGTAGTGGAATATATGCTGGGAAATTGGTGTAGTCATAATAATAGACAAATACCTAATAGTTGTTGGATAGCAGCCAAACAAGATTTATTAGGAGAAATTGCCTATCAATTTAGCTTTGAGAGGAAAGATATATTTACGATACAAGACCTCCGCAGTAAAATCGAAAAATATCTCAAAAATCCCTCTATATCAACAGATTTTATAAATAAAAATACTTCCCAACTCATAGCAGAACTATCTCAACAAGATGGCATATTGCAAAACCTGAGCGGGGATAACAAAAAATATCTTTTTTTGCATCGAACATTCCAAGAATACTTCACAGCTTTGCACTTAAAGCATTTAATTGAAACAGACATTAACAGAGGTATTTCTCTAGTAAAAACAAACTTGTATAAATATGAATGGCATGAGACATTAAGCCTATTAGCAGGATTATTAGATAATCCAATTCCTCTACTCAAAGCTATCTCTCTAGAAAAAGACGATATTTTTCATAGTCTTCTACTGCTATCAGGTGAATGTATTGCCGAATGCAGGGAGCAATCTTATCCCTTCATGCAAAAAATTATTGAAGAGATTTATGAACTATGGCAATCTCGTCCACATATAGTTTTTGTTACTGTAGTTGTCGAAAGAATTGCTTATACAAACAACATAATGCAAGAAAAATTATTAAATGTAGCATTAAAGCACAGTTGCTCAGAGGTCAGATGTGAGGCAGTAAAAATATTAGGAAAAACAGCTAATTTACAAGTTGTAGAAGCTTTTATGGAAACCATTAATGATAAGGATATTTCTGTCAGGTTTTGGAGTGCTTTAAGTTTAGGATGTATTGAAGAAGAAACAGCAATCAAAGCTTGCATTATACAAGCAATAAATGAAAATAATCCTAATGTAATAAAAGCAATTTTTACATCTTTTAAAATAAATCAAAGTCCCAAAATAATCATAAAAATACTTAAAAAATACCTCAAATATATAAATGAATTAAGTTTTCAAATATTTATATCGAAATTTCAAGATTATGTTATACAATGTTGCATTAATTACGAATATAGAGAATTTTATATAAATGATTTCTATAGAATCCATAATTTCAACATTATTAATTTGTTACTAGAATGCTCTAGTTTTTTACATAGTATTTTTATGAAAGAAACTATAGTTCTATTTGGAGAGATTGGTGATAATGATGTAGTTGATTGCTTAATGCAAGTATTAGAACCATTAGAAGATAAATTTAAACAATGGTTATCAAAAATATTAGAAATCAGAAATGATTCACTAGGGATTTTTCTAGATAATCAACATTATTATGATGATGAAATATACAATGTATTAACTCAAAAAATAATTCAAGAGTTAAGGAAAACTGATACTCAGGAAAGAATTAACCAGGCAATTAAAGAAATTTATTTGCGGTGTGTTGAAGTCAGGAAAAAAGCCATTATTTCTTTAGGGCAGATTGGTCATGCAAAAGCAATAAATATATTGAATAAAGCCATTCATGATTTAGATGATGAAGTCAGAGTGGAAGCTGCTATAGCTTTAATAAAAATTAACAGTTTACCAGCTTTTGAAACATTAAAACAAGTTGTCAATAATTCATCTAACATTAAAAGGGCAGTGATAATGGCTCTGGGTAAGATGAATATACCCCAGGCAATTGAGTTACTTACTCAATTTATCGAAGATCAGGATAGGGACATCCGATGGCGTGCTGTCACTGCTCTTGGAGAAATTGGCAATTCTCAATCTGTGAAAATTTTAATTGGCTATCTCAACCATTCAGATAATGATGTCAGAAGAGAAGCTTTTGCAGCTTTAGCAGAAATCAGCACTCCAGAGGTGATTGAGTGTTTAATTTATGCTCTTAAACAAAAAAAGCATGAAGATAAAAAGTGGGTTGCAGCAGCACTTGGAAAAATTAAATGGTTTGCTCAAGAATTGAAGCACTATAAGAATTTAGAAGTAGTTGAGAGCTTAATTGATAGTCTTAATGATTCTGACAGTTATGTTAGACGATGGATTGCTGTTGCCTTGGGTAAGATTCGCCATCCTCATGCAGTTAAAGCGTTAATACTTGCTTTAGATGATCCGGATGCTACAGTTAGAAAATATGTGGCGATCGCATTAGGTCGAAGCTCTCATTTTACAGCCGTCATGGCATTGGCTAGTAAAATCCAAGATAAAGATAATTCAGTTAGAGAACAAGCAGTATTAGCTTTAGAAAGAATTGGAGATCCGAGAGCTACAAAAGCCTTAATTTCAGCCTTAACGTCTCCAGATAACTATTTCAAAATGATTGCTGCTGCAATTCTAGTAAAAATACAATGGAACATACATATCATTAGGCTAATTTTTAAAAAAATTTATTTTTCTAATTTAAAAAAATCTGACTCTGTACTATTATTTTCAGACATAATCAGCAAGCTAGATCCTTCAGACAAGAGTATAAGATGTAGGGCAGCAACAGCATTGGGAGAAATAGGTAGTCCTGAAGCGGTTAAATTCTTAATTAGATCGCTTGTTGATCCAAATAGTGATGTTAGAGGACGAGCAGCAGCAGCTTTGGGAAAAATTCGATGTTCTAAATCGATTACAGCTTTAATCCAAGCTCTAAGCCATCCAGATGTAGCAGTCCAACAAGAAGCTATAGCAGCACTCAAACATATTGGTAATTCAAAGGTTCTAAAAAGTCTTGTTCAGTCTTTTACAATAGACCTTGATGATCCTGATATTTACACGTTGGCAAGAATACTAGCAGTTAGAGTTAGTATGACCCAGGAGCATAATAAATTAATTCCACTTTACCCACGAAAAAACAAATTCATTGATGCACCATAGCATACTAAAAATTTTTAAAATTTTTCTTTAAGCTTAGTAATCAACATTCATATTTTTCTTTTATAATACGTATCTGGTCTCGAAATTTAGCTCCTTTTTGGGGGTCAACCATGTAAACAAAATTTGCAAAACCTTGAATTGAAGACATAACATCTGTTGAGTTACCCCAGAACTTACCTTCTAAACCATCTTTCTCAATTTGATAAAGAGTTGCACGAAAACGTTTCAGCTTTTCTCTTGAAATACTAGGTTTGCTGTTGACTACAATGCCAGTAACCTCTAATCTATTAGATTTACGTATAATTCGGGTTTTATCTGGATTAATTTCAAACCCTTCATGCTTCACAATTCCCTCTGTATGCCTTAAAACTTTTCCTATATTGCATACACTCTCATGAGACGCAGAAAAGGTTAAGTCATCGGCGTAGCGAGTATAACGAAATCCCAAGCGTTCAGCCATCTCAGTCAATCTTCGATCAAGACGGCGACATATTAGATTCGTAATCATAGGGCTAGTTGGCGCACCCTGCGGTAGATAACTACGATGGTTTACAAATGTGACAGTACAAAGTAATGCAAAGATGGTTGATGCTGACTCTGAATATCCAAAAGACCTAAAAAGACCTTTTACACGTCTATAAGAGATAGAATGAAAAAAATCTTTAATATCTACATTAATAATTACATCTGCCCCTACATGAGGCTCTGCATTCGTTACAATTGAGCGGCGTTTACCAAGTTTTGGATACTGAACTACCTTAGTTACAGCAACTGCATTTTTGACAAATTTTAGTATAAACCAAAATTTATCAAAAATGCTCTTATATCTTGTATTTAAAATTTGTGTTATACCGAAAATTCAATGTTAATCAAAATTAAAAGAGGGTTGAGCATCACATTTATATTGACAAAGCTTAAATAATCATCAATTTCTTCGTAGCAATCAAGTTCTTGTTCTTCTTCTGTACTCAGTGAAGTTTCTTGCTGTTTTGCCAATAGTTCTTCAATGCGACCTTGGACACTGCTGGATGCTCGAAAAACTGGAATACCTTCCTCTAAATCAATCCGCACTGCACCATCAATGGGTAGCTGTGTTGGCAGACAGGATAGTTTCGGTGGCTGAGAGATGCTCATGGCAGTGCCAGAAAGTTAATCGATGAGTAGTTTGATTTTAGCTCAAAGGTGCGTAGGCGTAGCCCGTTGTAAACATTGCTTGCTGATTTAAGCATTTTAACCAAATTGTATAAGTTTAAACATTTTTTGTGTAACAAATTACCTTAGCATCTAAGTAAAGGGATAATGCAACGCTAAAGCCAGTACAGCAACTTGGAGGTAGTTTTGAACGTAGCTAGTAAGGTAGATGCTATTCTCAACGCTTGGTTAGACTACATTAATTTAGATGAATACAGTAAAGCCAGGGTTGAAACCAACAACGATAAAGTCAAACAGCGTGGTGTAAAGCTAGTACGTGACCATTTATTAATTGAGCAAGCCACGTTTTTAGAATTACAGCAAAAAGTTAAGCAAAGGCAAAATACTCTACAAGAAGCAGTATGGGTTTTATCCTTTCCCCAAGTTTTAGATGTAGAAAAGGGAAAATCTTATCTTTGTCCTCTGTTTAGCTTAGACGTTACATCTATCCTCAAGGGGGAGTATCAAGCACAAGGGTGGAACTTAAATAGCTTAATACTGATAGAAGCTGGAGACAACTTAGCCACCTTTCTGGGATTAGATGATGAACAGTGTGAAAAATTGATTACTCAAGATGGGCTACGAAGTTTTCTAGAAACTACTTTTAAGCTAACATTTGATAGCTATCAGAATTGGATGGAACAGGTTGTTATTCCCCGTCGCTCTCGTGAACAAATTCAACGTCAGCCTTATTTATTTGAGTTTACAGGGGCTGCATATAATTATAATCTCCGGCAAGACTTAAAAGAGATTAAATCAGGCTCGAAAAATTGCTCAAAAGGACATCCTGGGTTTGAATATTTGTTTGGTGAACCTAAGCCTGCAAAAGAAGAAGTTATCTACATGGGAGCTTTTCCAACTCACGCACCGACTAATTCACAATCAACAGCACTCAAACACGCTCAAAGTGAACCGATAACAGCTGTACAAGGCCCACCTGGTTCGGGTAAAACTACTCTGATTCTTCATGTTATTGCTCAACAGGTAGTTAAACGCGCACTCAGTTTAATTGAAATTGGTCAGGACATAGATAATTTAACAGTAGTTAGTAGCACGAATAATAAAGCAGTTGATAACGTCATTGAAAAGCTAGATGAATTTTTTCAAGCTGAGTTATTTTATCTCAAAGGTGGAAACAAAGATAATATTGAATCAGCTAATGGAGCTATTGCAAAATTACGGCAAGCTATTGATTTTTTACAAAAGAATCAATTTAATGAGCAACTAAATAATTCATTAAAACGAAAAATTCAACAAATTAAAGAAGAATTGTTAGCAGAAGAGTCTAGATATTTGAAATTAAGCCAACAGTGGGATATAGATAAACAAAGGCATAAACATCTTTCACAACAGATGCAAACGCTGCAACAGGATTTAGACGAAATTCTCTCAACCTTAATTCCTGTTCAGCAACGATCCAAAGATTTATCACAGTACAATCAACTACCAATACAAGCGTATAATATCATAGAAAAGCATTTTAACAAGGCTGAATCACTTCTATCTGAAAGCAGATTAAATTGGTGGGTTCGCTTTTGGCGTTGGTTGACTGGGAAAACGGAAGAACGTATTTTGCGTGAGCTAAATTCAGCTTGTAAATCAGCTATAGAACAAACATCTACAACTATTTTTCCTATAGAACCGCCTACCAATCGCGCTGATTTAATTCAAAAAGCAGGCTTAGTTAGAGAAAGAATAAATGAAGCAGGTGAGTTAAAAAATGTACAAAAAAGATTAGAGGGAAAATATAAAGACAGAGACCAGATAAATCAGCAAAGGGAAGATGCTTTTAAGGAATTGCAGTTATTAGAGATTAGCTTGGCTAATCCACCAGAAAATTTTTATACATCCTTTCACCAGAAATTTCATGACAAGTACAAAGACCTATTTAAGCTATCGCGTGAGTTTCTTATTCAACAAGCACTCTACAACAAACACAACATCAAACCAACTCTAGAAATTTATTGTAGTCTTATTTCAGGAAATTGGAAGTCGAAATATAAGATTGTGGAAAACCTAGATGAGCATATTAAAAATCTCAGCTTGATTTTTCCGGTAATCACTTGCACATTGCTTTCAATCCGCAAAATGATTCCTTGGATTGAGGAATGTGTTGACCGCACAATCATAGACGAAGCGGGAATGATTGACCAGCATAAGGCTTTTCCGTTATTAATGCGATCGCGCAAAGCTATTATTGTTGGTGATCCTCTACAAATTGAACCTATTATTACTTTGGGCGATCAAAGACGTGAAGATTATCGTCAAACAGCGTTTATTAATAGAGGATTAACAGACATTGATTACCATCGTTATAGTCCAGAAGAGGAGTATAGTGCTACGGCTTATCACCGCGCTGCTGGAGCAAGTGGAGAAGGAGAAGATAAAGGTAAAGGAATTCGCCTGATAGAACATTATCGTTGTCAGCCTAGTATTATTCAATATTGCAATGATATTGCTGACTATGATTTAGAAATCAAAACAGAACCAGTCAATTCTTTAGTAGAGTCGCACTTAATTGCTTATGATGTTGAAGGTAAGATCCGCAATAATGTTAATGAGGAAGAAATTACTGCTGTATGTGAGATAATTGAGCATTTAGTTAAACAAGGTTACTCAGTAGAAGATATAGGTGTTATTTCACCTTTTAAAGTTCATGCTGCTGCGTTGAGAGAACAATTAAGAAAAAAATTCTCTCAATTAGACTCAAAATCTGTTGGCACAGTTCACACTTTTCAAGGTTCTGAGAAGAAAGTAATTATCCTATCTACAAAAGTATGTCAACCGCAAGATAATGTTTACTGGATTAACAAACGACCAAATCTTTTAAATGTTGCTGTATCAAGAGCTAAAGAATTATTTATTTTAGTTGGTAATCTTTACAGACTAGAAAAAGGAAACCTGACTCGGCAACTTGTTGAACATATTCGAGAGTATGGAGTTGTATTAGAGTATAAATCAGCAGCAGAAATTCCTAAAGCAGAACCTGGTACTATTCCAGTTTATGATTGCGATCATTTAAGAATTTTTAGAGAAGCTATCGATCAAGCAAAGGAAGAATTGATAATTGTCACTCCTTGGATTCGAGGAAGTGAATCAAAACTGTTTAGTAAAGAGGTTGTTTCAGTTTTAGAAAGAGGAGCTAAATTAACAGTAGTTTACGGAAATAAAGGTAACGAGGAGAATGATAATAATGATCCCACAATTGAGAATAAGCTGAGACATTTATTCTCACAATATCCTGGTTCACAATTAATTCGCTTAGGAGAAGAAAAACATATAGAAAGTAGAGGAACAAATGAAAGAATTTTGGTACGTGATACGAAACTGGCTATTATAGGAACTTGGAATTGGCTTTCTCACCCTTACAGATCGCAATGTGGCAGGACATCGTTAAATATTAAACCTCAAATTCGCCAAGAAACAAGTGTACAATTTTCTGATTTATCGTCTATTGAGAGTATAAAAGCAAAAATTTATCAGTTAATTTCACAATAGTCAAAAATTTTTAGATCAAAGAGCAGACAACCCGGAATCCAATTTGGTTGTCCTTTGTGGTTGCAGCTTCAGAAAAGCGAGATGTAGAACGACATAAATTTGCAGGATGACCCCAAGAACCACCACGCAAAATTCTATATTCTTCATTTCCATCATCTACCCATGCACTGCCATCTAATGGTGCGTCTTGATAGTCATCGTGTTCATAATCAGCGCACCACTCCCAAACTAACCCATGCATATCGTATAAGCCAAAAGTATTAGCTGGAAAACTACCAACTTCTGTTGTACATTGGCGATTAATGATATTTATATTGTCGTTTTTACTGCAATAATTGGCTAATTTATCTGTAATTATTTGACCAAAATGGAATGGCGTTGAAGTTCTAGCACGACAAGCATATTCCCATTCAGCTTCACTGGGCAAGCGATATTGCCTTCCTGTTTCCTGCGACAGTCGCTCACAAAACTCTAGTGCATCATACCAAGAAACTCGTTCTATAGGTAAATTATCGCCGTTAAAACAGGATGGGTCAGGTTTGAGGTGGTGGTTTATTTTTGGGAGGTTTGCAATAGCTCTCCACTGTCTTTGGGTAATAGGATATCTACCTATAAAAAAGGGTTTTATATTAACTAAATGTTGAGGACGTTCATCTTCTTGTGATGCTTCTTCCTCTCGTGATGCACCCATTGGAAAATTACCACCTGGAATAGAAACCATTTCCAGTACAACACTATTTCCTAAGTCTTCTAGAAAATACTCAGTTTGTGTATGGTAACGCTTTGTTTCTTTTCCTTTATGATCTACAGTTACCACTTCAAACTCGAAAATATTAAGCTCTGAGGGGGGTGGGCTAACTGGCTTATAAGAATTAGTGTTGACTAAAAACTTTTCAGTTGGGGTTTGAGGAGAAAAATTAGACGAAATCGAAACTTGGCTTTCCTGGAGGATTTGTTGTAACTGCCGGAGAATTGCCTTTACTTCTTCGTCTATACCACCTTGGTAGGTGATGCGATCGCCAATATGAATATTATTTCCTTCAGGAAGGTTAACAATGTAATTTGCTAACTGTACCTGACTTTTACCATTAACTGTACTCAGAAAGTACCGTAGTAAATTGATATCGTTTTCATTTCGACTACCATCCAGGATACGGTCAAGTATTTTTACTAACTCATCAGACGAAGGAAACTCTGGCATAGTTGGCAAACTATCCGTTAGTAGCACTGTTGCACCTGACAGAACAGCTATAATATCAGATAGTTCAAATTTCGGCAATCTTACGATTTAAAATTTTAATTCCGGCAATATTATGCTTGAAAGCTGTGCTTTTAGGTGGAAACAAGCTTACACAAGAATTAGCATTTGAGGTTAGTCAACGGCAAGTTTATGCCTTAACGCGCGGCAATATTATGCTTTAAATCACAAATATGATGGCTGTTAATGTGGCGTCTTTGAAATAGAACTGCAATCAAATTAGTTACCAAACAAGTGATTGCTAAAGACAACAAAATATAAGTGGGGGCCATTACCACACCAATGATAAACCAAGTATATACATGCAATATCATCACAGAAGCAAAAGTGCTGGCTATTCCCGCAGCTGGCCAGACTTGATGTGTCGGACGATGTAATATTGTCAAAATGATTGTAAGTGATGAGGCAATCAAATTTGCTGGGATGAGAAAGGCACAAATACTTACGCAATTGGCACGAGAAAATTCAGCTAAGGCGTTGAAATCAAGCATCAATTTGTTGGGGTAATGTCAACATCTTAAAAATAAGTAAAGTAAACATATTTTTAGATATTTGACATAACATTAGCATATACCTAAAGTAATTACTCCGTTAATGTAACATAAATTAAACTTTTAAACTGACTTCTCATACTATCTATAGTAAGTATAAGAAACTCTTAAATTCAGGTGGCAGTTTACTCACTGGAAACACATTAAGGAGGCAAAAACTGTATCTATCAAATGAATTAAATATGGCATTTCAGCTATCTTTTTTACTTAAAATATTTATCAAAAACTTAAGTTTTATTACAAAAATTTAATTAAAAATGAGAATGATAAATTAAGTATACATAGACTCAAGGGTAGCTTGTTGTCAGCCATCGTTTTATGATAATCCTGAAAAAATTCCTGTGTTGAACAAATGTGCGATCGCAAGTACGCCATCCTCGGAACTGGTGCATTAGGTGGATTTTATGGTGCTAGGCTCCAACAAGCTGGTTTAGATGTCCACTTTTTGCTAAATAGTGATTATGAACACGTCAGCCAATTTGGTTTACTCGTCGAATCGAAAGATGGTGATTTTACTCTTCCTCTGGTTAACGCCCATAACAATGTAGACAAAATGCCACAATGCGATGTGGTAGTAGTTGCACTAAAAACAACACAAAACCATTTACTGCCAAAATTGTTACCACCTGTAGTTAAAGATCAGGGGATAGTGTTGGTATTGCAGAATGGATTGGGTATGGAAGAGGAAGTTACTCAAATTGTCAGCAACGCTAAAGTTATCGGTGGGTTATGTTTTCTGTGTTCCAATAAAGTGGGGCCAGGACATATTCGCCACTTAGATTATGGACAAATCACTTTGGGGGAATATAACCCTGAATATGATCCTAGCGGGATTACAGCGAGAATGCAGGAAATTGCTGATGACTTTAACCATGCTGGTATTCCCATCGAATTAGCCACAGACTTATTTTTCGCCCGTTGGCAAAAACTTGTGTGGAACATTCCCTACAATGGGCTATCTGTGATTCTCAACGCTAGAACAGATGAATTAATGGCGGATATTGACACTCGCACATTAGTTGAACAATTGATGAATGAAGTGGCGACTGGGGCGCAAAGTTCGGGTCGCGTTATTCCTGATAGCTTTATTCAAACCATGCTTAATTACACGCTGAAGATGAAACCTTACCGCACTAGCATGAAAATTGACTATGATGAACATCGTCCCTTAGAAGTAGAAGCAATTTTCGGCAACCCCTTACGGAAAGCGCAAGCAGTCGGGGTAAATTTACCACAGATTAGCTGTGTTTACCATCAATTGAAATTTTTAGATGCAAGAAACAGAAAGGCATTTTGATCTCGGCGGTAATTATATGGATAGCGATTTATTAGCTTTTTTTGCAGGTGTCGGGTTCCTGATTATTTATCTGGTTTTTTCAGCCTTGACTGAAATGGGGACTAAACTTCCGGGGAAAAAATAAGCTTATAGACGGAACTAGCGGCAAATTTTCGACATCTCAACCGAATGGAACTTGGAAAAACGCGCACAAATCCTTTAGGCTGAGTTAATATACTTAGCTCATGTGGGAAGGTGCCAAATGCGAGATCCACAGAAAAATCACATTAAAATTGATCCAGCAACCCTGGTTTTAATTGTGTCTGTTTTAATACTTTTACCCCTTGTGCTGACAGGTTTCTTTTTTCAGTGAGCTTTACTTTCTTTAGCACAAATTCTGTATGTAGGACTTACGCCAGAACTCTTTCAAACTCTTATTTCTTTGTATCCTTTGCGGTTTTTTCTCCCATAATTTTGCGTAAGTCCTGGTATCTAGAAAATACAGTGAACGCAGCTTATCAGATAAATAACTGCGTTCTTTCAGGTTTGTACATAAACATTAAAAAAGGGTAAAAGGAATTAGTCTTACTTTGACTCTCAACCTTTACCCTATTTCATATCTTGAATAAATACCTATTTTCAAAGGGAATAAATAGAAATTCAAACCCTCAAACAAGGATAAATATCTTCAGAACGAGGATTAAGATATGGGCGTTCCAATTCAATTTCATGCATAGAAAAATGCTTTAAAATTGATATCATCCGAGTCTCTGGCGTATCATTATCTTGATGCCAAACCTCAAGTAAAGCATTGGCAATTATTTGACAACGGTTCAGACCAAAACTTTCTTTGTCAGTAAATTTGCTATTTGGTTCTTCAGCTAGAGCTAACCCTGGGGCTAATAATTTTGTAAACAAAGGAACAGCATCACCAAATAAAGATTGATGTTCTGTATACACCTTCTCTAGTACAGGGTGAACTGTATGATAGTTATGTTTATCAAAATAAAGTACTGCTGAATCACAACGTCCATAATCAGAAGGATTATATAGCGCTTTAAAAGTGAAAGGAATGAGCAGCGCATTAAGTTGAGTAGTCAAACTATCCATGACAGCTATGGCACCATCTGGGGATAAATTGAAATAGATACGCACAATCTCACCATCACCATGAGAACCTGCATTAGCAACTGCCATATAAAATCCATGTTGTACAACATTTTTCGGCATTTTAATGGCAACTACACTGCCGATATTGGCATCTTGATGTTCTGGTTGCAAGTGAATATTGCGTTCAATATGGAGTGTCAACCCAGTTTTATGTACAGCCAACGCACCATCTGTTTCCTCGTTCACCACCAGCCAATCATTGCTCCAATAACCTCCACCTCTATTGCTTTCATGTAAGCGGTCATAAAAAGCTATATCTACACCCAAAAAGCTGTTATTTTCTAGATTGGGATTCAATGCTAAATTTGTTGTTTCTTCATTTAATGTCAGTTCCTCTTTCAAAGAACCGTTGTAGTAAATCCCATAGAGAAAACTACGCAATTGCAGACTTAAATATTTATTTTGAAGATCCAAGGGCAATTTTTGAAAGCGGGAAACTGCCTGCTCTGTCAAGTCTAAAGTTTTATAGTCTGAGTGCTTAATACAATGGTGAGACTCAATTTTAACCTTCTGAATAATGTCTTTTAGCGATGTCTGCAATGGCTCAGGAATACTTGCTATTTGAGTTTGTAGCGAATCTAATAGTTGCATAAGAGCTTTTGCCTGTGAATATATAAGGAATGGGGGAGGTGGGGGGAAAGAAAAGATTTCCCGGCGTTGGGATGTTGTCCAACTTTGCCACCTCAGTGTGTTTTAAGCGCGAGATAAGTTTTTGGGAGCGAGGTCTGATGACTCCATACCGAAAATTGTGGGGATAGATGCTTCTGGACGACACAATAAACTCTTGGCGACCTGGAGCATACAAATACCTTGATTACCAAAGCTTTTTTCGTACTGGAGTGTTGCTTGAATAGCTTGAATTAAGGCTAAACCGGAAAATTGTACTACTCGCCGGACAAAATCGGGACGATGCTCTAGAACTTCGGGGAATTCCGCTAAATAAGCGGTCATTAAGGCTGACATGGAAGAACGTAGGGATTGTAGAGGAATTGTAGCTAGACGTAAAGATTCTTCGATTTCCATCCCTCTACCAACAACTACGCTGTAAAGCCATAATTGCAGGTAACTAGCGATTAATGCTCCCAAATCAATAGCTGGATCTCCCCAAGAACAACGTTCCCAGTCAATCAATCTAATGACGCTTTCGTCTGGGACATATCCATGAGAAACCACATCTTGCCAATTTAAGGAGATGAGGATATTGTTCAACTTCATGTCATTATGAGTCAAACAGTAGGGAGTATAAGCGCTACCTAATTCTGCGATCGCCTGACCCAAACTGTCGTAACGTTGATAAAGAGCAAAGAATTTTAACCCGTCAGCCGGAACGGTACTAAAAATTTCCGGGGTTAGTCTATCAATGCGATGATTAAGTTTTGCTGCATCTGCACCCGATTCATCCGGGGAATCTTCAAAGAATTCCCGATATTCTGGACGTTGAATACTGACACGATGAATGGATGCTAAATTAGTTCCGACTATGGTTGCAATCTGTGTGGGAAAGATATTTTCATTTGCGTAAAAGTCTGATAAGTCCCGATAGTTACTGAGATAATTGAAAATAATGATGGAATTCTCGGCATCAAAATGCACTACCTCGGAAATAGAAGAGCGCAGGTAGCTAATTTCGGGTTGTTTTTGCAAAAAACCGTGAATTTGCCATTCTTTGACAAATTCCCCGGCAGTTTTCCCTTCTCTGTTGTGGCGCTCTTGCTTAACTAAAATTTGCCGCCCATCGGGTAAGCTGAGTAATAAGTTAAAGTTTTTGGCAGGTTTTAGCTCAATATTGCTCGCTGCACGTTCTTCTTCAGTACACAATCCTAGCGGAATTAGGTAATCAATAACATTTTGATAGCTTAATAAAAATGGCACGGCGTTAAATGCTCCTCAGTAAAGTGAAAACTTGTTGTTGGTCAATCAAGAAACTATAGAACCAGAGAAAGGCTATCCAAGCATTGATTGCACACAACAGCTTATTGGTTATCATGTCAATGGGAATTTACTAATTAAAAAGGGATAAATGGAGAAGGTGGAGAGTACATATTTGCAGCACCAAATGAATTAGTTAAGGACACAATGCTGTAGATAGAAAATGCTGTTAACATAAAATCTAAAAGCCTATAAGCAAAGTGAATCATTTGATGAAATGCGTAGTCAAATGCATAATTGTCACCACCATATACAGACAGAAAATGCATATCAGTTATTTCAATCAGAAAGCTTTCCGAGACGGGAAAATACAGATCAGAAACTATGATTTCCGCCATTTGCTTGATTTTCACGAAATATTGAATAATTAATCAATCTCAGTCTATTATGTTGCGGTAATAACCTTGACTGACTGACAAATCACTTGTTAATTTACACTGTATATTGTTTCACCTAGTTAACAGAGATTTTGATTAATAAAAAGTAGCCTTTAAATATAGCAATCCTAAATCATTCATGAATTTTCTTGTTTCGCTCGCATCTACGCTCTCTGTCTTCACTGAAGATAGGATTGCTATAGTTACTTTTTATGTTTAATCTCAAAATAGCCGTCTAGTGCAGCATTAAAAAAGGCTATTACCAGCCAAAGCCATGACTATATTTACTCCTAGGCTGACTGAATGATTTAGCTACATAACCACCATGACCAATAGCGAATGTACCAACAAATGCTCCCGACAAGGCACTAATTGAAAATATCCCACCGATTATAGTATCTTGATCCTGAGAAATCGCGTCAATATTACTGAGTTCATTCAAAAAACTTTCGGAATCGTGGAATAATTCAGAACCAGTAACGTATAGTTGAAAAAGATTGATAGTTGCCATGATTTGCTCCTCAAAACTTGTGGAAATTAAACTCAATATTGCTTGATTTGTCTGGCTCTTAGGTATTAGGAGTAACTTAGTCAACTTATGTCGATTACATAGAGACTTTTTACAGTTAATACCTGAAGAGCCATTTATTGCAGCAGTTACCTATTACCTAAAATTTACCTTTAACGGGAGGCTCAATTATCTGGGGTGGCTGAGGCTGACTGAATGACTTAGCCAAAACAGTAACATGACCAATGGCATATACAGTCACAAAAGCTCCAGCCAACTTAGTCAATGCGGTAGGATCACTGACGCCGCCACCGTAGTTACCACCAGAGATAGAATCTACATCGCTGAATTCATTGAGAAAACTTTCGGAATCTTGGAATAATTCAGAACCAGCAGCGTGTAATTCAGAAAGAGTGATATTAGCCATGATGTACTCCTAAAAGACTTGTGAGACTTATTTTTTGTGTAGAAAATCAAGATGGTGACTACTCGGCTCTTAGGGATGATTTGGTAATTCCAGAACCTTATGTTAATCACATAGAGAACTGTTTACCGTTCATCCCTAAAGAGCCGTTTATTTCAGTAGTTACCTATTACCTAAACTCATTACTGTGGTGCGCTGAATGACTTAGCTAATACAGTAACGTGACCGATGGCATATACAGTGACAAAAGCTCCAGCTAGCTTGGTCAGTATAGCAGGATCACTGACGCCGCCACCGTAGTTACCACCAGAGATAGAATCTACATCACTGAATTCATTCAAAAAACTTTCAGAATCTTGAAACAATTCAGTACCAACAGCATGTAGTTCAGACAGTGTAATCTTAGCCATGATTTTCTCCTAAAAGACTTGTGAGGACTTTGTGCTATGAAATTGAAAATTGCTGAGATTAGCCATATCACAGGGATTATTAGTAATCACAGAAGATCATGATGATCACATAAATCAGTTTTTTCATTTAATCCCTGGACAATATGAAGCTCAGTAGTTAACCAGAACCATTAATTCAGTTTGCACTGAATGATTTAGCTAACACGGTGACGTGACCAATGGCATATACTGTCACAAATGCCTCACTCAACTTCATCAGTGTTGTAGGATCACTGACAGCACCTTGGCCATTGCCATTGCCATTGCCAATTTGACCACCAGAGATAGCATCTATATCGCTGAGTTCATTCAGAAAACTTTCGGAATCTTGGAATAATTCAGAACCAGCAATGTGTAGTTCAGAAAGAGTGATATTCGCCATAATTTACTCCTAATAGACTTGTCTCATCGCAATTAAGCAAGTCACCAAAAATTGTTCAAACCGCTTGGATCTTAGAGGTTATTAATAGTAAAAATCTTGTGTTTTTCACAGAGATTTGTTTTACCTTTAAACCCCTAAGAACCATCAGGCTCAGGAGTTACCTGAAGCCATTAAAGTCATTAATATCCAGAACTGAATGACTTGGCTAGGTAGGTAACGTGACCAATTGCATAAACAGTAACAAATGCTTCAGCCAGCTTTGTCAGGGTTGAAATATCACTGTAGCCACCGTAGCCGTAACCGTCGGTGCTACCACCATTAATAGAATCTACGTCGCTGAGTTCATTGAGAAAACTTTCAGAATCTTGAAACAACTCAGAACCAGCCACGTGTAGTTCAGAAAGAGTGATATTCGCCATATGTTTGCTCCTCAAGCATTTGTTGCTTGTAAATTAAATTGGTGAACAATCAAGCTATCTCTTGCTTAACTGTTACTACTATTGTTAGTTAGAAAAACTTAGTAAGTCAATGATAAGAACATGTTAAAAAAGACATATATTGAATAATTCTGTCTTTATTGAAGAGAGCTTTTAATTATTTAAATAATTTTGTTAAATGATAATAATACATATTTTTATAATTTCAACATACCAAATATAGATTGTACGATTAAGAGTCTTGGTCATTATTCTTATATGTCTTCTAACCCATGCCCTGCAAAAAGTTTAATCCACTCTACTGGCGTGGCAAGGCTAAAATGTTGCATTAAATTTATCTTGTAGGATGGGAGTTTCTCCCGTCCGGTGCAGGCAAGACTTCCCTGCGGGAAGCTACGCAAAAAAAAATGTGCATTTTCAATCTAATTAGACTCAAAATGCACGATAATTATCAATATAAGATTAAATTAAAAAATCTAAGCTGCTACCGACTCGGTTGCCGGCAGTAGAAATTGTTGCATTCATTTGTGATCTCAAGTTCCAAAGAAGACCATCTAAATTTTGAGCAAATGTATTGACTAAAGATTCTTCATTCATGTCATTCGTATTTGATACTCCTCTGGTTATTTGGCCTCCTGTAACAGATTTTATTTCTCTATCCGCTATTTCATGAATAATAAATTTTTCATCTCTAAGATAGAGGTCAATAATTTGGATGTTTGCCATTTTACAAGCTCCCTGACTAATACGAACTACAAGAATACAATGTAAATTTTCAAAACCTCTCTTACTATTTTGCAATTTAATTTTTAAAAGTCAATATTTTTGCGAGATTTTATAGACAAAAACTAAGCTTTTATGTCTTAAAATGTGATTGCTTTCTAGTATTATCAGTCTGGGATATATGGTTTGATTTCATAAATTTAGAGACGCAATATGTCACATATCAGTCTCTTAGTATCTTTATATATAGCTTAAGCAATTGGGCAAAATTAAATTCCTGAAGGGGAGAAGGTGAGACAGCGCTGCTGGAGAGTGAGCCACTCCCAGGGGACTGCGTACAGCCTGCGGCATCCGGAGGCATACCCGAACCGAAGGGGGACAAGAACCAAAATACTTCCTGATCTCCCCATCTCCCCTATCTTTTAACTCTTCGCCTGCGATCGCCCATCGGGAATTGTGACATCTATGGGCGTTACTTTGGTAGCGAGTTGCGTCAATGGTGGTTTAATTGCGCTTTGATTCCCGACTACTAAAGTTACCAAATTTTCTGGTTTGAGGTATTGGCGGGCTACCCGTTGCACATCAGCTTCTGTGGTAGCGGCTACGGCTTTTTGATAGCGAAACAGAAAATCAGCTGGATAGCCGTAATATTCGTATCGCATCAACCGTGATAAGGTTTGGCTGGGATCTTGAAAGTTGAAAACAAACGAGTTGAGTGTAGATTCCTTAGCAAAGGTTAGTTCCTGTTCTGTGACAGGTTGAGCTTGGATACGCTTAATTTCGGTCTGCAAAGCCTTAACAAACTGCACAGTAGCATCCGATCGCGTTTGTCCACCAGCAATAAACATGCCTGGATAATCAAAGCGGGGACTCCAGTAGCCGTATGCAGAGTAAGCTAAACCTTGGCGCGATCGCACTTCATTAAATAAGCGGCCACCAAATCCATTTAACACTCCGTTCATCACATCCAAAGCAGCATAATCAGGATTGTCAAATTTGCCCCCTAGATGTCCCACCAACACACTACTTTGAGTTAACTGTGGCTGATCCACATAAAACACACCACCTGTATGAGCGGGTTTCACCTCGGATAATTTGGGTTTAGTGAGATTAAAATTCCGCCGCCAGTCACCAAATTTTGCTTGCACAAGCGATCGCATTTCCTGGGGGTTAAAATCTCCTACAATCCCCAAAATCATATTATTGGGATGAAAATATTGCTGGTAAAACTTGATCAAGTCCTCCCGATTAATGTTTTCCAGCGTGGCATACTCCGTTGTCCGGGCATAAGGGCTATCTTGCCCATAAACCAATTTCTGAAATTCCCGCGTCGCAATACTATCGGGATCATCATTGCGTCGCGCTATACCACCTTTCGCTTGTGTTTTGGCCAAATCTAACTTTTCTTGAGCAAACACAGGCGATCGCAGCACCTCAGCAAACAAACCGAATACTGTGTCTAAATCTTCACTCAGTGCTTGAAAACTAGCATTACCTGTAGCTTCACCAATACTAGTTTCGACAGATGCAGCGCGTTGTTCCAACATATCATTGAGCTGATCTGCCGAATGCTTTTTTGTCCCGCCAGTACGTAACACCTCACCTGTCAAACTAGCCAACCCCACTTTATCGGCTGGTTCTAAGCGGCTTCCTGTACGCACTAAAGCCATACCACTTACCAACGGCAAATCGTGATCTTCCATCAAATACACAACTAAGCCGTTTTTCAGCACAAACCTTTCATTTTTGGGTACTTGAATTGCCGGCAGTGGGGGCAACTCTAACTCAGTGTAATGCTGGGCTTCTGCTGTCGCCGCTAACGAAAAGTTAAAAGTTACAAGTAAACAAGTGACAGCCAGCATCACAGCATAAAATAGTTGCTTGCTTTTACGAAGTGTCAATTTAAAATTGGGGATTTTCAATGCCATCTGTTCTTTACTCTTCACTTTGTATCCTTCCTTGGCAAACATGCCCTTTGCTGACTTTGCCTTTCATCATTTTTACCCTTGTTTCGATACCAGCTTGCCAATTGTGCGATTCTCAGTAGTAAATGTTGCCTTGGCTACACGCTGAATATCTGCATTTGTTACCGCAGCAATTTGATCTAGTTGTTGAAACAAATTTCGCCAAGAGCCAGTTTTGACTTCATATTCCAATAATTGCTGTGCCATGCCCATATTGGAATTGAGACTACGTAACAAACCTGCCCGTGCTTGGGTTTTAACCCGTTCCAACTCTGTCGCTGCTACAGGTTCAGTTTTCAATTTTTCGATTTCTTGACGCAAAGCTACTCCTACTTCATCTGCTGTATGACCAGGAGCAGTTAAAGCATAAAATAATACTAGGTTTGGATATTTATCACCGGGAAAACCACTAAAACCTTGAGCATTTAACGCCAAGCGCTTTTGTTCTACTAAAGATTTATACAACCGTGATGTGCGTCCGTCACTCATTAAACTACTAATGATGTCATACACGGCATTATCAGGATGAGTAATTGCTGGCCGGTGATAGCCTTCTAAATACCAAGGTTGAGAAGGTAATTCCAAACTAAATTCCCGTGTTTGTTTTTGCGGTGGTTCAGCGGGAATATTGGCTTGGGCTTTTTCTTTGGCTTTGTAGCGGCCAAAATAAATGTTTGCTAATCTTTTGACTTCATCGGGATTCACATCTCCGACAATGGCAATGGTTAAATTACTTGGTGGATAGTGGGTATCAAAAAAGTTCTGGACGTTTTCTGGTGTCAGGTTACGGATATCTTCTTCATAGCCAATCACTGGACGCTTGTAGGGATGAACTGTGAATGCAGTATCAATAAACTTTTCGATCATTTGCCCAATGGGCGAATTATCTACCCGCATCCGGCGTTCTTCTAAAATCACATTTTTTTCTTTATAAAATTCACGCCGAATTACAGGTTCCAGAAATCGCTCTGATTCCAGTGACATCCACAGTTTGAGTTTGTTAGCCGGAAAGCTGTAAAAATAACGGGTAGCTTCAGCAGAAGTTGTGGCATTTAAACCCACACCACCGGCTTGTCTGACAATTTGCCCTAGTTCGTTTTGGGTGACTAATTGATCTGCTTGGGATTCTACTTGCTGAAACTCAGTTTGCAACCGGACAACATCATCTTGTTGGTTATTGGCTTTGGCTGCTCTGATTTGAGTATCCAATTTCTCTAATTGGTCTAGCAAGGCTTTTTCTGCCTTGTAGTCTTTTGTCCCGATGCGCGTTGTGCCTTTAAAAGCCAAATGCTCTAGAAAATGTGCGACACCAGTTTGCCCATCTGGCTCATCTACGCCACCTACATCAGCATATGTAACAAACGATACTGTAGGAGCTTGATGGCGTTCCAAAACAATAAACTTCATGCCATTGTCAAGGCGAAACTCCGTTGACTGCTCAATCACCCGATCTAAATATGGTTGAATCGAACTTTCAGTTTTTTGAGGACGGAGGGTTCTTTGCAGAGGCGGTGCAGTCTGAGTCTGAGCCAGCGCGACCTTTGGCGCTACTCCCCACGATAAAATTACTAGCACCATGAATATGCTTAACAGCCGACGTAACCTGATAAATACTTGAGCAAAACCAGGCGAAATTTTTTGCAGAAAGTTGGCTGACTTTCTCCAAAATCCCAAATTTCTAATTGAACAGTTGGAATGATGCATAAGCGACGATAAAACTAAAGTTCCACTACCTGAGAAACATGCTAACTAGCAAATAGGGCGTTAATCTTGTATTAAGCTTTCTGTGTTTTTTGTACCTGACGTTAGACAATCATGTTACAAGTCGTGTTCTAAGGATCACACATCTAATTATTATGCGAGTTTTTAATTCCCCCCCGCCCTCAGAGACACAAACACGCGCCCGCATTTTACAGGCTGCACAGCGTTTGTTTGCCTCTAAAGGATTTGATGGCACTACCACCCGTGATTTAGCCCAAGCAGCTGGAGTTGCTGAGGGTACTTTATTTCGTCATTTTCCCAATAAAAAATCAATTTTGGTTGAAGTCGCTACTAGTGGTTGGGTGGATATCTTAACAGATTTGCTGACAGAATTGAGTGAAATGGGCAGCTATAAGGCTGTTGCTCAGGTAATGCGCCGCCGGATGTGGAATCTACACAAAAACGTTGATTTAATGCGCGTGTGCTTTATGGAAGTGCAGTTTCATCCTGACTTACGCGATCGCATTCAAATCGAAGTAATTAATAAAATGACCGATGTGGCCGAAGCTTTCTTCCAAACGGCGATGGATAAAGGCATTTATCGCCAAACCGATGCCAAACTGGTGGCTAAAGTCTTCTTAGGAATGTTTGCGATCGCCGGTTTTTCTGACAATACCTTGATGTCGCCAGACGCTTCACCTCAAGAAATGCAGCAGATGGCAGAAGGATTAGCTGATATATTTCTCAATGGTGTGTTAGTCAAAGAATGAGAAATTAATTTAATTTTTATTTTTTAATTGATTTTTTGTGCTTGTTGACTCCATTGTTGCACTAGCTCAATAGCTGGACACAAATCTCGGCGTTGCATTGTTGCTACTTGCAAGCGCATAATTTGTTGATGCAATCTATGGGTGGGAGTTTGAGCTAATTGTCCTACAGAACCAATTCCTGCATGGAGCAATAAACCGCAATATTGCATTCCCACGCTAGGAATCCGGGCTAAATCGGCTAACGCCATCCATTTATTTACATACTGAAGATTTACTTGTAATTTATTTGCTAAGTTCATCCTCGCTTCAGCAGTCTGGGCTTGTTTGATTAGCTCTTTGGTGGTTTTGATCCCACAGTTTTGGAATTGGGATTTTTCTTCCTGGCTTAATCCCGGTAATTGCTCAATGGGCCAGTCACAAGATGTGAGTGGACTTCTACTATTTGTGTGTTTAGCAGGCATTTGTGTAACGACCTATTTTATTTAACTATTGTTATACAAGACTACAACTATGTTCCAACTCATCACTAATATACAGAGGGTTCCAACTGCATACGTAATAGTTCGCCAAGGCTGCCAACCGAAAAGATACGCTAATGTATGAAGTATTCGCGCGATTGTAAAAGTAGAAAATAACCAACTTGCTGCCATAGGTGATGCTCCAGTCAGCACATAGGCTATGGCGACACCAAGAAATATAGGAATGTTTTCCAAATCATTAAGCCAAGCTTTGGCTGCACGTTGAACCTGTGGTAGTTCCTCAAATGCGGGAGGCTTGTTGAATAGTTCCGCGTCCTCAGGGTTCACAAATGTACGCCTGCCAATGCGGTAAAACCCTTGATAAGCTGAAAGAGCAAACATTTTCAAAAACAACACTACAACACACACCGAATACCAATAAAGAGAGGTTTTCATAGTTTCAATGGATAGAGATGGCCTGTTACTAAAACCAATACCTTTGCCAATTTACGAGGGTGAAATAATGATATTTTAACCATTAACTCCTATTTCTTTGAGGGTTGACAAAAACAATCAGTCCTAAAAATTCCTTTAAAATTTCCCACAATTGTTTTTTAACGTATTGACAGCAGGATAAGGGTTTGGGATGACAAACTACCTTTTCATCAAAACGCTTATGTATGCTTGATTTTGCCACTTTTGCCAAAATTCATCTAGGCTCTTATTTTGGCAAGGGTATTGAAATGTAAACCCTAAAAGCCTTGCTGCATCTAAGTTTTTTAATTGCTTAAAGCCCTGATGGGCATGGCTGCGCTTAACGCAAAAGCGTGCCGTAGGCTAAGAGTGTGAATTGGTATGAACTATCATAGGAGTGTTATTGAAAGTTAGGCAAAGTCTAATGGATAAGTTGGTACGTAGTTTCATTCAAATAGAAAGGAGTCTTCAAATCGTTGCCTTGATTGGAGTGATTCTCCTCCTGGGATACTTGGGATTAACAAGTTCTCAGCAAGAGCGAACATTACCTGTCCCAAGCGTTTCACCAACAATAAAGAATTAGAGTAAGGATCTGGGTATACATTTCTAATTCCTTTCATATCATAGATATGAAAGGAATTTCTGAACTCTAGATAATTGAATTTTATTTTTCAATATTATTAACAATTAAGATGTGTTCGCCCTGGGTAACTGAGCCTCTCGGATTATTTAGTGCCTAAAAAATACCCAATTAAATATAAAGAACCACATAAAATTACTAAATTATCTGTAGAATCAAAAGCCGCTGCTAACGCTGATGATAAATCTGAATACGTACTGACAGATCCCAATGCTGGACAAACTTCGCCAGCTAACTTTGCCAATTCCCCTATGTCAGCCGAACTATGATCTGGGACTGGAACTAAATATAATTGATCATTTGGTCGCAGTAAAGCTTGAAAAATATCAGTATGCTCTTTTGTAGATAACATCCCCATAACCCAAGTTAACTTCTGGATATCTAAACTATCTACATAATTTCTGAGAGATTGAGCTGCGGCTGGGTTATGTGCGCCATCAATTAATAATTTTTGGTCTTTCCAAGTCACCCATTGCATTCGCCCCGGCCATTGAGTTTTCCCCATACCGTTAACAATAGCCTCTGGAGAAATCACCCAACCTTGTTGTTGCAAAATTTCTAAAGCAGCTAAAGCCAAAGCTGAATTAGTTAATTGAATTTGTCCAGCCAACGGCAAAGGATATTGAATTGATTCATACTCAGCCCATCCTGGAGCGATTTGATGAGCAGGTTGAGGTGTAATATGTGGGCATTGTAATTCTTGAGCGCGCGATCGCACTACTGTTTTCGCATCTGCTGGCAATTGTCCCACCACAGCCGGACACCCTGGTTTGAGAATACCTGCTTTTTCTCTGGCAATATCAGCCACAGTAGGGCCTAATTGCTGCCAATGTTCACGGCTAATAGAGGTAATTATTGTTACTAAAGGCTGTTCACAGACATTAGTCGCATCTAAACGCCCTCCCAGTCCCACTTCTATAATTGCTACATCAACTTGCTGTTGGGCAAAATATAACCAAGCCGCTGCGGTAATGACTTCAAACTGAGTCGGGTAATCGTCATCAGCTTGAATTGCTGCTTGGACTTGTTGTAATAATTTACCCAAGTCCTCAGCGGCTATGGGCTGTTCATTGATGCAAATGCGTTCCGTCCAGTCGATTAAATGGGGAGAAGTATAACGTCCTGTACGATAACCAGCTTCGGTAAGTACTGAGGAAAGATAGGCACAAACCGAACCTTTCCCGTTAGTACCAGCAACGTGAATTACTGGCACTTGGTGATGGGGGTTGCCCAGATTTGCCAACAATTTGACAATGCGCGACAGCCCTAGATGAACTCCGAAATGTTGAAAGGGTTTTAGTAAAGAATTGATATCCAATGGGCGTGGAAGGGGATAGGGGGACAAGGGGATAAGGAGGGGGAGATGTTTCATTATCAACAAAACCGACTGCTTCTGATGAGGGAAACAGCCGGTTAATGATTGATGATGTTAATTAAATTTAGGCTTCTTTGTTTAAAAAGCCTTGAATTTGTCTTAAAGCAGCAGCACCAATGTTAAACGCAGCCCAGCCGGCAGCAATGGCTACTGGTGCAAAAACGATCGCAATCCGGTAATCGATATCCATATCTAGAAACCCTCTTTTAAGTAGAAATTAAAGTTTTGTCAACTACTCTCATTTTTATTTTTAGCTTAATTGGTCATTTTTGCCAGACCAATTTGTAAAGAATCGTTAAATTATTAGTTTTTATTGGTCATAGTTATTTCTCCCAGTCCCTAGTCACCAGTCCCAATTACTGCCCCTGATACCTAGAGGGGTACCGAGTTCCCCAGTCCCTAGGAGTGAAAGCCGATGTCACTATCTTTGCCAGCATGAACTAATGCTAACTTTTTGTAACGTTCGGCGTGTTCGATAAGTTCTGTGGCTTCATGGTCTGTCACTTGTCTTAACACCTTACCAGGCACACCGACGACAAGGGACAAGGGGGGAATATCTTTAGTCACAACTGCGCCCGCACCAATAGTGCTACCAGCACCGACTCTGACCCCATCTAAAATGACTGCACCAATGCCAATTAAGCTGCCACGTTCAATGTAAGCAGAATGTACCACAGCGCGATGACCTACGGTGACATGATCCTCTAAAATTGTTGGTAAACCTGGGTCACCATGTAGAATCGCTCCATCCTGAATATTTGTACACTCACCGATCTCAATACGTTCCACGTCTCCCCTAACTACTGCTCCATACCAGATACTGGCTCCGGCTTTAATATTTACCGAACCTATGACAACAGCGTTAGCGGCGACGAAGGCAGCTTGAGAAAAATCAACAGATGGCCAGTAAGAAGCGGTAGACACGATAGAATAAAAATATGGTACCCAGGAACACTGGAGAAACTCTTAACTTTGAGGCTGGTTGCACAACCAGGATATCACGATGTCAAGTCTCTAGACTGAGGAAGATATGAGTGATGTTGTTCCTGCGTCAACACTGTGTCCTTGCAGCAGTGAGCAAGTTCCTCAAAGTGGAGGAGCCGAAGTGTAAAATCCAACCCTTTGATGCTGGTGAAGACAAAATTATGTTTGTATGCACTTCATGATGAATCCAGGCTTGCAGTACCCTATGTTTGGCCCCGACATTCAATGTCCCCATTGTCGCCAGACTATTCCGGCGTTGACACTTACAGATACCTATTTATGTCCCCGTCATGGCGCTTTTGAAGCTAATCCTAAAAATGGAGAGTTAGTTCATCTACAGTCAGGGCGTCATTGGCGAAGATGGAATAATGAATGGTATAGACAGCATACCCATCCCGATGGGATTCGATTTGAGATCCACGAGGCACTAGATAAGCTGTACACTCAAGGTTACCGAGCAACACGGGTAATTATTGCTGCACGTTATCAGGAATTAATGAGTGGCTATTTAGAACGCAGCACACCTTGGCGTTCTGGACAACCAGAAGCTAGCTATGCACGTTTATACGGTTTACCTGTGGAGTTTAGTCCAGACGCCTCAGAAGATCCCTGTTGGGAAGTGATTAATTTCGATTTGGAAAAAGAGCCTGGAGTGCCTGTGCGCTACCCTTATTTCCGATTATTTGAGTAAGTTATCAGTTATTGATGAATCAGTGCGGTGAGGCAGTACAGTCTTGGGGGTTTCCTCAAGTGGAGTAACTGCCGAAACCCGTCAAGGTCTGGGGAGTTTCCAGACAACTTACACTGGACGACAACCAGATAAAATACTGTGCATATTGACGACAGAACCAATTACTGCGATCGCAGGCGCACTAAATCCTGTTTCTGCGACTTGCTGAATAATTGTCTGCAATGTCCCTATTAATTCTTCTTGTTCGGCTCGTGTACCCCAACGCACCAAGGCAATGGGTGTTTTTTCACTCAAACCAGCTTGACTTAATTGTTCCACAATGTAAGGTAAATTGTGAATGCCCATGTAAATGACAATGGTTTCCGAACCGTGGGCGATCGCCTGCCAATTTACCTTCGGTCTATACTTACCTGCCGACTCATGCCCAGTGACAAAAGTCACAGAAGAACTATGCAATCGATGGGTTAAAGGTATACCCGCATAGGCAGGAGCGGCAATACCCGATGTAATTCCTGGCACAACTTCTACAGATATCCCAGCTTGGACTAAATCTGCCATTTCTTCGCCACCGCGACCAAATATAAACGGGTCACCACCCTTGAGTCGCACCACTATTGCATGATCCTGGGCCTTTTCAATTAACAGGTGGGTGGTTTCTTCTTGTAATAATGAATGTCGCCCCATGCGCTTACCAGCATTGATTTTTTCAGCTTGGGGATTAATCATCTCCAAAATAGCTGGACTCACCAAGGCATCATAGATAACTACATCTGCACATGCCAATAAACCCTTACCCTTGAGGGTCATTAATCCTGGATCGCCTGGCCCCGCACCTATTAAATAAACCTTACCCAAACACCCTTGCCCCTGTTGATCTGTGCGGCTCATGTATGTATCAAATCCCCAATTATCTCAGCTAATTCTGCACTTGCTCCCAAAGGTGATGCCAGTTGGAAAGTCACAGTGGGAAATTGTAATTTTAGCGTTTCTACGGACTGAGCGATCGCATCAGTTATGCCGCCTGTAAATAGAAAGTAGGGCAAAATCGCCATTTCCCTCTTGCCAGCAGCTACAAGCTCTTGGATTCGAGATTTTAAACTAGGAGGTACAGCCCAATAAGCAGTCACGGCTCCCAATTTGGTAGCGATGGTTTCTACTGGCTGTAAAGAACCAGGACGACGGCTACCATGAGCTAATAAAATTGTTGTCTCAGCTTTCATATTAGCCATTTGCTGGGCCAACAATGTCACCAAACCAGGATGAATACCTAAATGTGGTTGCAGGTCAAGGATAATATCTTCACCTAATGCTTGTTGTGCCAGGGCCATTTCCACGGGAATGTCTGTCATCACATGGACACCCGGTAGGAGAAATAACGGGATCACTTTCAGGCGATCGCACCCCAAAGCTAAACTATTGTGGGCAAATAATTTAATCTGCTGATGCAAAGGCTCAGGTTTCAGTTCCAGAGCAGCTATTCCTATCAAATGTTTCGTATTGCCCAGTTTATGAGATACCAACCCTGCTAATTGCTGCATAGCAACTTCTGGGCGTGGGTCACGACTGCCGTGGGATACCAGTAAATATGCAGATGTCATGAGTAAATGTGTAACTTTCAGTAGCTATTTTTAGCGTAACAGGTTGGCAACTTGGAGACTAAAACCTGAGTATGCTGCCACCACTGAGTACCACCAGCCCAAATCCGTGAAGGTAGGTGTCCTAGAGGGGCTGACCAATTAAAAAAGAAGCGAGGACTGGAGTTATGAACATTCCAGCCAATGGCAGCGCAAAACCGACCATAATCACCTTCAACGCTTTCGTAAATTTGCTTCTGGATGCTAAACCCAAACTTTCCTTGGCTATACTGCATCCATAATTGGTCAATTGTCTGTAAAATCTCATCCGGTAATTTTTTCAAGTCACCACAAAACAGATAGCTACCAATGGGCTTCGAGAGTGCTTGACACATGACCGCCCACGTTTCTTGGTCTGCTTGTTGCCATTTCTTGAAGGCCAGTAAGTCGCGTAATTGGCTGTAATCAACTTCTACTTCTAAAGTATCCGGCTGTTGAGTAGCTACATTTAGCGCTTGCAACACTTGCGCTGCTGATTGGTAACGTTGGGAAAGGGCATTGTGCAAGAGTTTATCAAGAATTTGACCGAGTGCATGGCTTAAGCGATTTTCATGCAATATATAGTCACGCCATACCCAGCGATCGCTAATCACATCAAACAAATCAAAAGGAGAAATCCCCGTTAATAAATGAATGCAGGTAACACCCAAACTGTAGAGATCACTAGCTGGCATAGCTCTACCCCGTGTTTGTTCAGGAGCAATATATTCGGGGCTACCTATGGTTGTACCTGTATGTAGCAATGCTGTAGCGGTGACCTGTTTCGCCACTCCAAAGTCAATTAACACTAAATCCCCTTGGGGAACGCGGCGCATAATATTTGCTGGCTTAATATCCCGATGGATTACTTTTTGCTCATGAATAAATTGCAGTACTGGCAACAAATTTTGGAGTAATTCCCCAATTTGGGATGCGTTAAAAACTCCTTGCTGTTGCAATTCCTCTGCCAAGGTTTGTCCAGCGATGAATTCTTCCACCAAATACAGCTGTTGATCTTGTTCAAAGTATCCTAGTAGTTTGGGGATTTGGTGATGCTGCAACTCATGAAGACGAATTGCTTCCTGACGAAATAATTCCCCTGCCTTGTGAAAGCTTTCTTTGTCTTCCTCTGGAAAACAGAATTGTTTAATGACACACCTGGGTTTGGAGGGAAGGCGTTCATCTACAGCCAAAAAAGTTCTGCCAAAGCCCCCGCGTCCTAGACAACCAAGCAAGTAATAGCGGTCTTGCAGCAATAAATTGCCACTACATCTTGTACATATTTGCGCTGTATCGGGATTTTGTGAATACAGACAGCCAATGTGGGGACAGAGTTTCATGACAATGTGGAGTTTTGGGCTTACAAGTAGTATTCCCAATTCTGGGCTTATTGCTCCTCAGCCGTGTAAGTATAGAAGTTATTAAATGCCCCCACTGTTTGAAATCGGTAAGCAGGTAACAAGGAACTCAGTTTTAAATCCGTAGTGTAAACACTAAAAACAATCAGATTTTGCTTTTCCGTAGTCCGTGACAATATTTCCCTCATTTGCGGATTAGCTTGTTCTACCAGCCTTTCACATTGGGAATTGATTAAATTCTCGAAGAAATTTGATGTTTTCTGGCAAACATCCTGTTTTAAGTATTGTGTGAGCCTTTCAACAGCATACTCTTCGTATTCAGACTGATTGGGATTAGTTTTAGCCATAGTCACCCCTAAGACTGCTAATCCGGCTGCTCCTAGATATGCCACAATATTCAGTACTTTCATGTTCCCTAACTGAGATTTGCTATAATCATTGAACTCCAAAGACTGCCCAGTTACAAAGTCCGTTCCTGGCAGAAAAAAAAATTTGGATCAATTCACAAAACAAGTGCTATAATGAGCATTGAGTAAAGTTGATGGCGAGCGTAGCCAAGTGGTTAAGGCAGTGGTTTGTGGTACCACCATTCGTGGGTTCAATTCCCATCGTTCGCCCCTTATGGTTTCGACAATTATTAGTGGTTTAAGCGACTGTATTTAGAATACTCAGGAATTATTTGTAATTTCTGAGTATTGTGTTACAGATAATTTTTTGAAATAGATTGTTGATTCTATTAAAAAATTATTGTAGTTACTAGAATATTTATAGTTATTGCCAAAGATTTGTGTCATTCACCATAACTTTGTGTAGTTCATTCCGTTTAAGGACTTACGCTAGAATGCGTCAGAAAAAAAGCTGCAAAAGTTAGTTACATATCAGAATTTAAGGTTATTTTCTCACATTCAAAGCTAAATTTTATTTTTTGAACATGATGAGCAATAGTGCTGCTTACTTATTTCAGTATTGATTTGATAATAAAGTTACTTTTATCTCAAAAAAATCTGATATATAGAGCAGATTCATGGCGCATTAAATGCAATTTTTTTGAAAATAGAATCCGGCTCAAACTTTGTGAGAGAATCATTACATACATCAACTCTATCAACAGGATGAAAAATTGTACGCCTTTAGTTAGAGTGAAAAAATACTGAGATGTCGATATTTTGAGTAAAGAGGAATACGGATTTAGATGCCTGATAAATCAAGGCTGATTCAGAACACAGATAGACAATTATTCTGTGTTTATTCGTGTTTGTACTCAATGAGATGAAAGGGGAGGTGCTAGCTTTGCCCTGGAAGTCAAACAAAAAAAATCAACGTTAGGGGTGATTATGTCCGAATTGATCCAAGCAATCCTGGATAGTGAAGAAAGGAGCGATTTGCGTTCCTTCATTAGTTTGTTACGTCAGGAAGAAAGCAAATACTTGCTGCGTAACGATATCTTGAGTGTATATGTGAACTTTTGCTTTAAGAACGAAAAGTCTTCTACCTTTGCAGCGTCTTCTCGCTTAGGTAAACTGATTTACTATACTCAGGAAATTATTCAAGAAGACTCAAACCTTTGTTTTATCATCCGTCCCAAGATTGCTAGTCAAGAAGTTTACTGGCTAACAGAGGATTTGAGTGTTGAGCCAATGACAGTACAGGAACTACTGGATCTGCGCGATCGCCTGGTAAATAAATTTCATCCCCAAGAAGGAGATCTGCTAGAGTTAGATTTTGGCCCATTTTATGACTACACCCCAGTCATTCGTGACTCGAAAAATATTGGTAAGGGTGTGCAGTTTCTCAACCGTTATCTCTCCAGCAAAATCTTTCAAGACTCTAAACAGCTGCTGGAGAGATTATTGAATTTCTTACGCCTACACCAATACAACGGTGTACAGCTGCTAGTTAACGAGCGCATCAAATCACAGCAGCAACTTTCCGACCAAGTAAAAAAAGCCCTTTCCTTTCTTAAGGAACGCCCCAGCGATGAATCCTACGAAGAATTCCGCTTTGATTTACAAATGATGGGTTTTGAGCCTGGTTGGGGTAATACAGCCTCGCGGGTACAAGATAGCCTCAACGTTCTTGACGATTTAATTGACTCTCCCGACCCCCAATTGCTCGAAGCTTTTATCTCTCGTGTGCCGATGATTTTTAGAATCGTCTTAGTATCGGCTCATGGTTGGTTCGGCCAAGAAGGTGTTTTGGGTCGTCCTGATACTGGTGGTCAGGTAGTGTATGTCCTCGACCAAGCCAGAAATCTCGAAAAGCAGCTGCAAGAAGATGCCCACTTAGCAGGTTTAGACGGGCTGAACGTCCAGCCAAAGGTGATTATTCTCACCCGTTTAATTCCTAATAATGATGGCACTTTGTGTAATCAACGACTAGAAAAAGTCCATAGTACAGAAAATGCCTGGATTTTGCGTGTACCCCTGCGGGAATTTAATCCCAACATGACGCAAAACTGGATTTCCCGATTTGAGTTTTGGCCTTATCTAGAAACCTTTGCTATTGACTCAGAAAGAGAACTACTCGCAGAATTTCAAGGTAGACCCGACTTAATTGTGGGTAATTATTCTGATGGTAACTTGGTAGCCTTTTTGTTAGCACGACGGATGAACGTCACCCAGTGCAACATCGCCCATGCTTTGGAAAAATCTAAATACTTGTTTAGTAACTTATACTGGCAAGATTTGGAAGAGAAATATCATTTTTCTTTGCAATTTACAGCCGATTTAATAGCCATGAATGCGGCTAACTTCGTTGTCAGCAGCACCTACCAAGAAATTGTGGGAACACCAGACAGCATTGGCCAGTATGAGTCTTACAAATGCTTCACCATGCCAGAGTTATATCACGTAGTCAATGGCATTGAACTATTTAGCCCCAAGTTCAACGTGGTACCGCCGGGAGTCAACGAGAGTTACTATTTTCCTTACACCCGCAGAGAAGATCGCATAGAAACTGATAGCGATCGCCTGGATGAAATACTCTTTAATTTAGAAGACCCTAACCAAATCTTCGGTAAACTAGACGACCCCAGCAAGCGCCCGCTGTTTTCAGTAGCGCGTCTTGACCGCATTAAAAACCTCACAGGTTTAGCAGAATGCTTTGGTAAGAGTAAAGAACTACAAGAGCATTGCAACTTAATTTTAGTCGCAGGTAAATTGCGTGTTGAAGAGTCAGGCGACAACGAAGAACGCGACGAAATTATTAAACTCTATCAAATTATTGAAGAATACAATCTCTACGGCAAAATTCGCTGGCTAGGTATACGTTTATCAAAGTCTGATTCCGGTGAAATTTACCGCGTAATTGCTGACCGCAAAGGTATCTTTGTTCAACCAGCTTTATTTGAAGCTTTCGGTTTGACAATCTTGGAAGCTATGATTTCGGGACTACCAACTTTTGCTACACAATTCGGTGGGCCGCTAGAAATTATTCAAGATAGGGTAAATGGCTTTTACATTAACCCCACGAATTTAGAAGAAACAGCCACCAAAATTTACGAATTTGTCACGAAATGTGAGCAAAAACCTGATTATTGGGATGCAATTTCTCGGCAAGGTATTGACAGGGTGTACAGTACATATACTTGGAAAATTCATACGACTAAGCTGTTATCCCTAGCGAGAATTTATGGCTTCTGGAACTTTACTTCCAAGGAAAATCGGGAAGACTTGCTGCGCTATCTCGAAGCGTTGTTCTATTTAATTTACAAACCCAAAGCTCAACAACTATTAGAGCAGCATCAGCATCGCTAAATCATCATTAGTCAGTTGTCAGGTGTTAGTTATTAATTGTCACAAAGCGATGGCAGATTGTAAATTTGTTTTTTAAACCCCAAAATAACTGACCACTGACAACAGACTAAATTGTCAACTCAAGCCAAGTAACTGGGCCCACTATTCCATCTACCGACAAACGCCGCTGATTTTGAAAAGCTTTGACTGCTGTTTCTGTCAGTGGCCCATAAGCCCCATCAACTCCAATAGCATAGCCATTAGACACTAACAGTCTTTGCAAAACTCTCACTGAAGTCCCAGAATTTCCAAAACGCAAAGTTGGCATAGATTGGGCCCTAAACCTTTGGGGTCGCGCTGCTACTTTGGCAACTTTGATTGTAGCTTTAGCTAAGGTAAAAGAACCAGGGGATAAACTTTTTGTAGTGTTTATTTGAAAATTCCGGTCTTTAAAGTTTTCTGAGTAACCTTGATCTGTCTGGATAAATTCAGGTGGTGTGATTTGATGATTTGGAGCTAATTGAGTTAACTTGCGCTGTATTAACTTCTGCGAGCTTTTCTCCATTGGAAATGGTTGCTGCTTCGGTAAATTATTGGGCAAATATGGTCGTTTTGTGATTAATATGCCCGTCATCAGCAGGCCAATTTCACTCATGGTCATTCATTTTACTAATACCCTGATTTCTATTGACAAACAAACTGCTTGTTAGTCCGGAATAGTTGCTCCTGAAAAATGTAAAAAAACAATGTAGTATTTTTTTTAATTATGAAAAAATAGATAATTGAACATTAATCTTGTTATTAAACATACAATTTACCTGATAAAAATTTTACTTACTGAAGTAGATAAACAGCATAAATTACCACATTTTATGGAATATTTATTTTGTCTAGCCTCATTGATTAGTGCTTAAAATTCCTGCTTCACAAGAAAATTGAGCATTTTTTATTTGTTGGCACCTTGAATTATTTAATAAATAAAATTTCCCAATCTGATTTTCTGAAAGTCAACTTTACAGTAGCCTATTGTTTACTTTCTTCCTCCTAAAGTCTCATCAAAATACTCAGTAATTTCAAAAGTTAAATAAATATAGGTATCAAAAATTTTATTCAGTAAGCGTGTGTTAGATACTGAGAATATTTGAAACAATGATGTAAATTAATGGATGCTTAATAAGCTGATGTAGTAGCTCTTTATCACTAAAAAAGCTGATAAGTTTAATCCCAAACTGTATGCCTGGTAACCAATTTAAATATTAGAAACATGATGAAAATTTGTACGATTTTTAACCGTAATCAAGACATTAATTGATAAAAGACAAATTTGTGAGTTTCAACTCAGTACAAAAACTCACAAAAAGACGGCGAGTCAGCTTAATTCCTGTCAAAAGTGGAAAAAATATCACCCACCGTCTTAGAGGATGTTTGAAAAGTGGTTGGTTGTGATTTTAAGCACTTATTAATCCCCCCTAACCCCCCTAAACCCCTTCGGGGATGCGCCTTCGGCGTAGAAAAAGGGGGGAACCGGAATCAAAGTCCCCCTTTTTAAGGGGAGCCACTGCGTTGGGCGGGTTTCCTGACTTGTAGCAAGTGGCGTGGATTTAGGGGGATCTAAAACGTTTTTCTAGCAAGAAGAGGACTTTTCAAACACCCTCTTAGACCATTTTGGATCGACATCAGGAAACCCAACATATTGGCAGCGTTTGGTTGCGCTGTGTTAGTCCAGTGAAGTGTGTTATGGACTTTATAACGCACCGGAAAACAAACATTCTACTTGTGAAGGATTTGGGGTGATTAGATCATTTGTGTGTACACAGTAGCTCCTTGGTTACCTCGACAGATAACTTTATTAACCCTCAAGTACTTTCAAGTCTGTTCCCTACTATAACTACCCAACACTATCGATGACTGGATGAAAGTAGAAGGCAAAGCCCAAGACTGTATAGGCTGCTAACAGTAAAGTGCCTTCTAACCAATTGGACTTACCATCAGAACTAATGCTATTAGCAATCAACACTGACACCGCTACAGCCACTAATTCAAAAGGGTTGAAGTCCAAATCCATTGGTTGATCGAGGAACCACCCGGCTATCACTAACACGGGGGCGACAAATAAGGCAATTTGCATACTTGATCCCACAGCCACTGATAAAGAAAGATCCATCTTATCTTTCATGGCCACGGTGACAGCAGTAGCATGTTCAGCAGCGTTACCAATGATGGGAACTAAAATCACCCCTGTAAACAGTGATGTCAAACCTAACTGAGATGTAGCTACTTCTAAAGTATCTACCAACATTTCTGATTCTAATGCCACCAGCAGCGTACATACTAACAGCACGCCACTCCATAGCCAAACATTAGGTTTGGTTTCAGGAGTTTCCTCGGCTTCTATCTCTGCTACACCCACATCATATAAATAGGCATGGGTTTTCATAGAAAATAGCAGTGTTAAGACATAAACCAGAATCAACACAATGGCCACAGCTAAAGAAAAATTTTGTAAAGTCTTTTCGTTAATGCCTACAGATGTATAATTCATCGCCGTGGGTAGCAAAATGGCAATCACCGCCAAATTCATTGACGAAGCATTCACCCGCGCGACAACCGACTGAAATGTCTGTTCCTTATACCGCAGTCCACCCAACAGCATCGAAAAACCCATTACCAACAGTAGGTTACTGATAATCGAACCTGTAATGCTGGCTTTGACTACATCCACCAACCCAGCATTCAGCGCCACTAAAGCTATAATCAGTTCTGTAGCGTTGCCAAAGGTGGCGTTAAGTAATCCTCCCAAACTCGGGCCAACTACAACAGCTATTTCTTCTGTGGCTGTACCCATCCAAGCGGCTAAGGGCAAAATTGCTAAACCGGCTGTGATAAAAACTATTAAGTCTCCCCATTCTAGAAAGTGTGCTGCTAGGGAAACAGGAATAAACAGTAATAAAACGAGAAACAGAACGTTTTTAACTGACATTTGCTACCTTAAGGTAAGATTATTGTTCACAAAAGGTGATCCTGAGTTCTCCATTCTGCATGAAGAGTACAACAACCAAAATGATGCCATCTTCTCTGTTGTGTTTTCTCAGCACTCAGCACGGCCTAAAGCCCAGCTACTTCAAGACTCTAGGATACTCTCAACTGTCTATACTTCTGTTCTGTGTTTGTACTGTTTCTCGGTTTGTATGAGATATGTAAAATAAAGTTGCAATTTATGGAGTTTTTGCAAACTTTCGTAGCAAAACTATCAATTGCAGCCAGGATTTGACGCCAAAAATGGGGTTTAATAGATTAAATGACAATTAAATTTTTTACTGGCGCAGTCAACACAAAAACCCTAATCAAAACATTGTTTAATGACTGATGACTTCCAGCCTTTAGGGAAATGGCTGTGAGATAACGCAGATTTCCCACTCTAGTCAGACAGCTTTTTTGGAGATTTAACTGTATCCTATACCCATAGTTTTCATATATACCGGATTTTGTGTTGAAACCTCTGTAGTCAGGTTTAAATACACAGTTTTCGGCGCACTTGTAAGTTTTTTGTTTGGATAAATATACATGACTTCTGCTGCTGAAATGCCAGCTAGCTCTGGCTCAACATTTACATCACATATCACTCCCAAAGATACGCATCAAACTGATCCTCTAAAACAGGCGACTGGTGTGTATGTCACGGTGCATGGTCATTTTTACCAGCCCCCACGGGAAAATCCTTATTTGGATGCCATTGAACGTCAACCCAGTGCTGCACCTTTCCATGATTGGAATGAACGCATTCATTGGGAATGCTATCGCCCAAATGCTTTTGCTAGAGTCTTCAATGACCGGGGCGAAATAGTGGGGATCGTCAATAATTACGAATATTTCAGCTTTAATATTGGGCCGACGCTGATGTCGTGGCTAGAACGCTACGATTTGGAGGTTTATCAGCGGATTTTGGAGGCGGACACCAAAAGTTGTCAGCGCTTGCAAGGTCATGGCAATGCGATCGCGCAAGTATACAATCACATTATTCTGCCTTTGGCGAATGAACGGGATAAATACACCCAAATTCGCTGGGGTAAAGAAGACTTCCGTTCCCGTTTCGGTCGTGATCCCGAAGGGATGTGGCTAGCAGAAACAGGTGTGGATTATGCAACTTTAGAAGCTTTGGTTGCTGAAGGCATTCGCTTCATTATCCTTGCACCATCCCAAGCACAACGTTGTCGTCCCCTAGCAAATCATGATGGGGATCATCATGAATGGCAAGAAGTCGGCGGTAGTCAAATTGATCCCACCCGTCCTTATCGTTGTTATTTAAAGCCACAATTGAGTACTGCTGCTTCACCTCTCAGCACTACAGAAGGGAGTGGGGATGATGCAGATTCCCGTCCTTATATTGATATTTTCTTCTACGATGGCCCGATTTCGCGGGACATGGGTTTTAGTGATGTGGTTTATAATTCCAGTCACTTTGCTGGCCGCATTGGTTCGGCGGTACGTGGGGATCACCGTCCAGCGCAACTAATTTCTGTGGCGACAGATGGCGAAACCTTTGGTCACCATAAAAAGGGAACAGAGAAAACTTTAGCCTATGCTTTTACAAAGGAGTTTCCCAAGCAAGGTTGGACAGTCACCAACTTTGCCCATTATCTGAGTTTGAATACTCCCACTTGGGAAGTAGAGTTAAAACCCGTCACAGCCTGGAGTTGCGCCCATGGTGTCGGCAGATGGGAAGATGACTGTGGTTGTGGTGGTGAAGGTGGTGTTTGGCATCAAAAATGGCGCCGCCCGTTGCGAAATGCTTTAAATTGGCTGCGGGATCAATTAATTGATGTCTACGAAGAAAATGCTAGGCAGTTATTCCGCGAGCCTTGGCTAGCACGGGATGAATATATTCAAGTGATGCGCGATCGCTCGCCTGCTAATGTTAACCGTTTTCTAGCTCGCCATCAAACCCACAAACTCACAGCCGCAGAACAAGTAGACGCTTTACGTTTATTGGAAATGCAGCGTCATGCTTTACTGATGTTCACCAGTTGCGGGTGGTTTTTTGAAGAAATTTCTCGTCCAGAAGGTACGCAAATTCTCCGCTACGCCTCCCGTGCTTTGGAATTGGCTGGAGATGTGGCTGGTGTACAGTTAGAAAAAAGTTTCCTCAAACGCTTGGGATTAGCCCCCAGTAATGTGGATCTTTTCAAACATGGTGCAGAAATTTATCGGCAAATGGTGCAAACGGCCCAAGTGAGTGTAAAGCAGGTTGCTGCCCATTATGCGATTACTTCTTTGTTTGGCAATCACAAACCCGCCGAGACACTCAATCCCCTCACAGGAGAACAAGCTACTAAATATCCGCATCCCCACCAAAAGCGTGTTTATTGTTACACCGTCAATGAGATAGATTACCAAATGCAACGCATGGGATCATTGACTCTGGCGGTAGGACATTTACAACTGGTGTCAGAAATTACCTGGGAAAGTGAAAGTTTGGTGTTTGCTGTTCTGCATTTGGGCGGCTGGGATTTCCACTGCTGTACTCAATTGTTTACTGGTAGACGTGACTACAGCCAATTGAAAGATAAGCTATTTGGGGCATTGCAACAAGCGAGTGCAGCTCAGGCGATCTTAGTAATGACACAGCTATTTAAAGAAGAGACATTCAGCTTGCAGAATCTCTTTGCTGAAGAACGTCATCGAATTATGCGGCTGCTGAGTCAGGAAACCTTAACACGTTTAGACCAGCTTTACACTCAAGCATACCGAGATAATTACGGTATTCTCATGGCCTTTCACCGGGACGAACTAGAGGTTCCCCAAGAATTGCAGGTAGCCGCCGAGATTGCTTTAGGATCTCGTTGTATGACAACATTGCGATCGCTTGAGCAAGATATCTCTGAATCGGGATTGAGCTTAAATCACATTGGAGAATTAGAGGCGATCGCTACTGAAGCTAAACATCTGCATTGTCAGTTAAATATTCCCGAAGGTAAGCAGATATTAGAGCAATTGGTTATGCGATTACTTTGGCAATTGTTACACAATACCAATGGTAGTTTTGCTATAGAAATCCAATGTTTAGAACGATTAATTGATGTCGCTTCTCAGTTAAATTTGGGTATTTCTCTGCACCGTTCTCAAGAGCTATTCTTTAGCTGTTTGCACAGCGAAATTGTGCCATTGTGTGTTACGGCATCAGCTAATCAGGAAGATAATAATCAATGTCATCAATTACTCAAGTTAGGGCAAAAGTTAGCCGTTGATGTCAGTCATGTTTTGAGTAAATTTGATTAGGTAAAAAACACAACTTCCCACTTCTGGAAATCAAATTTGTATGGTGTGTTGTCGTATAAGGCAATGCACCATTAATTTTTAATTATAGCTATTTAGGAAATCTGCTGAAACTCACTTAATAACCAAGTTCCAACTTCCGATTGACTCATTTGACGGCTACGACGTAAAGCTGATTCTAAAATTGCGATCGCTAATCCAGGTAACACCTGTGATTCTTGAATGCGTTTACTACCTTGATCGGCAATAGCATAAGCGATAATTTGGGCATTTTGGACATCTACTACCCAATATTCAGCCACACCCAACTCTTCATAGAGCGATCGCTTTGTACCCAAATCATCTAGCAAAGAGGTTTTCGCAATCTCAATCACCAAATCTGGTGCAGGGTACTGATCAAGTTTAACAATCCCTGTGCCAGTTGGAATAGTTTGGGCGTGTTCTCTGAGGTAATAAGCCACATCAGGCTGACAATCCTGAAGGCCAGTTTTCCGAAAAGTAGTGGTATCTAAACCTGTGGCTAAAATTCCCTTAAGTGCTGTAAATAAAGTTACTGCAAAAATAATTACAACATGGTCTTTACCATGATCAAAACTAACTGGCGCCATCTCCAGCCTCATATATCCCTTGTAGTAGTAACTCTTTCCCTGATTATTGAGCAGGTTGGCGACTATTTGCTCATACTCATCCCAAGAAGTGTAAATCCATATATCTGTAGGTAACTGGGTTTGTAAATCATTCATTGTCTAACCCCTCGCCAAAACGAAATTTTTTGTGCTTGGCAAAGTCCATAATTACCATATTAAACTCCTCCAGTACCAAGATAGTATCCTTCATACCTCCACAAGTTCATCTCAAAAAGTTACCAAGAATAACTTTCAAAATTTTGAATTGCCTATTATCTAATCAAGCTAGAAGAATCCCGTTACAATGCACCAGCATTTAGCGGGAGAGGATGTCAATCAGAATACTCGGAAAGTGACAGAAGAGGGTTACTGCCGTTAATAGTTAGACTGACATTAGCTTGTGTTTGTGCTTGCCAAGACTGGGCATAAAGTCCACCCAAAGCTAGTAATTCGTGATGACTTCCTGACTCTACAATTTGTCCAGCCTGCATGACATGAATGACATCAGCACGCATTGCTAAAGTAAAACGGTGAGTGATGACCACAGCAGAACGATTCTTTGCCATCCGGCGAAATCTATCTAGCCAGTCATGTTCAGCCCAAGAATCCATGAAGCTGGTTGGTTCATCTAGGATGAGAATCGGTGCTTGCCGTAAAAAAGCTCTAGCTAAGGCAATACGCTGCCATTCACCTCCACTCAAATCAGTACCGCCAGAAAACATTTTTCCTAGTTGTGTATCGTAACCCTGCGGTAGCCTAGCAACAATTTCTTCAGCACCAGCATCTTGAATAGCCGCCTGAATTTCCTCAAAGCTAGGTTTTGAATACACATCACTAATGGCAATGTTTTCTGCTACCGTTTTTTGATAAGTAGCAGGAAACTGAAACATAACTGTGAGTAGACGGCGGAATTCGCTCAGGGAAAACTTTTTAATATCAATTCCATCTAATTCAATACTGCCGGATTCAGGGTCATAAAAACGGCACAAAAGTTTAATCAAGGTACTTTTACCAGTACCGTTTTCCCCAACAATGGCGACAATCTTGCCAGCAGGGATGGTGAGATTAAAATCTTGCAGAATCGCCCGATCGCTCCCAGGATAGCGAAAGGTAACTTGGCGTAAGCAAATTCCTTGTTTTAAAGGTAGGGAAATGGGTAAGGGTTGAGGAGGATCTTGAATTTGTGGTTTTAATTGGAGAAATTCAAAGAGATTACCCAAAAACAAGCTATTGCTGTAGATTTGACCAATGTTTGCCAGTACAGAACGCATTAAACTTTGGCCACTATTAAAAGCCTGGTAAAATAAAGCCAGGTCTCCTAAGGTCAAAAATCCTTGTAATGCTCGCCACAGCATCCACACCATCGCACCACCAGCAATCAACAAAGCCGAGATACCTCCAGCCAACTGAGTGTAACTTTGTTCACCAGTTAACTTGATGGTTTCGGTACGCAGGCGATCGCGTATAGCCTGATAAGATAGTTGAAAATAATTGCCCAACTCAAATAACCGCAGTTCCGCAGCAGTATACACCTGAGTGAGCAAAAAATCATAGTATTCAGCCCTTCGACGTTGTGGTGTCGTTTTTTCCCACCAGCGATGATAATATTTATTGAAGCGAACTACCATGTAGAGTGCAGGGATTGAACTAGCAAGCAGCACTAGAGGTAACCATACTCCATAGGGCAGCAAAATAGCTACCATTGTTAGTAAAGTGATGCTATTCTGCAATAAACTGCCAGTACTTTCCAAAAGACCAAGAGAATGGCTACTAGCATTACTTCGTGCTTGATGTAAGCGGTCGTGGTACTCCGGTAATTCGTAGAAGGATAAATCAGCCGCAATAGATTTTTCGTGTACTAAGGCTGTAATACTATCTAGTACGAGTTCAGACTGAACCTTGCGGATGAAAATTAGGGCAGCATTTGATAGTTGTGTCAGTAACAAAACGGTCGCCATCAACCCTGCTGGTAACAGCACTATTTTAAAACTTTCTTCACTGGTACCAGCCCTCATGGCAACTACTAAACTATCTACTAGCAGTTTAGATAGATATACATTTGCCCCTGGTAGTAACCCTTGAAGTAACAGCAAGAATGACCAAGCCACAGTCCAGATAGGAGCTGTTGCCCAAATCAAATGCAAAGTTTGCATGATATGGGATGACTGTGCTAGAGAATTACGTAACTTGCTCATTAAATTTGTGACGTTGCAGAATAAAAATATGAATTAGTCGGGCTACGTAGAGACGCGGAGAGTGAGAGTTTGAATTTTTGAATTTTGGCATTTCATACTCGTATTCAGCAATGACTTTCTCAAGCTATGGATGACTGGAGGTTACCAATCAGGTGTGCTTCTACCATTTCAGCTAGAGTAGGTAGCGATCGCAAATCACTAGACCGAATCAGACGGTAGCTAGGTATGTTTTTGGCAATCTTGGTGCATTGCAGGAATTGAGCTGTGTTGTGAACCTGATACCATCGCGTAGGCAGTGAGTTACGCATTAATTCTGTTAAACTTTCAGGCGATCGCAGTTGTTTTATCCCCACAGTTGAGTCTTTACTCAGCATATAAATCCGCTTGAGTGGTAAGGCCGTTTGAGAGAAGTTTTTCGCCACCCGGAAACCACCTTTTTTTAATTGAGAGTGCAACAGCAGTAGTTCAGACTGGTCGTGACCCAAGATTTCTGCTACTTCGGGAAACAGTTTAAACTGCGGATAACCAGGAAATACAGTGATGGTGTCTGTTTCTGTACTGATTGCGACAACATCATCTGTAATAATGCGATGTCCTTTGGTATGGAGTGCTGCGGCAATGGTAGACTTACCCCAGCCTGACTTACCGACAAAAGCAATAGCACTACCATCAAACTCTACTGCACTCCCATGTAATACAAACAAGCCTCGTTGATAAAGCAAAATTGACATGATAGTGCCAACGATGTAAAGGCTAATTAATCTTTCATCATCATTTAAAGGAGTAACAATAATTTCGCATCCATTACGAATGATAAACAAAGCAGCCTTTTTATCAAAAAGAATCGCTTCTTCTAGTGTCACTTTGATGAAGCAAGTATGATTACCTTTTACTTCATCAGGGATGGTAGCATTTCTATTCCATCGAATTGTGATGTCACCAGGTAATTGTGCAGGAATAAATTCGAGTAACTCTATTTCAGATTTTATTGCCAGACCATAAGCAAAGTATGAAAACATAATTTAGTCAATGAGTCTAATATTTGTTAATTGTAAAATTCACCTTTATCAACTATTGAAAAAATAGCTAGAGTTGAGTAAACAAAATTATTAAGTCTATATTGATAAATAAACTTATTTTTTGACCTCAACTCTTAGCTATAGCGATTTCAATTGGATGGATAAACATTTCAAGCTTTTACCCATGCCTCTGTGACAAGCTTAAGTGAATGCTTGCTACCTCTTTATTAATAGAGAACTTGGTATTTCCATAAATATATAGTCTATATTTATGGGGGCAATGGGCAGGAGATTAGCTTTTTCTAATGTCCTTTATGCAACTAAAGCTCGTTATATTTATCCGCATTTTTAGTCAAATTCCGTATTTATTGAACTATTCTAAATACTAAAAATGACTCACCATGTAAGGCATTTGCTGCTTACCAAAACATTAACTAATTTGAGCCAGTGTTCCTTGTTCACCAGCAGTAATAGTAGTGGTAACTCCACCAATAATAAAAACAATGGAATCGCTAGTTCCGGCATCCTTACTAAATGTTTGTTCAGTGATATCTTCTACGGAACCGTATACATTTAATTCGGGTTTAGACCAGGCTTTTTGTGTTTGCATTTTTGTTTCTCCTTAGAGTTTTTTGAATGATTAATTAGTAGGAAAACCTACATCATTAGTATTACTGAAAATTCCAATTTCCTCTATGCATAAGCAACAACTTCATCTAATCTTTAACGAATTTTGTAGTTATAAAAAAGTTGTGTTTTGCAACCAAATTGCTAAGTTAATTGCTGTGTAAACTGTCATAGCATCTTGTTCGTGCATAGGGTTAGACAAATAGCGAAAATAGGTAGATCGTAATTCTGCAATATCTACATACTTTTCAATAATTTCAGGTTGCTTAATAATTACTCCCTCTAAAACTTTCTGTTCAAATTCGATCAGCTTAGGTTTAAAACTCGCACCTAAATTGGCTTTAGAAATTCTTGTTTGCAGTTCAGGCGGTAAAATTCCTGCCATAGCACGACGAGCAATTAGCCTAGTCCATCCAGAGGAACATTTTTGGTCAGGAGGTATAGCTAAACAAAATTCCATCAACCTGCGATCGCAGAAGGGAAACGCCAAAGAAACAGCAAAAGCACTAGATAATTTATCAGCTATTTCTAGCCCATATTGAATTAAGCCAGAGTTAATACTATGCCAATGTATTTCTCTAGCTGTCACAGGTATATCAATACTTTTTTTCTGTTCCTGAAAATATGCTGATAAGTTTATCTGTTTGGCGAATGCAGGATTAATTGCTTTTTCAGCCCAGATTGGTTTATCAACCATTCGTCCAATAAATTCAGGTATTAAAGGTTGCAATCCCCATCGCCAAATTACTTGCGTCCAAGGCTGGTGAAATCTGGATGCGTAAGCTTTAGTTTCTTTCAAAAACCTCTTAAACTTGAATGTGCGGATTAAATCTGTTAGATAGTACTGACCATGAGAAATAGTCGTATCACCATCTATACCATCTAAGACAATACGAACATTATTTTCTCGGACTTTTTGATAAATTATCCAATTGAGGTATAGATTAGGGGCACAGAAACCTTCATCCATATACCAAAAAATTTTGTCATGGTCTGTTAAAGGACTAATCCCATCCGCCTCAATATAGTGAGGTATAATCCCCTCCTGAGCTACAACTAAGTCAACATAAAATCGTTCATCAATCAGCCGTAAGTATTCTGCTTGTAAGTTGGGAAAAATAGCAGAAAAAGAGTGTAATTTTTCATACTTCTGTTGCGTCAGGATATCACGAGCAACACAGGTAATAGAGGAAGAATCTAGCCCCCCGCTCAACATTGAGCCTACAGGAAAGGCGCTGCGTAGTCGGCAACTTATCGCTTTAGTAAAAATTTCTCGATAGGCTTCGGCATACTCTTGATTTGAACTTAATCGCAGTTCTTGTGATGGATCTAACGACCAATAACGCCGGGTTTGCTTAGTTTCATAACCAACAATCAGACTATGGGCTGCTGGAAGTCGGAGAATATCTTCATAAAAGGTAATCTCCCGGTCTTCAAACACTCTAGATAAGTATTGTCCTACTCTGAGTTCATTGAGTCGGCGAGGTACTTCTGGTAAGCACAGCAGAGCTTTAATTTCGGAAGCGAAGGCAAAAATCTGGCTCGAACGATAGTAGTAAAAAGGTCTGATACCCATTGGATCTCTGGCGCAGAAAAGTATCTGCTGGCGCTGATCCCAAATGACAAAAGCAAAATCGCCTAATAGCTTCTGCGGGCAATGTTCTCCCCATTTTTCATAGGCAGATAAAATGAGTTGACTATCAGTAATTGTTGCCGATGGCTGATCGTTCAACTGCAATGCAGAAATGAGTTCATCTCGATTATCAATGCGAGCATCGGCTGTAATAACTAAATTTCCTGGGCGATGAACTAAAGGTAATTTTTCTAACAAAGATTCGGGAGTTGTCCACAGCATCCTGTGTCCCATCCCCACAGACTCCTGCATCCATATGTCTGCACCATCAGAACCACGATGAGCTAAAACTTGAGCCATCTTTGCCAAAGTGGCTGAGTCTATTTGCTGTCCGTCTAGATAGTAAACTCCAAAAATTGCACTCACAAGTTGATACCCGTTTAAAAGATTAAACTCAAACTACTTTTTGGTATAAAGGCGGAAGCGGAATAAAGTATGACAAATTTCTAGAGTTGCCGATGATTACTTGACCTTGAATTTCTACCCAAGCATGAGCTTCAAACTTTTCTTGTTGAGTTTTAGCAACTCCAATACGCAGATCAGTTCTATAACCCTGTTGTGCCAGTAATATATGAGTTACTAAAGCACGTGCGAGACACGTAGGTTTGGGAATCATATATTGGCTAACAATCTCCACTGCCCAAACCACTCTACGCCAAACTATTTCATCAGGTTTTGGAATATTGGGAGATGCAGAAACAATTTTTCCTACAAGTTTATGCAAATTTCTCCAAGCTAATAGCTTCAGCCCTAGCCTGATCATGGTCATGATGATAAAAGTTCTTAACAGCAGTGGTAAATTCTTCGTCAAACGTAGTAGCTTATATAGTCTTTTCATGACTAATCTCAATTAACTGTGCGGCTTGTAGCTGTAACAGCAATTCCATTAAATCGCGATCGCATTCTTCAGGTGTCACCTTATACTCTTGTAAAAGAGTCTGCTTGATATCTTTTACAGTTTTTGGTTCCTTAATCAAAGTCCATATCCTTGCTCCTACTTCATTCAGACTTTGATAGACTCCAGACTTGAAGTTGAGAATCACTACTTCATCGCCAATATCTGAAGAGATTTGTTCAGGAACAGCTACTACTATTGAGGATTCTGAGATTTTGTGTTTTAGTTTGTTGGAGTTCATATGCTCATGTCTATTTGATTTTGGCTGGTGTGAGTATCAAAATCGTTATTTTTGATGACCTCTCCCCAACAGTCCCCAACAGTATCCGTGTCGGAGAGGGGCTTAAATATCTTGAAAGCTCAACGATAAATTAAGCTTTTGCAGCCTCTCTCTTTGCAGGGGAGAGGAATGGAAGTGAGGTTTTTTCAACTTGTCAAACTCACGTTATGGTTAATGACAAAAGTCTTCTCAAGAGGAATAAACTCTCTTGATGCCATAAATTTCAGTCCACTTTAGTGGACTTGGGTTATTCTCTAAGAAATTAATTTCTTGGCGGGAGATTGAGCGGATGCAAGATGCAAGCACAGCTATTTACCAGCGTTCAGACGTGATGAATGTAAACAAATCTGCCAATTTCGTTCAATAGGTTTTCTAAAACTATGCCAAAAAATGATGTTAATATCATGCATTACGCATACTGATTTATAAATGTATCGAAAGAAGTAAATAGTGTGATTTTTTTAGGCTCTATTGTCTAAAATAATACTCAACACTCCATCATCCATCATCTTTTATCACTCTCGTGAGAGAATAATATGATAGTGAATCGACCCGGTACGCCGCTGGAGGAGCGGGGCTACACTTACCGGAGCCGATACGAAAATTCATTGATTGGAAAAAATATTAAGTAAGTCGTGGTGAAAATTTATAAGTATGTAACAAAATATTAAGCAGAAGAATGAGAGTTGAATTTTACACGTTGTGTACTGTAGTTTCTCTTTTCACCTCTTCTTTGAACTCCATCAATGACAGCATAGGCAAGGTCTAACTCGTCATCAAAAGTTTTCGAGGCAAGTTCATCTTTTTTGAGGTGTTGCCACTCTAATTCAATGGGATTCATTTCTGAACAATATTTGGGTAAAAAGAAGATGTACAAACCCATGTCTTCCCACTTTGACCATAATTGCTGAACCTCTTTACAGCGATGTATCGGGCCGTTGTCCTGCACGATGACTCTGATGCGTCCTGATTGTTTGGCTTCTGCTGCTTCAAGCTCCATCATTTGGATATAGGATTTGCGTGAAACGCCGCCAATCACCAAACCGTACACAAAACTAACTAGGGGTTGAAGGAACCCAATAATACTTAACCTTCGCCCCCTGCGTTTACTTTGCTCCAAGCGTTTTTGCTGTCCTCGAAAGTAATAACTGTAACTCGGTTCACTCCAAGCACAAAACCCTGATTCATCCACATACTTTAAATCAATTTCGCCAACAGCAGCAGATAATTCCAGCATTTCTAAGTCTGCCTGTTTGATTTGCTGTACTACCGGGTCTTATTTCCCCTTATGGCTTTTTCTGGTTCGTTTCCAAATGACCCCCTTTTTTTAAGTACCTGTCTTAACCAGTCAGGACTCAATTTCACGGAGCGTTCTTGTTCTAATTTTTGAGCTAACTGAACACTGTTATATGTACGTGGCTCTTTCTTCAAACATTCTTCGCGCGAAAATCATGTCAGCTTCCACCCATCTTGATTTTCCTCCCCGCCCTGCTTTCTCCCAAAGCCCCTTATCGCCTAACTTTTCCCATCTATGCAACACTTCTCTCACTGTTTGGGCAGTCCAGTTAAAGTGTGCTGCTATCTTCTCTACATACCAACCATGTGCGCTCAATCTAATTACTTCGGCTCTATCTTTCACCTTCTGGGGTACATCTGCCATTCTCAGGTTCAACAGAGTTTTATCTTGCTCTCTAGTCAGAAATACCCTTAAACGATTGCCCATATCGCTGTTACCTTTGTAGACACATTGTACGTATTTACTTATCTTTACATAGTTTGGTTTTTTCACCTCGCTCTACTTAGTTATAGAATCATACAAGATAGCTACAAGCACATTTTTTATCTTGAGACAACAAAATGATCTCATCACTCCAAATATCTGCCCAAACACCAAAAGAAATAGAATTATTGCTCTGTTGTGCTAGAACGGACATTTCCACCGAAACAGCAGCAAAAATTAGAGAATTATTAAAAGCAGAAATTGACTGGAATTACCTGCTCAAAATTGCAAATTGGCATAAAGTTCAGCCACTTCTTTACTGGAGTTTGAAAAATACTTGTCCAGATGAAGTTCCTCAAAATATTCTTAATAATTTATATATCGATTGGCAAAAAACCACATTTAATAACCTATTTTTGTCTCATAAACTGATTAATATCCTGCATTTACTAGGATCTAACGGCATACCAGTTATACCATTTAAAGGGCCAGTCTTAGCAACGTCAGCTTATGGTAATCTTTCATTGCGGAAATTTAGCGACTTAGACATTTTAGTGAAAAAGCATGATATTCCCAAAGTCAAAGAATTACTAATTTTTGAACAATACCAGCAAGAGGAATGTTTAACAGATACACAAAATGAACTACAACAAGTATTTTGCCAATACAGCTTTTTAAGCAATGATGGTAATGTATGTATAGACTTGCATTGGGAAATAACACCAACTTACTTTCCTTTTAAGCCGGATTTTGATAGTTTGTGGAAACGTCTCCAGCCTGTATCCCTGGCAGGTACAAAGATACTTGAACTATCTCCAGAAGATGCCGTCTTGTATTTGTGTGTACATGGATGTAAGGATTTATGGCAAAGATTATCTTGGATTTGTGATATTTCTCAATTGATTCAAGCTAATCCACAAATGCAATGGCTAACAATTTTAGAACGGGCTAAAAAGCAAGATTGTGAGCGAATGTTATTACTTGGGTTATTTTTGGCACAAGATATACAAGCATCCAATCTGCCAGAAGAAATTGAGCAAGCAATTCACAAAACACCAATTATCAACTCACTCGCCACAGAAGTTAAAGAAAGGCTTTTTAGTCAAATTGACGAATCCCCGGATGTTTTTGAAAGGTCTTTTTGGTCTTGGCGTTTAACCTTTCATTTCCGAATTATGGAAAATTTCCGGCAGAGAGTTTTATTGTGTCTGTTTATTTTCCGATTTGCGCTGACACCAAAAGATAAAGACTATGTATTTTTGACACTACCAAGTTGGCTTTCTGGTTTATATTATTTAGTCCGCCCAGTTCGATTACTGGGTATATTTGGGTTAACACCCTTAAAACGCTTTCTGGAATGGGGGTATGAGTATCATCAGAACAGAAAATCGGGTTAAGCTTAAAAGCCTTATTCGCTAAGGATTTTCCTGATAACGAAGGTCATTAACTTAAACTTATGATCGAGTCACTACTGGAGTTTAGACTAGTCTAAACTCCAGTAAGTATATTTTAATAATGTAATTCAAGTTTTAACTTCAGTACAATTATTAGTATAAATTTATCTCACCCAGAGGCGCAGAGAGTAAGAGATAAAAATGAGCTATTTTTCAAGTTTCTACTGTGATTTTTTCTGCAATGTCATATGTGTCCTTTTTGTCCTCTATGTTTCTATAGTTTGTATTTTTCCACACCCCAGACAAAGTATCAAAATCTAACTCATTCCTCTCCCCCTCAGCAGTATTTTGAAATAGCACTGTAAACGCACCAGCACCCAACCGATCTTGAGGAAACAGGCGATAACAAGGAATATTACTTAAATGTGATTGATACTTCTCTAAATAACTCACATCTACGGCCCGGAATTGAGGAAACCTTGACAAAAACCATTCACAAATCTGCTCATTTTCTTCAGGGGAATAAGTACAAGTCATATAAGCTAAGTAACCCTGTGGTGCCACCAATTGAGCCGAATTAGCAATAATTCTTTTTTGCCGATTGGCACTTTTATTAATAGCAGTTGGATGAAAACATCCAGGTGCTTTTTCACCCTTAGCCAGTAAAGATTGTCCAGTACAAGGCGCATCTACCATGACTAAATCACTAGACAATGGTATTTTTTCAGCAAAAATACTAGAATCTCGATTAACCACAGTACAAGGATTAATCTGACAACGCTTTAAATTAGAAATAAGCATCCCCAATCGCTTACCAATCACCTCATTACTAACTAGTAAATCAGGCTGGAAAGCCTTCCAGGCGAAAATACTTTTACCACCAGGGGAAGCACACATGTCAAAAACTACCCGCACAGCTTGAGGAATTGCTAACAAAATCGAAGCTGCAAAAACAGAAGAAAAATCTAAACAATAGAAATAACCTTGATCATGCAAGATATTTTTTCCGGGTTTTTCGCCTATGCTTAAACGGTCTACAAATTGTGGTTGCCAAATTGTTGTTTTTTCTGCCATAAAAGGCAAAATATCTGGTTTGTCTTGGCACCAAATAATAGCAGATGCAAAAGATTGGGGATGAATTAACGAATTGATGAATTTTTCTTGATTATCTGGGTTTTCAAACAAACGTCGTGAGAGTTTAAGTAATAAATTTGATGGTTTTTCCATTAGTAAAAATGTTACAGAAGAACAATGCTATCTAGGGTATTGGCTGCATACTGAAAACATAATGACCCCATTCTAAATAATGATTGCCAAGCTAACCCACTGCACCGGAGATGGTCATAAATGTTAGATGATTTTCAGCAAAAATTACGCCGAGAAGCACAATTGTGGCGAGATGAAGGATTGATTAGTTCGTCACAGTACCAAGACTTAGCAGAACGTTATCGATTTAATAACTTGGAAGCTGCTGCACGCGATCGCTTTGGCATGATGGTGATATCTATAGGTGGTATCCTGTTGTTTCTAGGTGTAATTACCTTTGTTGCAGCCAACTGGCAAGTTTGGTCACGGGAAGTCAAATTTATCCTCATGATGAGTTTGTTTCTGTCAACTAGTATCACTGGTTTTTATACATGGATACCAGTTAAACAAAGCAACAATGAAAGAAATAAACAGCAACAAGGCAGACGCATACTCGGAGAAGGATTGCTAATTCTCAGCGCTTTTATCTTTGGCACAAATATAGTGCTGATGGCACAAATTTTCAACATTAACGGTTCTATACCCGAACTGTTTTTTGCTTGGGGATTTGGTGTTTTGGTCATGGCTTACTTTCTGTCCTTAAATTCCCTGGGAATTATGGCCATTGTCCTGATCCAAATTGGTTATTGGACAGGAAGAGGAGACTTGTGGTATGCATCTAGCGACTGGAATTGGGTACGGTTGGCAGTTCGACATATGCCTTTATTGTCATGGTTGCTATTTGTACCCTTAGCATATTTTTGTCGCTCACGCTGGATATTTGTCTTAGCAGCCGTAGTTTTTGCTGTGACATTGCAGTTAAATCTCAATCCGCTACCACTGCTGAATTTCTCTGATATGGCTCCTTGGGTGGCATCTTTTGCTTTAGCATTGCCACCTGCATTATTCTGGAGTTATGATGATCTGCTTTTTCCCACAGTAAATTACAGGCTATTTCAACCCCTAGCCCGTAACTTAGCTTTGATATTTTTCGGACTTGTTTTTTATGCCTTGTCTTTTCGTTGGCAATGGGTAGCCCCAAGTTTCAATTCTTTCCTACCCACAAACAGAAGCAACCTGTTTATGTCTCTGCCCGTAATTGATTTAGGGATTTTGAGTGGTTTAGCAGTATTACAATGGTTGTCACTGCTGCGGTTGAGAAATAACCCACCTCGCCGGGAAGTAATTTTCACTATTGCAGTTGTGACTACGTTTTTGGCTTTCATCATCATTACACCTTTCTGGCATCTAGCTATTACCCGCATTGATGAACTAGGCAGTTTCATGTTCAATGTATTGTTGGCGTTTTTAGCTGCGGGATTAATTCGCGAAGGAATTAAATTAAACGACAGACGCACCTTTTGGGGAGGTATGCTATTACTAACACTGCAAATTATTAGCCGCGTGATAGAATACGACACTGATATCCTTTTTCAGTCCTTGGTCTTTTTTCTTTGCGGTTCGGCATTAATTAGCGCTGGACTGTGGTTTGAACGTCGCTTACCTGCCGGATCTCGTAATTCGTAATTTCTTTTTTGTAGCGGTATTAGTACAGCTGCGCGGAAGCCAAAAGTCAGAAAGCTTTTATTTTGGGCTTTTTAACTGTTTAAAAGGCTATCCATATTTACGCCGTACTGTACTAGGTTGTAAAATCTCGTTGCTTCATCCTGTTTAGAGGATCTCTGCGTCAGTCCTAATTCTGGAAATCCCAGACAACATCTTGAAAAATACCCCCTCATTTTAGGACTACGCTCATGAGAAGTGATCCCTCTGAATCGAGTAAAAAGAAAACATTGCCTCCGGAAGTCGAGTTTTCAGAGAAGCTGACTTTTCGAGATTACTTGATTGCTACTGAACAAAAAGCGAACAAGCCTCTACCTATTTGGCGGCTATTAGTTCCCCTATTAATTCAAACAGGCATCATCTTGGCGGTTCCCACTCAAGCCATGTACACCAACATTGCCGGTAGGGATGTAATTTTGCAAACCTTGCCTCAAAATCCTAACAATGTGGTGCAAGACTTTTCCCTCAACCTGGATTACAACATATCTCGTGTGGACAATTTGCGAAGGCTTCCCGGTTGGGATGATTTACTGAGGAGAAATCAAGGGAGAAATAGACAATTACTACCAGGAACCAACTTGTACGTGATTTTGCAAGAGCAACAATTCTCAGAAGGTGGTGTTCCTAGAGCTTGGAGACCAGTACGAGTAAATAGTACTTTACCCCAGTCTCTTCCTAGTAATCAAGTAGCCTTAAGGGGTGTGTATCAAAATAATGCCATCACTTATGGAGTAGAAACATACTATCTACCAGAACAAGAACGCCAGCAAATTAGTAACGATATCTTTGAATCTGCCCAGCAAATCAGAGGATCAAGAGGTAGACAAATTAGACCCATTACCGTCAGAGTCAGAGTAGATCCTCAAGGTAACGCTGTACCGGTGAGTTTGTGGGTACGCGATCGCAATTATCGTTTTTAATAGACAGAAATTCCCACAAGCTCTCAGTTTGAATGTAGCCCGCTTGTGGGAATAAATGTATTTGTTTAATTTTCGTGACGTGCATTCCAGGCGACACAGCAAGCCGCGCCCGCCCCTGCTAATAAACCAGTACTCATTCCTTGTACAGTCTTTTGTACAGGATCTTTGGTCACACAATCGCTTGTAACCTCATCAGATTGCAAGCAAATATTGCTTTCTGCCCAACTTGATGTACCTCCGAGAAGTACACCAGTTAAACTACAGGAAACAACTAGCAGTAACAGGCGTTTAGTTTTTCTATCCATAGATGGATGCGTTAAATACAAAAAATAGTTATTTGACTTTCAACTACTGTACACATTGATGCTGCTAATGTCAGCTGGTTAAATTGATTGTCTACTTATTATCAACCTTTTTCCAGAGGTGAGGATAGCTTTTGAGAGCCTTCAATAGTAAAGATAACAGAAGTATGCCCTTATTATTTGGCAATGATAGCTGTTTATTTTGGCAGTGCAATGGCTAAACTGACAGAAGATGTCAGGGTAAGACTTGTTCCCTAAAGTACTAACCAGCGGTTATCAGGTTCATGTAATAACTAGTTCCAGACCGCGTTAACATTAAGGAATGTAAAGTCTCGTAATAAATTTTTAGTCCAACCTTATATACATAATTAACAATGACGACATCTACAAACACTTTTACCCCAAGTAAAACTTGGATGTGGCAAGGCTTCCCCATTTGCTATCAGAGTCAAGGAAATAATGGCCCTGCGGTGGTTTTAGTACATGGCTTTGGCGCTTCTTGGTGGCACTGGCGCAAAAATATCCCCGTTTTAGCAGAAAATTGTCGTATCTTTGCTATTGATTTGATTGGCTTTGGTGCTTCAGCTAAACCTCAACCGGGGGAAAAAATTGCTTACACACTAGAAAATTGGGGACAGCAGTTAGCAGATTTTTGCCGTGAAGTAGTGGGTGGGCCTGCTTATTTAGTAGGAAATTCCATTGGCTGTATTGTGGTTATGCAAGCAGCAGTGAGCAACCCGGATATAGCTTTAGGAGTGGCTTTACTCAACTGCTCCTTACGGTTGTTACACGATCGCAAACGGGCTACACTACCATGGTCTCGTCGCTTCGGAGCGCCCATTCTCCAACGAATATTATCTATCAAACCAGTGGGTAACTTTTTTTTCAATCAAGTTGCTAAACCGAAAACAGTCAGAAAGATTTTGCTGCAAGCCTACGCGAATGCAGAGATAGTAACAGATGAGTTAGTGGATATTCTCACCGCACCGGCAAAAGACCCAGGCGCTGTAGCTGTGTTTCTCGCTTTTACTGCTTATTCTACAGGCCCATTACCAGAGGATTTGTTACCTTTATTATCTTGTCCGGCAATTATTTTATGGGGAACAGCTGATCCTTGGGAACCAATAAGCTTAGGTAGAGAGTTAGCCAACTACCCACAAGTGCTAAAATTCATTCCCTTAGAAGGCGTGGGACATTGCCCTCAAGATGAAGCACCTGAATTAGTCAATCCTATTTTACAAGATTGGATTTGGGAGATAGCAAGTTAAAAAACGAAGCCGTTGAGGCTTCGTTCCTTAAAACCTGTTGTATCAGGTTTTGTAACTGTAACTGCACCTTTTAAGGTGCCAAAAAAAGTTGATATGCTCTTGTTACCTTGTGATTTGTGGCTAACGGTGAAGCTATGGAATTAAGTAGACTTAGCTGATTTACCACCAACCACGGCGGTAACCACCGTGGAAGCGTCTGCCGCCATAGAAGCCGCCACGCCAGAAAGGTCTTCTGCGGTAACCACCACCACGGTAACCACCCCAGTAGCCATATCCTCCGGACACATTCTCTTGCTCTTCTGTAGATAAATCCACCAATGAATCAGATTGGATGACTTGATTTGACATAATTTTTCACCTCAATTTTATTTGTGAGTCATACACACTTAGGCAAAAAGGAATATGGGTGTGTATTACCTATACTTTTATTTCTAAACATATTTACCGGAGATTAAATTATCCCAAAGCTATAAATAAATAAACCACATTTCTATCTTTTGACTCATGATCAATTGAAATTTAATTCAAGTTAAAGTTGCTGTTATTAAAGAAAAACATCTGTAAATATAATTTGATATTTTTATCTATTGATTTTCTGTGATTTCAAAACAAGCTCATCAAATAGATTGTAAGAGGCAAAAAAAGCTCTCTCCTAGTAGAAGCTACCGTGTACACACATCTCTGTACTCGGTGCAAAATTTGGATTGATCACCCCAAATCCACGCCACTTGCTACAAGTCGGGAAACCTGTCCAAAGCAGTGGCTCCCCTTATCAACGTGAGTTCGATGGCTTTAAAAAACCCGCTTCCATTCCCCGACGCGGGGAGAGGCTTAAAAACACTATTTTTTCGTACCAAACTGTAGATTTTTTGCCCCTTTCCTCGTAGGGAAGGGGTTGGGGTTAGGTTCCGTCGAACTCACGTTTATCAAGGGGGACTTTAAGAAATTTTCCCCCCTTTTTCTACGCCGAAGGCGCATCCCCAAAGGGGCTTAGAGGGTTAGGGGGGTACAAACGCTGTTAGGCAACTTGATACGACTGGTGTGTACACCGTAGCCTAGTAGAAGAGAGGCTTTGGCTCTAACTCTTGTCTAATAAAGCAAGAATGAGATGATAATGTTTCTAGGGCTTTAATGTTTAGTAGAATAATTACTAAACAACCGCTAAGACTATTCTTTGCCTATGTTCTTAGTAACGATTAAAAGAGTATGGTTGTGGTCTTCTGCTACGTTGTCCTGCAATGAAGCCTAAAATGCGAACTGGGAAACTGTTACCACTAGAATCGGTCAGGGTACCATCAACGGTAATATCAGGTCGAGGTTTACCACCCCAGAATCTTCCACCAGATAAATTCTGTTGTTCTTCTGCGGATAACTCCGCAAATAAATCGGATTTGATGATATAAGATGACATAATTTATTGCCTCAATGTCGTACATAAAATGAGAAAACACCTATGCTAGAAAAAAACTTAAATAGGTGCAGTTTTACGGCTAAGGCTTCCAGTTATACCGTAAATAATGTGGTCGCTAAGTAGTCACAACTATTTGCATTAAAGTGTGTAGGATAAGTATTTTTATGGTAGCCATATATTGGTAGTTTCTATTTTCTCTCTAAGTTAGTATTTTAATACCTCGAAAAGACAGAATGAAACTGCCACTATTCTCCTAACAAAAGGTTTATTTAGGAGAAAATTATATGGCTATTTTCCTCACTCCAAAATTTGCAAATATTAACCTAGGTGACTAGTCTTCTTTATCTTTTTTTGGCTTAACTACTTCAAGTATTCCAGTAAGCCGGATGGGATAACGACGAACGCGATCGCCTGAGGGAAACTCTGTACTTAGCTCATCATCATCTTCCCCATTTTCCACATCCATTTCATTTTGTCCACCAGAAAGAAGTTCTTGTTCTTCTGCGGATAAATCTTCTAGTAAATCCGATGCGATGATTTGTTTTAACATAAATACTTGACCTCACTTATTTACATAGGTGTGTAATTACCTATGCTTTAATTATTAATTATTCTCTGATAATTTAAATTACTCTCAAGATAGAAAATAACAGAAACGATCTATTTCTTTTGATTTATAATAATATTTTATATATATTTTTCAACATTTTCAGCACGATAGAGAGCCATCAATCGTGACTCCCTAACTTTATTAATATTGAATTCGTACGGAAACCTATTTTGCTCATTTATCTCGATTAATGTAAATGAGCATCTTGGTGAAAATCCAAAAAAATTATCTAAAAATCATGAATTAATATTTTGGGAAAATAATCCTCTCAAAACATTAGTAACAAAGTTATTAACTCGATTACTAGTGTCACTAAAGTTGGGAATGCCAAATGTTATGGAAGATGCCATAGTCACCTGTGATAAATTGTATCTAGTAGTTTGTGATCCAGATTCACCACCTGCAAGATTTACGTTATTCTCCGCTTCAGTTTGAATGTCAGTTTTTTGCAAAAAAAAGTCAGCGCTACCCAATACATTCATACTCTGTCCACCAGCTAAAGTTTCTTGTTCTTCTTCAGACAAACATGGCAAGAAATCTGAATCATGGTAAATGTTATTTTTAGACATGACATCACCTAATCACACCGAAAATAATTTCATAATGCTAAAAATTTTAAATGCTCTCCTTGATGCGATATAAAAGTATCTTGAGTCCCTTGTAATTGAACTTGTCCTTTTTCTAACATCACAATCCAATCAGCTCGATGGATGACACTAGGACGGTGAGTTATGAGGATTGTAGTTTTGCCTTTGCGATATTCTAATATCTGATCTAAGACGCTAGCTTCACTAACTGGGTCTAGCCCTGCGGTGGCTTCGTCTAAAATTAGTACAGGTGGATTAGTGAGAATGCCTCTTGCGATCGCTAATCGTTGTCTTTGTCCACCAGAAAGATTGGCCCCAAATTCGCCCAATACCGTTTGGTACTTATTGGGTAATTGGCTAATAAAGCTGTCTGCATCAGCGATATGGCAAGCGTGGACAATTTCCTCAAAGGGGATATGAGGCATTCCTAGGCGGAAATTCTCTAAAATTGAGCGACTCCAGAAATGAGGTTCTTGGGGTACATACACCACTTGTTGTCTGAGACAATCAAGGGCCAAATCTTGGAGATTATACAAACCAATGCGGATATTGCCAGAAGTCGGTTGATATAAGCCTGCTATCAGCTTGGCTAAAGTACTTTTGCCACAACCAGATTTACCAATCAAAGCGATCGCCTGTCCACCGGGAAGCTTAATCGAAAAGTCTTCTAGTAAGTCAATTCTACCGGCATGATGAAATGTCATGTGGGAACAATGAATATCTGCACTCCCCGATATTTGCGCTACAGGCTTTTGGCTACCTCCCACAACTTCTGGTGTCGCATCGATTACTTCTAAGAGGCGAGAAATGGCTGTTTGAGAACGAAAATAGTCGTCAACTAAACCAACTACTGAATTAACCAAATTCAGAACATTAATTTGCAAAGCATTAAAAGCCAGCATTTGACCAATGGTTAATTGGCCCCGAATTACTAAAATACTACCTAGTCCTAATAAAGCCACACCACCTATTGTCGAAAATAGTCTTGCCAGAGTACTGTTAATAATTCCGATTTGCACAGTACTAAATGTCAAATTAGCCAGGCGACCAAAACGACTTTGAAATTCTTCCCAGAATTGAGGTGCAGCATTTGTAGTTTTTAGTACTTGTGCCCCCTTAAATGTTTCCACTAATACGCCTTGATTTTCTGCTCCTAAAACTAAAAGATTGCGGGTTTTTTGTTGGAGGATAGGCAAAAAAGGCAAGGTGGATAAAGTCATTAAAGCACCAAAAAATATCACTGCTAGTGTTAACTGCCAGCTATAAAACAACATTAAGCAAAAAGAAACCACTGCAATAAAAAACTGGCTAGGTAAAAGAATTACTATCTGCGATACTAACTGGTTAATATCATTAATATCTCGTAATCGACTAGTAATTTCACCACTACGACGGGCTTCATAGTAATTTAAAGGCAACTGGAGAATTTTTCGCCCAAACTCCAAAACTAATCCTAATTGCAGCCTTTGACTAAAGTGAGCAATCATCGTAGATTGCAAGAATTGTAGAGTACCGCCGAATACAGTCATTACCACAACTGCTGCCACCACAACAGTTAGTAACTGAGTATCTCCCCGAATCAGAACATCATCTGTCAGCAGTTGAATTAAAACGGGAGTACCCAAAGCGAGTATACCCAAGACAATGTTGATCAATAAAACCTGAGTTAGTAAACCACGATAAGGCAGAATACGCTTAATAAAGCGTCCCAAACCACCCATTGGTTTATCTTGGGGCTGATCAAAAAAGCGCTCTGGATCGGGTTCCAGTAACAGCATCACCCCATTCCAAGCAGCTGTTAATTCGTCGCGGGTAACATAACGGATGCCCACCGACGGATCAGCAATGGCGTACTTTTTGCCTCGTTGGTTATATAAAACCACCCAATGATAGCCTTGCCAATGGATGATAGCTGGCAACTGTACTTCTTTGATTCTGTCTATGATTTCTGGCGAAGCTTTCACTGCTCTGGCACTAAAACCCAGATTCTCACAACCACGTTTTAGACCTAATAAAGTTGTTCCTAGTTGTCCAGTTCCTACTGCTTCTCGACTGCGATTGATACTTAAAAACCGTCCATAATGTTTGCAGATTGAAGCTAGACAGGCTGCACCACAGTCTTCTTCACTTAACTGTAAAACGCACGGGTAATTATTAAGAGGTTTGAATAGACCAAACATGGACACCAGACCTGATAAATGTTCTTAATTCGTAGTCCCCAGTCCCCAGTCCCCAGTCCCTAATCCCTAGCCCCTAGTCCTAAAAGTTAAACATCTACAAGCAATCTAGCTTTGCGGAGAATGAATTGAAGTACCGTTTCTTGACGGGAAATAATATCAGCTCTACCTTCCATACCAGCTTTGAGATGACATTGACGATCGCCTCTACCTACATATGTGGTTTTTGGCTCAATAATTGCTTCATAGGCAACCTGAGTAGTTTTTTGCTCGGCGCTATTGTTACCCACTGGTAAGGCATCTGGGGCAATGGTTCTCACTGTCCCGTGGAGAGTACCATATTCTGGATAAGGGCAAGCGGAAACCTGCATTTGCACTTTTTGACCAGGTTTTACTTTGTCGATATCTTGAGCTTGGACAAAAGTTCTAATCAGTAATGGCGCATTGAAAGGGGCAATTTGAGCAATGGGTTGAGTACTTTGCACTACTTGCCCAGGATTACGCAGATTTAATTGCAACACAGTACCTGTAATTGGTGCGCGAATCACACTCTGATGTAGGTCAGTTTCTACCTGTTGTAGTTCTTTGCGCGCCTGATTCAGTTGCTTTTGCAGTTCTAGACGCTGCTGAAGTAGGGTTTCTCGTTCTCGATTCAAACTGGCTAAGGTAGCTTCTCCACTTGCTTGTTCCTGCTTAATTCGTTCAGATGCTACGGTGACAGCAGCCTGACTAGGATTGATAGTGGTTTTAGCTTTTTCTCGGTTGATTTGCGCCACTTGTAAGGCTTGTTCTTTTTCCTCCATTAAGTCTTTGGCATTAGCTTTGGCTTGTTCTAGCTTGGCTTGAGCAGACTTAACGGCTTGTTCTCTTTCTTCCATTAAGTTTTTCGCATTAGCTTTGGCTTGTTCTAGCTTGGCTTGAGCAGACTTAACGGCTTGTTTTTTTTCCTCAAATAGATTGCGGGAAATTGCTCCCGATGCCATTACTGACTGTAATCGATCATGTTGTATCTTGGCTAAATTCAAACCTACTTCAGCTTCTTGTACAGTCGCAGCTATCAAATTATCCTGCTGCAAGCGATCGCGTTGGGCCTTGGCTAAATTCAAAGCTAATTCAGCTTCTTGTACAGTTGCAGTTAATAAATTATTTTGCTGCAAGCGATCGCGTTGTACTTTCGCTAACTTCCAGGCGGCTTCTGCTTGTGTCAGATCAGCTGTAGTTGTAATTCGCTGATCTTCATATTGGCGCTCAGTCGCAGTCAGTTCGGCTTGAGCCGCAATTATTGTCCGGTTAACTAAGGTTCTTTGCGCCAAAATTTGATTGCCAATTTCACTGAATTGAGCATCAATTTGATTCAGTTGTAATTGAGTCTGCTGAATACTGTTTTCTAGTTGGCTTTTTTGTGTCTGGAGTCGGGAATCATCAACGTAAGCAATCGGATCTCCTTGATTCACCACTTGATTTTCGCGCACGGTAATTTTTTGCACGGTTCCCACCACCGCAGATTGCACAACCCGCAGTTCCCCTTTTGGTCGGATACTTGCTGGTGCTTTAACTGTAACTTTGTAATTCAAAATAGATGTCAGACCAGCCCCGGTTATAAATATAGTCAGCAGAAATAAGGCTCCGATATTTGTCCATTTACTCAGACGGGGCAAAAACTCGTTAGCCTCCACTAGATGCAGTTCTTCTGCCGTAGGCTCATTGAAATTATGCCACGAATGGTTTTCTGGGTGGGGTAAGAAGTTCACGGTAATACACCTTGGTGTTAAATGAAAATAATTAAAATGTGGTGAAACCCAGATTTTTGCTTGGTGTGATCAATTTTTCAGAATTTGCTCGTAAATAGAAGTATTTAGCTCATTGATTCAGAATAAATATGGTCAGTAATATTCATAGCGATCGCTTTGTTTCTGAATAAAAGGTGAAATGGTAGTTTATGATGCTAAAGTTAGCCCACATCATGGTTTATGATGTTTTATAATTAGAGATGGGGAACGAGAAAGGAGTAAGCTCAAACTCTCTCAAAGACCTCACTTACGTTGAGTGAGTTGTAATTAACTCCTCTCTCCCCTTTTCATTGACAAATCGCATGTTAGTTATTCCAGGCTGGAAAGCAAAGGAATTTCTGTCGCATCACGAGATAAAAACACTGTTGCCCCAGAATTTACATCAGAAATTTGACTATTAGATTCGCTAGTATTTCCTTCGGGACTACTATTGTTTGTCTTTTTTGTTGCTGCTATTCCTTGAGTGAAATTATTATTACTCCGGTGAGAATTAGCACCACCAACTAATAGCTGCTGCTGTCTAGTGGATAATTCTAACTCGACAAACCAATCCAATGTAATTATTTGATGTGACATGATTGTTAGCCTCACTTACCGGAACAACTCAAAATTTGTCTGGGAAAGCTAAATCTAGCTAATTCGGACAACGAGGGTTACCCAAATTTACTATTACTAAGTCAAATTCTGCAATTGCAAATTTATTTCCTGGTTGAACATTTTAATTGTCTGCTTCAGGCTGATATCTCATCCTTACCTCACACCTATGAAAATCTGCGTTGTTGCGAAACCTGAAAGCTAAAGATGCAGAAACTGGCACTTATCGCCTAAACTGATCAAGATTATTTGTTTTTCCTTCCCTGACAAATTATGCGGTCATTCATCATTATTACCACTACCATTGAGAACTGGTGCTGTACCTAGAGCGTCAACCGAAGGTATACTTTCTGCACCCAATCCTAAGAGGTCTTGTGCCGCAGTGTTGACAACTGTCAATTGACCTGTGGAGTTGGCAGTGCTACCATCTGGCCCAGAAGTCGCTGAACCTTGTAGGTTAGCAATTCTGTTAGCAAAATTGCTCCCAGCTAGTTCAAAATCAACACCACCAGATACAAGTTCTTGTTGATCATCAGATAACGCGACTAAAAATTTTGATTCAATAGTTTGATACAACATGATTCTGAGCCTCATCTGCGTAATTCTTCCAGAAAGGATTCCAGAAATTAACTTGTAAATTTCGTTTTACCAAGTATTTAATTTGATCATTAGATTTGGTAAACAGCAAATTGGTAACAAAATTCTGGAATCCAAGCCTACTTCCCATGCCTAAGTGACCTCTACAATGGAGAAAGTTATTCGGGGTAACAATTGCAGATTTTTACTAAGAAAAGCATCAAAAATTTTTGGGTAAACTTTAGGCATAAGTCAAACGTTGGACTGGTTGACTATTCGCCATTATTGTTACCATTCATTCCGTATCTACGCCATTGAGAACTGGCGCAGCGCCCAAGGGGTCAACCGAAGGAACGCTGTCTGCACCCAATCCCAACAAGTCTTGTGCCGCAGTATTGATCGCGGTAACATCACCTGTAGAATTGGCATTACTGCCATCTGGCCCGGCATTAGTGGTACCCTGCAAGTTTGCCTGTCTGCGGGAGAAATTGCTACCAGCTAATTCAAAATCGGCACCGCCTGCTAAAAGCTCCTGTTGCTCATCTGATAATGTGATTAACAATTCGCAAGCAAATATTTGATGTGACATGATTGTTAGCCTCACTTACGTACATAGGTCTGTGACTACCTAAGACCTCAACTATAAGCACTGTTTGTGAGGAATTCATAAATCTCTAGATAGAAATCGATATTATATATCTACTCCTCAAAGTAGATACAAAATCTTTTATTTTTTCTAGATATACTAATATCTCAAGAGAATAAATAGTCAATATTAGATGTTTTTGCAGGTATCTCATCAAATACTCGATTTGTTCCCGGCGTTAGCGTACCTTACCGTAGGTATCGCTCATCCGTAATTGAAAAATATTCAGGGTTTTAGAGATACAAATATGCGTAAATAATTGCCATTGATGAATAATTTTAAATTTATCAGGAATTACGTAACCAACTACATATTTTCGTCATTGTGACCGTAGGGAAGCAATCTCAAAGCGCGTAAGTCCTATTTATTTGTAAGGTAATAACTCAATTAACATAAATGCTAGGGCCGCACTACCTAAAGGAACGGTCAAATTATCAATCCCCAAAAATGAAATAGCTTCTAAACTTGTAGCAACGAAAGCGATCGCTAGTGATACTACCCAAGTTGTCCACGTGTTACCTTGGACACCCAGCAAAATCATACTACTGATAAAATAGCTGACTAAGGCCATCGTTAACGAACCTTCCCAGCTTTTTTGCGCTCCCAAAACTTTATACTTATGCTGCCCAAAGCGTTGCCCAATCAATGCCGCTAGCCCATCGCCCCATGCCATGACCATAATACCGATAGCTGCGTATTGGGGCTGTTGAATATGCCAAAACCAGGCTATTAAAATACCCACACTAACAGCATAAAAGAATGTCCCTAAACTTTGCCGTCCCACGCTATTGATACCGGGAAGAATGGGAAATCGGTATGATAATAAGGTGATGGCACTTGCAACAACTGAAGCTGTAATGCCTACAATGGCGGGTATATTAAGCCACCAAGCTAGCAAAATTACGTTGCCAGTGCCAATGTGAACTATTTTTCTGACTATTTCTGGATCGCCTTTAGCAAAGCGATGTACTACCCATGCGATCAACAGGATGCATGACATCCAAACTGCAACTATAGTAATTTGCAGCCACGAAGATGAAACAGATGTTAAATCGACAATTAAAGATAACAAAGAATCTACAAGATAAGATTTTTAGGTTTATTACTAATCTATAGGATCTGGGTAATTGTGATGAAACTATTATTCATTTGGTTGATTAAAGGTTACAGAATGTTTATTTCGCCTTTGTTCCCCCCGACTTGTCGCTTTCAACCCACTTGTTCGATGTATGCCATGCAAGCCATTGAGAAATTTGGTGTCTGGCGCGGTGGGTGGATGGCGATTCGACGGATTTTGCGTTGTCATCCCTTTCATCCTGGTGGTTATGATCCGGTTCCAGAGTCTAAGTCACATTGTTGTAGCCACACTCGGCTGGATTCTGACCAAGAAGCGAAAGGAAAAAATCATTCAAGCAATTCTTAATCAGGAACAGTTAAATGGTGCGAATAGCTGCTCAAACCTCAAATTGGCAGAATTTTATGAGTCACCAGCTAGTTTTGCCGAAATTACACCTTGGGATTCCAACACAGCCGCAACTCGTAAAATTAAAGCTTCGTTGTGGGGTGCAGCGATTAATTGCACACCTAAAGGTAAGTCATGAGGACGCTGAATGGGTACTGATAAAACAGGTAAGCCGATGAAAGATAATGGTTGTGTGAATAACCCCAAATGAGGACGCACCAAAATTTCGTCACCATCTAAAATCATGGTTTGTTGACCAATTAATGGTGCAGAAATAGGTGTGGTGGGAGCAAGAATTATATCGACATTTTGAAATATTTCCCGCAGGCGATCGCCATACCATCTCCGAAAACGTTGTGCTTGTAAGTACCAGCTACTCGGTATTAATGCGCCAGCCAAAAAGCGATCGCGTGTAGCGGGGTCAAAATCCTGGGAACGCGACTGTAATTTGTTTAAATGCAGATTTGCCCCTTCGCTAGCTGTAATTACAAATGCTGCTGCCCTAGCACGCTGGGCTTCAGGTATCATTACATACTCAGTTACATTTAAAGCCTCAGCTACCTTTTGCACGGCTGCCAAGGCTTCCGATGCTACACCTTGAGTAAAGTAATCTCCAGCAATGGCAATTTTGATACCAGATATACCTTGATTGAGTTGTGAGACACATAATTGCGGTGGATGCTGGGTACAAATCGGATCACGCTGATCTTCTCCCTGAAGCACATCAAAGGCTGTAGCAATATCTTGTACCGAGCGCGCAAATGGGCCAATATGGTCAAAACTGCTAGAAAATAATACTACCCCAGCCCTAGACAAGCGCCCATAAGTTGGTTTAAAACCAAACACGCCACACAAAGCCGCCGGGACGCGAATAGAACCGTTAGTATCAGAACCCAGTGTCAGGGGAACTAACCCAGCCGCCACCGCCGCCGCCGAACCACCAGAAGAACCACCGGCAATTCGTTGCACATCATGGGGATTGTGGGTAGCACCATAATGGGAATTTTCTGTGACAAACCCATAGGCATACTCATCCATATTTAACGCGCCAACCAATATTGCACCGGCTTTTTTTAACTTGGCTACTGCGGTGGCATCTTGGGTAGCTGGGAGATTTTCGGCGTTAATTTTTGAACCTGCCAAAGTTATTAATCCAGCAATATCGTAAAGATTTTTGACAGCAAAAGGTACGCCAGCCAAAGCACCAGAGTTATTACCTTGGGCAATTTCTTCGTCAATTTTGGCAGCATCTACCAATGCGGTTTCCGCAGTTATTGCCGTAAAACAGTTGAATTGATGATTGCGAGCATTAATTTCTGCTAAGGCACTCTGGGTAACTTCCACTGCGCTAACTTGGCCTATACGCACAGCAGCAGCTATTGATACAGCATCAGCTGAGTGAATATTCATTATTAAAACTAAAAGTCAACTTTTATGAATATATTCCTTGTGCAAAATCCTGTTTAAATGCATCAAGTCTGGCGTTCATTTCCTGAGTCAGATTTTTTATACATGTATCACTGCTTAAAGTAGGTTGTGCATTCTTGGCAATATGCATTAATTGTGATTTAGATTCTTGTTGTCTTGCCCAATCACGAACTAAACGAATTGGAGATAAGATATCTCGTTTTTGATTAGGATGATGTAAACGCTTTATATGTGATGGTTGATAGTTTACACCTACAGATTGGCACCAGTCTTGCCACTTAAATTGTAGAATAGTAGGGTTAGTAATTATAGGAACCCAAGGTACACGCAGGGCATCGGCAATAATAGCACCATGCATAGCTTCTGCTAGTAAAACTTCTGTTTCGTTAATAGATGATAAAACTTTTTCTATTGACCAGCGTGGATCAATATATCCAAATCCTAGACTTTCACAGACTAAACTCCAACTGGTACCGGCTAGCTCGAAGTGAGGCATATAAGAAAATTTATATACCTTTTTATGGCTATAATTATCAAATAAATTTCTAACTAGTACCGCTCCATCTGTTACGGCTAATTTATCTGAAACACCTAATGCTTGGGCTGATAGTGGGCCACGCAGACAATAAATTTTATAAGTATCATTTAGCTGTGGTATTCCTTTTCCATAACCTACACCTGTACCAAATATCGCTCTTAAGCGAGAATTTTTGGTTTTGAGAGGTAATCTATCATTAATGAGAGTACCTATACCAACAAAGGTAGTTGTTTGGTTATCATCGATGACACCAGGAATTAATTTGTCCCATAACCAAGGATTAAGTTGATCACCAAAATTCTTTTCTCGGTAATAAAGCAGTTTCATATTTTTGCCCTTCCTTGGTAATATCGATGATGTTAGCGATGATTTATCTACGGTTTTCTATTTTGAGGATATTTACAAAAATTACATTTAAAAATGAAAAATCACTAATATTATTTATTGTAGTTTCAACCATTTTTTAAATACTGATAATCTTTCTATTTTTGCTAATAAATAAATGAAAATAATTTAAGTAAGTCGGCGAGAAAAAATCAAACTATGTTAAGCAATGTAAAATAATTAAAATTCATTTCGTAGTCAGAAGACTAAAGTCCTCACTACAAACCTTTAATTATTTACGCCGTCCTATTTAAAAGACGCGATCGCTTGACCTATGGCAAACTCTTTAACTACAGGATCTCAGTATTTATCTCTTGACTACAAATCTCCCACTCAGGCAATTTGATCCATATACTTAACCTTTTCTCTGTAAATACTCTTTGATAAAACTGTAAATATTTAATGTACTTTATATAAAGTTTAACAAGTAACACTATAACAGCCTAATACTATTTTATGTAATATTACGCAAGCTTCATGAAAAATTTATAATGCTCAGTAATTTTGCTAATATTATCAGGACTTACGTAACCAACCACTTATCCTCTGTGATCATGGTTTAAATACGGGTGCAGCTTCGATATCTTCTGGTAAAGGAAACTCATTTACCAGTTGAGCGATCGCTTGTATTTTCGCAAAATTTTCTACCACGCCATCATGTTCGGCATCTGTTAACTGCAAATCCAACAATAATGCCATTTGCTCAACATAGGTAACTACATCAAAATTTTTACTTACCATGCTTACTTGCCTTTAATTTAGGATAAGCAATCCGTTTATGGTGGAATTGCTGCCAAACTTCCACAAATATTTGAGCAATTTCTGTCATTTCTTCCCGTGTCAGCCCTGAATCTACTAATTGATTATCTTGCCATCTAGCACGGAGAATATTATTCAACATTGTTAAGGCTTGTTCGGGTGTGGCATCTTTAAGCGATCGCAGTGCGGCTTCACAAGAATCGGCTAACATGACTATTCCGGTTTCCCGTGATTGGGGAATGGGGCCGTCATAGCGAAAATCAGCCTCATCGACTGTTAAGCTAGGGTCTTCTTGGGCCATTTCCTGGGCTTGATGATAAAAATAAGCAATCAGCATGGTTCCTTGATGTTCAGGAATAAAAGCTTGAATTGCTGTGGGTAAAAGCTGTTTTCGCGCCATCATTACCCCTTGGCTGACATGCTTTTTGATAATTTCTGCACTCTTCCACGGATCATTAATTTCTGTTTCGTGTTTATTCGGCCCCCCCATTTGATTTTCAATAAAGCCTAGGGGGTCATGCATTTTGCCGATATCATGATATAATGTGCCAGCCCTAACGAGTTCGACATTACAGGCGAGTTTTTTGGCAGCAGCTTCAGCCAGGGTAGAGACAAACAGTGTATGTTGAAAAGTACCAGGGGTTTCTGTAGCTAGTCGTTTTAATAAAGGGCGATTTGGATTAGCCAATTCAGCTAACCGAATGGGGGTGACTAAATCAAAGAATTTTTCTAAATAAGGACTCAAGCCCAACGCTACAATACTCCAGGCTAAACCGGATAAAGCGAATAAGCCTGCGCTTTGCAGAACCATATACCAACCTGCGCTAAACACAGCACCAATGAGGAGCTTCATAATTAGGTACGTACCACCTTGAGTTAAGGCAATAGCAACACCTAATAATGCTAGTTCTTCACGCGATCGCAATCTTTTCGCCATACTACTGCCCAATATTCCCGCCGCCCCACCAGCTAAAAGGGCAATGATGCTGATTTCTGTAGTCATGGGTAAAATTAGTAACAATAGTCCCACTACTGTTACACCCAAAGCAGGCGCATAAAAGCTGCCCAACAATAAACCAACAGCACTCCAAGTTGTATAGGGTATGCCAAAGGCTAGCACTCCCGGCGTACTCAGGGTCAGTAGTAGAACTAAGAAGTAATCACGTTGTCGCAATTTACACTTCATCTGCCTTTCTACCAGCACAAAAATGCCAATGGCGGCTGTGACAACACTGGCTAATTTCGTTAACCCCAGCCAATTATTTTCCCGGCGGATTAATTGATAATGCTCTAGAACATCAAAGTGCCATTGCGTAATATTCTCTCCCTTAATCACAATTACTTCACCTTGAGGCACTTCCACCATCACAGGTGAGACTCCAGCTGATGCTTGCTGTACGCGTTGTTGCGTTTCTTCCTCATCTTGCTTTAAATTCGGTTGCAACACAGCTATTAATACCCTATTTGCCAAGGGTTCAGCATTCTGGGGTACAAATGCTTGTACTTGTAGGCTCACCGCACTCTGTAAAATACTTGATGGTAATCCTGGGGGAATCCCCTGTGTCAAAATCCTCTCGGCGCTGCGACGAATTCCGCTTTTTGTGGTTGTCCACTCGTTATCTGATAATTCCAGGAGGGCTGTTTCACTGTAAATTTTTTTAGAGAGGGGATTTTCTCTAGATAACAATTGTAGCTGGGCTTGGGCGTATGTTTTGCGGACTTGGGCCGTTTGGGTAATGAGTGCAGATAAGCTTGGCTCTGAAGTTGTGGCACGATAAGCTTTGAGTTCTTCTACCGCTTGAGTAAAGAAAGTTGTTGGAGCCACACTCACCGGTTGGACTTCTAAAGGAGACAGATACAGAGGTAAATTACCGGAGTTAATAAAAGTGGATAGCGATTGTTGTTCTGCATGGGGTGAACCTGTGGATGTGGGAAATAAAGGCAAATAAGCAGCAGCGGGTACTGGCTGTGCTGTACTACTTTGATGTCTACTCGAATTAGTTTTTTGCCTAGCAGCTAAAAACCCGGATCGTTTTTGGCTAGTAGGATGATTTTCTAAAGTTATCAGCAGCGTTTGCCATTCTGAAACAGAACAAGAGCGAAGATAATGCTGGGTCGGAATGGATAAAACTGATGTATCAAAAAAAGGAAAAGATCCAGCAATAGCGCGAATTTTATTGCCTTCGTCTAAAAGTTGCTGTAAAGTTTTGTCGATTTTTTCAGTCTTTTGGACATCGATCATCAAAACTGGGATAGAACTTCTACTGGCGGCTTGGCGTTGTGCTGCTGTTTCTTCTTGATTCTCAATGCTAGCAGTGTAAGGCGCTCTGATTGTTTGAGGTGCAGGAGTTCCTACTGTCAGCTGGGGTTGATTATATAGTTTATGCCCCATTACCCCTGTTAGGGAAACTACAGCGATCGCTACAACAACAGAGGAACGCTTTTCATGCACCCAGCCTAGACTTACTGCATCAATCCTACGTTGAATTCTGACCGATTTTGCCATTGTTCTGAGTGCTAATTCTTGTTGTTGGTGTTCGCTTTTATTGTTGATTTTTGATAAATATAGTTGTAAACGACTGCGGATTTTACTTTGAAGTTCATCAGATTGCCTGATACAGCTTTGACTTCTTACTGTCCCTAGCCAATATCTTTTACGGCGTCGTGCTTTGTAGCGTCGTCGCCAGCGAGTTAGTTGCTTGGTCAAAGACCAAAAAAACCTTTGCTTGTTCATGACCCCAGTTGCTTACTTTGATAACTCAAAACAAGACAATCCTGAGAAAAGTTCCAGCAGTGGGATCTGGTTGAAGCCGATGGGCCACAATAGCTACCTACAGATTAAAGTTATGTGTTGATGAGGAAGTTACAGAGTCAAAACTACTAAATTTTCTAGTTTTTAGCTGGTGTTTTACACTGACACGTTGAACAGTGACAATGGCATTAACGCAACCGGATGACATGGGGAGCCGCAAAGACGCAAAGCCCAGACTGTTCGTCAGACTTGACACATCCTTCCTCTGGAAACTCCCTAGGATGTAGGGCAATATCATACACTCCTGACCACACCGCAACAAGTGCATCAGATAATTTTAGCATTTGGGAAAAACTGGCTAATTCCCAAGTTGCTAAGTTTTCCGGAGACAATAAAATGCGCCACTTGATGGGAATTCCCGCAGTGCTGTTATCAGCTCCTGACAAAGCACCTGTAATGGCACTGATCATTTGTGAATCATGTAAAGTCCTAGTTGTTTGTCGCCCAAAATTGTCCTTGTGATTAGCCCGCAAAACTGCCAGACGAAAATCTTCTCTGGTGCTGAGAAAGCAGTAAAATGCCATCGCTATCACATTACTCGGCTCTGCTGCGCGACAAAATTCTGCTTGCGCTGTTGCTAACCCAAAACCTCCATGCAACAATTCATGAACTTTTAGTAATTTTTGTGTTATGGGTGTCGGTGTTTCGTCAATAAAAGCAATGATTTCGGGAATCAGGGTGGGGGGGTGAAGTTTTTCTGTGAGAGATTGAGCGATCGCATATCCTACTGCTAGGGCCCCATCCCTTACCACTGGGTCATCATGCCATATTTGCAATACATGTAATAAATTTTGTCGCAGTTTACTTGTATTTTCATGAAAAAAAAGAGCCACTGGTAACGTGGCAATAATAGCTGCTGGCGAGGTTTGATCAGTTATATCTAAATGAGGAGATTTTTGATGATAACGTTCTAGCCAGTTATCTACATCTAATTTACCTAGCTCAATTAAACTTTTAGTACCCAGAATGGCTATTTTGCCGACTTCTGAGTCAATTGGTGATTGCTTATAAGTATTCTGGGCAATAATTTTACCCAGCAATGTCCCGACAAAAGTAGCTCTAAACCGATGATTTAGTGAATAATGCATATTCAGAAAAAACTATTCGTTATTTCTTAAATGATGCACTAGAGCCTGTAGGCCCAACAAATAACTGTGGACGCCAAAACCACTTATTTGCCCGATAACTACGGCTGCTATATAAGAATGATGGCGAAAGTCTTCCCGGCGGTAAATATTGCTTAAATGCACTTCTACTGTAGGTAGGTTAACACCAGCGATGGCATCACGCAAAGCTATACTTGTATGGGTGTAAGCTCCGGCATTAATCAAGATTCCCTGATGTTTTCCTAAGGCGCCATGAATAGCATCTACTAAAACCCCTTCATGATTTGACTGCACGGGGGTAATCTTCGCCTGAAACTTGACAGCTTCTGCTGCTAACAAGTGATTAATTTCAGCCAAAGTCAAGGAACCATAAATACCTGGTTCTCTTTGTCCTAGTAAATTTAGGTTTGGCCCGTGCAGGACTAAAATACTTATAGGAGACGACAACTTCAATACCTTCAGGCTTTTAACGACGACGCGATCGCTCATTTACAGGAATCGGAATCAATTCCGGCTCCCGCTCACCTTCGGGCCCTAGCAAAGCTTCAATGAGCTTGCCTGCCATCTCCTTCAGTCTTTCTAGTACCTTTTCTATATAGTCCATTGAACTGACGGCTCCTGAGATACTACCTCAATTTTTTGACTAACAGTTACGCAGAACTGGCGTACTTTTGCACCTCTAGTTGGAAACTGGGCTAATACGAACTTCCGCATTTCGGGAGTGAGCTACTGGGAAAAATTGGTGTTGTGGTCTCCCTTACTTTATTAGAGTATCACATTACAAACCGACCAAGCTGCTTGTAAAGCATGATGGATATTCTTGATCCCGAGTCAAGAGTCCATAGGTAGAAAGTTTTACCACAACTAACTATGGACTTTTGATTTTAGACGTTAATTAAACTTCTGCATCATTTTTTTTCGCCCCAGTCTTGGTTGATTTAGCAGTTGACTTGGATCGAGAAGTTGTTGATTTACTCGTTTTGCGAGTAGATTTCTTTGTCGATGTTTTGGCTGCTAATAATGGCAACGCCGTAGCTAGCGTCACATCCTCCACTGACTGCCCTTCTGGGATACTGACATTAGTTTTGCCGTGCTTAATATAAGGGCCATAGGGGCCATCATAAATATTCACTGGCGTACCATCTTCAGGATGCGCGCCTAGTTCTCGTAACGCTGCTTTAGACTTGCTGCTACTAGAACCACGTCCTTTTTTAGGTTCAGATAACAATTCTAATGCCCGTTCTAGAGAAACTGTCAGCACATCATCACCAGCTTTGAGCGAGCGATAGTCTTTTCCTTCTTTGCCTTGGTCATGAACGACGTAAGGGCCAAAACGTCCCAAACTAGCTTGGATTTTACCGTTGGTTACCGGGTGCATTCCCAATGTCCTGGGTAAAGCTAAAAGACCCACAGACATTTCCAAGGTGACATTTTCTGGGGTGACACCTTTGGGTAATGAAGCTTGTTTAGGTTTGGGATTTTCTTCGGTCTTGTCGCCCAATTGAACGTAGGGGCCATAAGCACCAATTTTCACATAAATCGGTTCGCCAGTTTCGGGATGCCGACCTACCTGGTCAGGCCCTACAGTTTTTTGCCGCAGTAGTACTTCTACCTGTTTGGGGTCGAGGTCAGATGGTGTGAGATCTTTGGGAATTGAGGCCGTAACAACAGTGCCATCATTGTCAACTTCGATGTAGGGGCCATATTTGCCAATCCGGACTTTGGCATCTAAATTTTCCAGTAATACAGTTCGGGCTTGGCTGGCATCGATTTGACTTTCCTGTTCTTTGACTAAAGTTTCTAAGCCTTGATCTCCCAAATAAAATTCCCGTAAATAGGGTAACCACTTCGCCTCGCCTGTGGCAATGTCATCTAGAGTTTGTTCCATCTTGGAGGTGAAACTAGGATCTACGACATCCGGGAAATGCTTTTCTAACAGGTTGGTGACAGCAAAGGCGGTAAAAGTAGGTATCAGAGCGTTACTCACCAATTGGGCATAACCTTTATCGATGATTGTGCCAATGATGCTGGCATAGGTACTCGGCCGACCAATGCCTTCACTTTCTAAGGTTTTCACCAAAGTAGCTTCGGTGTACCTCGCTGGTGGTTGAGTTTCATGACCCACGGCGGACAAATCGGTACAATCCGGATGATCACCAACTTTCATACTGGGCAAAATCACTTCCTGATCTTCCAATGCGGCATCTGGGTCGTCTGAACCTTCGACATAAGCACGTAAAAATCCTGGAAAGTCAATGCGTTTACCAGAAGAGCGAAAGCCAGCGTCTTCAACTTCCAAATGCACACTAATTTGGGTTTGCCGACAATCAGCCATTTGGCTAGCCACGGTACGTTTCCAAATCAAGTCGTAAACAGCCAATTCCCGACCGCTTAAACCAGTTTCTTGGGGAGTGCGGAAGGTGCTACCCGCTGGACGAATAGCTTCGTGGGCTTCTTGTGCGCCTTTGGATTTGGTGGTGTATTGCCGGGGTTGGGGGCTGAGATAGTTTTTGCCGTACAGTTGTTCAACACAGCTGCGCGCCGCAGTAATTGCCTGATCTGACAAATGCACCGAATCTGTCCGCATGTAGGTAATATACCCTTGCTCATACAAATTCTGGGCAATCCGCATGGTGTCTCTGGCCGAAAGGCGCAGTTTCCGGTTGGATTCTTGTTGCAGCGTCGAAGTGGTAAACGGTGGTGCAGGTTTGCGCGTTACTGGACGCTCATCAATGTCGGCAACATTCCAGGTTTTTCCCGTGAGGCGTTCTTTGAGGGCTACCGCTTGTTCTTCGTTGAGTAACAAAACATTACGACCTGCGGTAATTTGTCCCGTAGCTGGGTCGAAATCGCTGCCAGTCGCTATTTTAGTTCCTCCCAATGTAATCAACTGGGCACCAAAGGGAGTTTTTTCCTGTAACAAGCTAGCTTTTAAATCCCAGTACGTACCTTCATGAAAGGCCCGACGTAGGCGTTCCTTTTTCACTAAAAGTCGTACAGCTACAGATTGTACTCGCCCAGCAGATAACCCCCAGGCGATTTTTTTCCACAGCAAGGGAGACAGGGTATAGCCAACTAATCGATCCAATATCCGCCGCGTTTCTTGGGCCCGAACTAACTGCTCGTCAATATTGCGGCAGTTTTTCAAAGCTTTCTTGATAGCGTCTTGGGTAATTTCGTGAAACACCATTCGCTTGGTGGGAACTTTTGGCTTGAGCAGCTGGTATAAATGCCAACTAATGCTTTCACCTTCCCGGTCTTCGTCAGTTGCCAGAATCAGTTCATCTGCCTCTTTGAGGGCATCTTTGAGCTGGGTGACAACCTTCTTTTTGTCTTTGGGGACAACATACACCGGTTCAAAGTCGGCGTCTACATTTACCCCTAGCTGCGCCCACCGTTCCGCTTTCACAGCGGCGGGAATTTCACTAGCTGATTGGGGTAGGTCACGGACGTGACCCATAGACGCTTCCACCCGATAGTCTTTTGGCAGGTAGTTGCGAATGGTACGAGCTTTGGTCGGAGATTCGACGATGACGAGAGTTGACATGGAAATTTCAAGAAAAAAAGTAGCTGCTAAGCTAAACAGTCAAATTGAAGTAATTTCGGTGAAATGTCAAGATAAAACGTCACGCTTAGGGCTGTGATTTAATCCTCACACAAATTACCTGTTAGGGCGAAAATACGCTAAATCAATAGCGTAGTCTTTCCTAGATGATAGGTCAGACGAACTCTGTAACTGAATTGCCAGCTACTTCAATCTTTAACTTATCTCAGGCATGATTGGCGAATAGAGTTTTCAAAATGCCCCTGAAGTGAATACGTTGATACCTTACCTTAACTCCTTTATATTCAACTGGAGATAGGAAGCAACAAGATAGGGCAGAGGTAGAAGGTGTCGAGTGTAGCTGAATCACTGTGGTCTTGGGGATTTCCACATTATTTACCACAAGTCAGTTAACCCGCCCAATGCAGTGTCTCTCCATGAGTGAAAAAGCAGGGGAGCTATCGCCCACAATTCCACTCGGCTTTAAACCTTATCTTTTGGTAAATATCACCGTTGCAGACGTGTTAGAGGAATCACCTCTAAGGAAGAAAAACAAAAGATTATCTCAAAATATTGTGTTAAGTTAAGAATTGATAATAATGTGAAGCGGTTTGCTGACAGAAATTATTTAGGAACGCAGAACATTACCTGAGTCAATGGGGGAATTTATCCAGAGGTATGAGCTAGACAAAATTTTTTAATTGGATAATAAGCTAGGAAAATTAATAATATAGTTAAATTTGATAAATAATACCATATATTTGGCATAAATTAAAAGATTTAAGCTTTTTCTCGATAAAAGTTATGTTAGGATAATTTCGGAGAAGTTAATTTCGGTGATACGGATCTTGTTTTTAGTAATAATTGCAAGCGGCTCTCCGGATAAACATCTCTGCATCAATGGATTCTGGAGAGTTTCATGTCAATCTACGTAGGGAACCTATCCTACAGCGTCACAGAAGACGACCTCAGCAAAGTATTTTCCGATTACGGTTCTGTCAAGCGAGTTCAGTTACCCACCGACAGGGAAACAGGACGCGCACGGGGCTTTGGTTTCGTAGAAATGGAATCAGATGCCGCAGAAGATGCTGCGATTGAGGCTCTAGACGGTGCCGAATGGATGGGTCGTGCAATGAAAGTTAATAAAGCTAGACCACGGGAGGACAAAGGTAGCCGCTCTGGTGGTGGATACTCACAACGCTATTAAGTCTTAAGTTTATCCATCAAGGCAGACGTACAAAGATTTGCCAGTTAAAAATTTTTTTAAATGAGCAGTTCAGTAAATCGCTGGGCTGCTTGTTTTTTAGTCATTGGTCATTATTAAAAGAGAACAGCAAAAGTGCTTCACTTCCCCATATCCCCACTCCCAAACACGTAGAAATAAAGATAAATGCAACGTTGGTGAAGAACAATAGATAAAATAAACTCAACTAGCCTTAATGTCTAATCGCCAAAACCTATATATCTCATGGATTTTGCTAATCTTACATCCCAGCTCAATGCTGGAACAATCTTGCCAGAGGGGATTGTAATTGTCACCCTTTTGGGGGTTTTGATTGTGGATTTGATTTTGGGGCGTACATCTTCACGCTGGATTGGATATCTGGCGATCGCAGGTTTAATGGCTGCGGTGGGCGCCCTTTATCTTCAATGGGATGCGACTAATCCCATCTCCTTTAGTGGTGGTTTTGTGGGTGATGACCTCAGTATCGTGTTTCGCGGTATTGTGGCCTTGTCTGCGGTTGTCACTATATTGATGTCAATTCGCTACGTTGAGCAGAGTGGTACTGCTTTAGCAGAATTCATCGCCATTTTGCTGAGTGCAACCTTGGGAGGAATGTTTTTATCGGGTGCTAGTGAGTTGGTGATGATTTTCATCTCACTAGAAACCCTCAGTATTTCCTCTTACTTGCTCACAGGGTATACTAAGCGTGACCCCCGCTCCAACGAAGCAGCGCTGAAATACCTGTTAATTGGTGCGTCCAGTACAGCGATATTTTTATACGGCGTTTCGCTGCTGTACGGTCTATCCGGTGGACAAACAGAATTAGATGCGATCGCTAACGGTATTGCCGCAGCTAACGTTGGTCAATCCTTAGGTTTGGTAATTGCGCTGATTTTCGTCATTGCAGGTATCGGCTTTAAAATTTCTGCTGCACCCTTCCACCAATGGACACCAGACGTTTACGAGGGCGCTCCTACCCCGGTAATTGCCTTTTTATCTGTGGGTTCCAAAGCCGCAGGTTTTGCCCTAGCTATTCGCTTGTTGACAGTCGTCTTCCCCCTCGTTGCTAACGAATGGAGATTTGTCTTCACTGCCCTTGCAGTCCTCAGTATGGTGTTGGGTAACGTAGTCGCCCTCGCCCAAACCAGTATGAAACGGATGCTAGCTTATTCATCCATTGCTCAAGCTGGATTTGTGATGATTGGCATGATTGCAGGTACTGAAGCCGGATACGCCAGTATGGTGTTTTACCTGATGGTTTACCTGTTCATGAACCTGTGCGGTTTTACCTGCATTATTCTCTTCTCCCTACGGACAGGAACCGACCAAATTGCCGAATATTCTGGGTTGTATCAAAAAGACCCACTGCTCACACTAGGACTGAGTATCTCTTTGCTTTCCTTGGGTGGGATTCCGCCCTTAGCTGGCTTTTTTGGGAAAATTTACTTGTTTTGGGCTGGTTGGCAAGCTGGTCTTTATTGGTTAGTTTTGCTGGGTTTAGTAACCAGTGTTGTCTCCATCTACTACTACATTCGTGTAGTCAAGATGATGGTAGTCAAAGAACCCCAAGAAATGTCCGAAGTCGTGAAGAATTATCCAGAAATTCAGTGGAATTTGCCTGGATTTAGACCTTTGCAAGTGGGATTGGTAGTAACTTTAATTGCCACGACCATTGCCGGAATTTTGTCCAATCCGCTATTTACATTGGCTAACAATTCCATTTCTCATACTGCAATGCTAGATGCAACAATTGCTGAGAGAAATCAGGTAAGTGCAATTGTCACACAGCAACCCAAAAAGTTGTAGATTAGATTCTGATTAACTCATTGCTGATGTTGTAGGGGTGCAAAAAGTTGCGCCCCTACTCATAGGAATCTTAATGACAAATTCTGCCCCTTGTCCGGGAGTAGAAAAACAACTAAGTTGTCCGCCATGTTTTTCTACTATCTGATAGCTGACAAATAATCCTAAACCTGTGCCTTTACCTACAGGTTTAGTGGTGAAAAAAGGATCAAATAATTTTGATTGTACTTGTTCATCTATTCCTAAACCATTATCGGCAATAGTTATACACACCCATTTTTCATCAATTATTTCAGTTTTAATTTGAATTTCAGGGCTATTCTTTAACAGACCATTAACTGGTGAATCTTCTAATGCATCAATGGCATTAACAAGAATATTCATTAACACCTGATTCAGTTGAGAAGGATAGCAGGTGATATGAGGAAGTTTTCCATATTTCCGGTTGACTGCAATTTCAGGATATGGATATTTAGCTTGCAAGCGGTGTTGCAAAATCATTAAAGTACTGTCAATTCCTTCGTGGATATTAACTTGTTTGAGTTCTGCTTCATCTAGTCTGGAGAAGTTGCGTAAAGATTTAACAATTTTCTGAATTCTCTCTGCTCCTATTTTCATAGATTGGAAAATTTTAGTCATATCTTGGATGAGAAACTCTAAATCTATGACTTCTACTTGCTCTTGAATTTCTGGAGAAATATTCAGGCTATGCTGTTGATAAAGTTGTAATAATTTTAGTAAATCTTCAGTATATTTCTGGGCATAATGCAGGTTCCCATAAATAAAATTTATAGGATTATTAATTTCATGGGCAACACCAGCAACCATTTGACCTAAACTAGACATCTTTTCAGCTTGAATAAGTTGAGTTTGGGTAATTTGCAGTTTATTTAATGTTTCTTTAACAGCAATTGTCCGTTCTTCAACGCGGATTTCTAGCTCTTCATTCGCTTTTAAGATGGCTGCTTCTGCTTGTTTACGTTTCTGGATTTCTTTGGCTAATTCATCTATTTTTTTGTTGAGTAAGACAAAATTATTACTGGCTGTAGCCCTACTTTCTAAACGGAGGAGAATTAAAGCGGGAGATTCAGTAGACCAAGGTTGAATAACTGCTCCCTGACTACGACAGATTAACATTTGTCCATCTTGTTTGCGTAAAGTCAAAGTGCCAATAACCATTGCTCTGCTGCTTGCACAAGCTTGCAGGTACTTTGTGATTTCATTGGAAGACTCAGTGACGATATTAAAGAGTATATTTTCTCTTATTTCTTGACAGCGTAAACCTAGCATATTTGCCATTGGTTGATTGGCAGCTAGTAACTTACCCTCACTATTTACCAAAAGTAAAGGTTCTGGCAAAACTTTGGCAAGTTCAAGAAATTGTTCAGGAGTCATGAGGCTTCCAATTTCAGAGTTTGACTATAGTTAATAAACTGACATCTTGCACTGGTGGCTGTATGATAAATTTGCTCAGGTGGGTACTCTTTATACTCAGCGCCAAACCCTTATTTTTACCTTGCAGAAAGTGCCCACTCTACAAGTGAGGATTTGATCCGACTTCAGGTTCTAGTCCCCCAAAATATTCTCTACCTTCTACGTCTTCTGTTTCGGCTGTGGATTTTAAGTAAATAATGACTCTGCATCCGGAAGCACCCTCTGCTATGGTTTCTTGCAGTTCAACTTTGGCATAGTCTAAATTGTTAGCGGCTATGGTTCCAAATACATTTGAAGTCATCATACACATAGCAGGACGACCAATCACTTTTTCGGCAAATGGACAGACACGGTTGCCAAAGATAATTTTTTCATCATTCTGCTCAATCACGTAAAAATCGCCTTGAATGCGTCTTTTTAAATCAACCAAGACATCAGCCACTTGTTCACGGGAAAGTTTTGATATTTCCAAGGCAGATTTATACTCTTGGTTCATCTCCCTAGCCATGCGTTCACCGACTACACTAATAAATCCCGATGCTTCTTCTAACCCAACTATATCTTGTAGAGTACCAGATAATTCTCGAATCAATGTACGTAAAAATACGTCGCGCTCCAAAGGTAATTTGAGTGTTTCCATTGATTGGCTAACAGTATGATGCATAAATAAATTTTTTTAAGGATATAATTATATTTCCCTAAAAATTCATCAAAATAACTATTACTTATCTACAAGAATACATTTGTTCATAAAATTTATGTTAATTACTCTAACAAATGGGAATCGTGATGACAAATTCCGATCCTTGTCCTAGTAATGAATTCACTACTAAAGTTCCTTGATGTTTTTCTACAATAATTTGGCGGGCGATTGATAAGCCTAAGCCTGTGCCTTTGCCTATAGGTTTAGTTGTAAATAAATAATCAAACATGTTCTGCTGAACATCAGCCGACATGCCCACACCATTATCTTTAATGCGAATTAAGACATGATTTTGGTCTTCAGTCAGCCTAGTTTGAATCTTAATTTGATTGGGATTTGCTTCAATTTCACTATAGCTACGCCCGATGTTAGACTCTTCTAAAGCATCAATAGCATTGGCTAATAAATTCATGAAAACTTGATTCATTTGCCCACTAAAGCATTTTACTTCAGGTAAATTATCGTAATCTTGAATTACTTCAATGTCAGGACGACCCTCTGATAATTTTAAGCGGTGTTTGAGAATCATGATGGTGCTATCAATACCATCATGAATATTACAAGAAACTTTGCGATCGCTATCTTCTCTAGAAAAGGTGCGTAAGCTGGTACTAATGTTACGAATGCGCTGAATACTCTCTTTCATAGAGCCAATTAAGTTAGGTAAATCAGAACGCATATAATCTAAATCTATAGTTGCCATTTCCTGTTGAATTTCTGCAACTGGTTGAGGATAGTGTTGCTGATAAAGGTTAACCAGCTTAATCATATCTTGGAAATATAGAGAAGCATGGCCAAGATTGCCATAAATGCAACCAACTGGATTATTAATTTCATGGGCAATTCCTGCGACTAATTGACCAAGAGCAGACATTTTTTCTTTATGTACCAGTTGGATTTGTGATTCTTGTAGGTCTTTTAAGGCTTGGGAAAGTGCTGCTGTTCTTTCGTTTACGCGTTGTTCTAATGTTTTGGTGAGGTTTCGTAATTGTAAATGGGTATGAATTCTTGCTAATACTTCTTCTTCGTGAAAGGGTTTGATGATATAGTCAACTGCTCCTAAACCTAAACCTCTGATTTTAGTATCTATATCCGAAACAGCCGTCATAAAAATTATCGGTATATCACAAGTTGCTAGATTTTCTTTGATTTTTTTACATGTTTCTAAGCCATCTATTTTCGGCATCATGACATCTAATAAAATCAAGTCGGGCAATTTATTTTTAATTTGCTTCAGTGCTATTTCTCCATCTAAAGCAGTAGTAACTTTAAATCCGGCTTCTATTAATACTTCGGAGATAAATTCGAGATTTGTATGAGTATCATCAACGATTAGAATTAAGCTGTCTTCTGGGGAATTAGACATTTTTTTGGTTTATTGTAAGGATATTTTAGTTTTAATGGTGTATTTATATTTGAATATAAGTGCGTGCGCCACGCCAAAAAAAATCAAATATTGTGCCTATATTAAATTAATATTTCAGCTTGAACGGGAATAGTAATGAGAAATTCTGAACCTTGTCCCAACACTGCATTTATTTCTAGCAGTCCTCCATGTTTTTCTAAAATAATTTGCCTGGTGATGGATAATCCTAAAAAAGATAACTAAGGGATGATGAGGAGTGGTAAAAATCTGAATACACTTTTGAAATAATAAGTTGAAGCGATTTTGAGCAGCACTACCAGATAATTCAGGCAAAGCAGGCTGCTTACCAATGATACATTCAAGTTCGGGTATAACATCAGCGATCGCCTGACCATTTTCCCCTAATGCTGTTAAAATATCAGCTTTCCATTGGGCAATTTGTGCATCCCTTTCACGTAACAATTGCCCCATCAAATCCCGCAAGGCCTGCACCAATGCCGAAAAGGGGATATTACGCTGGAATTGGTCAAATTTCCCTTTGATAAAATAACCCCGTTGCTGCACGATGGGTTTATGCACTTCGTTGACAACAACTGTTTTACCAATACCAGAAAACCCCGCCACTAACATCATTTCCGTGTTTCCTTCGGTGACACGGGCAAATGCAGCTAGTAAACTGGCAACTTCGGCTTTTCTACCATACAGTTTTTCGGGAATCACGAAGCGATCGCACATATCCCGCATTCCTACAACGTGCTGACGATGTAGTTGATCAATGATTGAAACAATGTTCTCAGCAATATAGAGAAACTCACTCATATCCAGAGGATTTCCCTGCATCCATTCAATGATGCGATAGCCCGGTAGGTAAATGGAGATGTTTATCATCTTGAGTTTTCCTGAATGCTAATAACCGTCAAATGTTTGAGCATCTAAAATCATTTGGTAAGGCTAGATTACATAGCCCGCGGGCAAATTCTCACACCATTAGATTGCCAATAAGTCCGCACCGATGGACTTGGCAACCTTCTGTGAGTTTTATCGAGAGAAGTCACTTAGGTAGTGCCTACCCTTCTTCATCAGTTTTCCCAAAAATATATTGATTCTTTCAAGAAATACAGGAAACAAGCTCAGATATTCTATCTACCACATCTTTCCCTAATCCTGTATTTTTTAATTTTCTGATTTGTCATCCCCTTTAAGAATGATATATAGACATATAATAATTCAAATAACTACTGGCAAAGGAATAGTTTCATGTGATTTATCGATGATTTCGATAAAAGATAAAAATATTTTTTTATATAAAAAATGCGTGAAATCACTTATTCATGACTTACTATTAATAACTTTCGGAACTTGAAGACAATAATCAAAATTATAGAATTTTTACGGATATCATTTTCATAAAAAAAATAAACAATAGTTAATATGTTTACTTGTGAAATAGCAATCACACTTGAAAGTCTAAAGAGAAGTAATGTGAAGATAAACCTTAACCTGCTGACATTACTGACGAACTAATTAAACGAATCTAGTCAATATTGACTCTCTATGGCTAGATATACGTAATTATTCAATTATTTCACCATATTAACTATCTGACTTACAGGATTAATTTACCATAGTTGCAGATTATGTTAGTGCATTTTGCTCATAGGCAGCATAGTTTAATAGTTAATTTCGTCAATGTAATTATTCAGAGGAAGTAATCAATATGAAAGAAGTCCTTGCATTCATTGAAAATAAAAAGCAAGAATTTGCCAATGCACCTTTATTTGAATTTATGCGAAATCAAAGCATAGATCCCAGAAAAAGACTAGCTTGGGCACCATACGCCGCTCCTTTTATCATGAATTTTGGGGAAATGAACAAATATGTTTTCCGAGAAGAAGGAAGCCTTGATCCTATTCAGGCAATAATTAACAAACATACTTACGAAGATGACCATCATTGGCGATGGTTTATCGAAGATATTAAAAATTTAGGTGTTGACCAATCATTAAAATTTAGTGATGCCTTGAAATTTCTTTGGAGCGAAGAAACAGAACCCTCTCGCTGGTTAGTTTATCAACTTTATAAATATACTTTACAAGCCAAACCCATCCAAAAACTAATAGTAATTGAAGTGATTGAAGCCACAGGTAATGTTATGTTTTCCATTGGATCTGAGGTTGGTAAAGAAATTCAGTTAATTACTCATAAAGAGTTGTTATATTTTGCTAATTTCCATTTAAATGTAGAAACTGGGCATACTACCGGCTCACCTGGAGGAGAAGAATTTATTAAAGAAATTCAACTAACAGAAACTACTCGTCAAGAAGCGTTTGAACTAGTTGAAACAGTATTTGATGTTTTCACTAAATTCACAGACAACCTTTTGGTTTATGCAGAAAAAGATTGCATGAAGCAAAAAATAAAAATTTAGTCAATTAATTGTACAAACGTACCTAACAGAATTAAAAAGGTAAAACCATGAACGTAGTTGCAAACATTGAATACTTAATTATCGGTGCTGGTCCTGCTGGATTACAGTTAGGCTATTTTCTAGAACAATCCAATCGTAATTACTTGATATTAGAAGCAGGTAATACTCCTGGAACTTACTTTAAAAATTTTCCCAGACATAAAAAGTTGATTTCGATTAATAAAGTTCATACAGGTTATGAAAACCCAGAGATTAACCTCAGATGGGATTGGAACTCTCTCTTAAGTAATAGCGAGGAAATGAAGTTTAAGAATTACAGTAGACAGTACTTTCCTCATACAGATGACCTTGTGAGATATCTTGGTGATTTTGCCTCACACTTTAAGCTCAAAATTCAATATAATTGCCAAGTGTCCAAAATTGCTAAAAGTGAAAAATTTATTGTTGTAGATAGTAATGATAATGTTTATTCAGCAGATCGTCTCATCATCGCTACAGGTTTTTCTCAATTATATTTGCCACCAATTCCTGGTATCGAGTTAGTAGAAAAATACACTAATGTCTCTATAAACCCCGAAGATTTTGCCAATCAAAAAGTATTAATTATCGGTAAAGGTAATTCAGGATTTGAAACTGCTGATAATCTAGTTGCTACAGCAGCATTAATTCATATAGCTAGTCCCAACCCAGTATCGTTAGCTTGGAAGACAAGATATGTGGGACATTTACGGGCGGTTAATAATAACCTTTTAGATACATATCAATTGAAATCACAAAATCTAATTTTGGATGCAACTATTACAAAGATAGAGCGCCAAAATAATAAATTTGTAGTTTCTGTGATTTATACTCATGCCTACGGTGAAGAAGAAGATTTAGTTTATGATCGTGTAATAGCTTGTACCGGATTTCGTTTTGATGATTCTATTTTTGACGAATTATGTAAACCCCAGTTAACTATCAATAATCGCTTTCCCGAACAAACCAGTTCATGGGAATCAACCAACATCAAAGACTTGTATTTTGCTGGAGTACTTATGCACATGCGGGATTACAAGAAAAAGCAATCTGGCTTTATTCATGGATTTCGCTACAATATCCAGGCTTTATATCAAATTTTAGTTAATAAGTATGATCATCAAGAGTTACCATTTCAAGTAGTAGACTGTACTCCAGAGAAATTAACAGATTCTATCATTAAGAGGATAAATATCAGTTCCGGTTTATGGCAACAAACTGGTTTCCTCTGTGACTTACTTGTAATTAATTCTGATGACAAGATAGCAAAATACCATGAAGATATACCGACTGATTACGTACATGACAGTGATTTAGGCCAGCATGAACACTATTACATAATTACTTTAGAATTTGGGCTAGATATTATCAATGCAAGTCCAGACCCGTTTGCCATCGAACGTGTCCACAAAGATGATGTTAATAATGCTGCTCAAAGCCCTAGTCTTCACCCAATTATTCGTCGCTACTCTGGTTCTACTTTGATTTGTGAACACCATGTGATTGAAGATATAGCCAGCGAATGGTTGGAAGATGTACATGTTCAGCCATTGCTAGAATTTTTGCAAAATCAGCTATCAAGCAAAGTAGTGATACCGATATTAGCCTCATCAACTTTCCCATAAATTAGTTAATTCCTCTTGTTGCGTTAGCGCAGCTTACCGTAAGTAGCTTTCTTCGGTTGTCAAGGTGACAATGTACTTTTTCTTCGGCATCAGTGCTTAGTGTCTTTTGAGGCTATTACTTTTAGATTATTTTCCCTGACTTTATCTCTCAATTCAAACTTTACAGAGTACTATGGCGCTGACTACGTTTTGAAAAAGCTTCAAACAAAGATGGAAATTCAGCATATTTGTATTATTGGTGCTGGTATTAGTGGTCTAGCCGCAGCTAAGACATTTATAGAAGAAGGTTACGAAGTCACGGTGTTCGAGAAACAGAAGCAACTCGGTGGGGTGTGGGAAGCTTCTCGGACTTATGTGGGACTAACTACCCAGAATCCTCGTGATACTTATGCTTTCTCTGATTATCCCATGCCTGCATCCTACCCCGAATGGCCTACATCTGAGCAGATGCGGGATTACTTGGAATCTTATGCACAGCACTTCGGCATTGTCTCGAAAATTCGCTTTCAAACAGAAGTCACTCAGCTAAAGAAAAAAACCGGGATACAACCAGGATGGATAGTTAATATCAACTCCCAGGATGATGCTAACGGTAAGGCAAAATATGAGCAGCATGAGTTTGATTTTGTTGTCGTGTGCAACGGTATTTTTAATATTCCCAAGATGCCTTTATTACCTGGTAAAGAGGATTTCATCGCATCTGGAGGGCAGGTGCTACATTCTACAGAGTTTAATGACAGTTCTCTATTGAAAGATCAGCAGATAATCATTGTAGGCTTTGGTAGGTCTGCCACTGATATAGCTAACTACGCTGTTCCTTTAGCCAAAGAATGCACGATTATTTTCCGTCACACCCTGTGGAAAATACCGAAATTTTTCTTAGGTTTGGTTAACTTAAAATATATTTTGTTAACTCGCTTTGCAGAAGCTTGGCTTCCCTACCGCCAATTGCAAGGCATAGAATGGGGGCTACATACTATAGGAAAACCCTTGGTATGGTCTTTTTGGAAGATTAATGAAATTATTCTCCGCCTACAGTTTGGTCTTGATGCTTGTGGAATGATACCTGATAAGCCATTGTATAAATCAGTTAACTGTTCTAGTGCGATCGCTCCCACCAGTTTTTATAAGTATTTATCTTCTGGTAAGCTTAAGGCCAAAAAGACTGCGATCGCACGGTTTGTCTCCAACGGCGTAGAACTAGAAAATGGAGAACAGTTGTACGCAGACATAGTTATCTTTGGGACAGGCTTTCGCCAGGATGTTCCCTTTCTCGAACAGAAGTATCGTCAACTTCTCATTGATGATCAAGGCTACTTCCACTTGTACCGCAATCTTATTCACCCTCATATCCCACAACTAGGTTTTGTGGGTTACAACTCTAGTTTCTTTTCCCAATTAACATCTGAAGTAGGAACGTGGTGGTTAGCAGAGTATGTCAAAGGTAATTTAGTTTTACCGTCATCCTCCGAAATGACTCAGGAGATGGAAACAGACTTGCACTGGAGAAAGACTCAGTGGCCTACAGGTGGAGGGAATGGCGGATGTATATCACCGTTTAATTTTCATCATCTTGAGCAACTGATTCAAGATATGAAAGTTAGCAATCACCAAAACCCTTGGCAGCGATTTACTGAAATCATGATGCCAGTCAATCCATCTGCTTACACATATATTCGCCAACAGTTGCAGAGAAAAAGGCTGACATCCGTAAATAATTACGATATTCAGTCAGACAACATAAATCCTCAAGGTTTGTAATCAGGACTTTAGTCCTCAAAAAAGAGATTAATTAGCATATCGGTATTTCAATTACAAACTCACTCCCCTTACCCACTTCAGAATTACAGGTTAGCTGACCCTGATGTTTATCCACAACAATCTGATAGCTAATTGACAAACCCAACCCTGTGCCACTACCCACTGGTTTAGTAGTAAAAAATGGATCAAAAATTTTCTGTTGTACAGATGCTGTCATACCTAGTCCATTATCAACAAACCGAATCTTTAGGATATTTGAGCCTACTAATTCAGTGCTAATCCAAATTGTCGGACTGGCAATTTTTTCTTGGCTAACTTCTGAAATATCTAAAGCATCAATTGCATTACTGAGAATATTCATAAACACTTGATTGAGTTGGCTAGCATAACAAGTAACTTCTGGGATTTGTCCGTATTGCTTAATGATGGCAATTTCTCGGTGATGTTTATCAAAACTAGTTTTTTTAAGTCGATGTTGCAAAATCATTAAAGTGTTATCTAATCCCTCATGAATATCTACAGGTTTCATTTCTGACTCATCCAGGCGTGAGAAGTTACGCAAACCTAAAACAATATTGCGGATACGCGTACTTCCCACTTTCATGGAATCCACAGTTTTTGGCAAGTCGGCTGCGAGAAAATTTATATCAATTTTTTCAGCTTTTTCGGCAATTAACTGTGAAGGCTGGGGATACTCTTGTTGATAGATAGCAATTAATTCTAGTAAATCTTGAACATATTCACTAGTATGAGCAATGTTGCCATGAATAAAGTTAATAGGGTTATTGATTTCATGGGCAACTCCCGCTACCATTTGCCCCAAAGATGACATTTTTTCACTTTGAATTAATTGGGTTTGGGTGCGTTGTAATTCTTGTAATGCCTGTTGTAAACTTTGGTTGTTTTTATTAAGCTCTGCTGTTCTTTCTGCTACTTTTTCTTCTAAAGTATGGTTATATTCTTCTAGCTTTTCTTTAGCTTTTGCCAAATTTGTGTAGAGCATGGCATTTTCTAAAGAAATAGTAGCTTGAGTAGTTAAAAGCTTGAGAACTTCTAGGCGATCGCGTGTAAATGCTCCCGTAGTCAAATTATTTTCTAGGTAAAGAATCCCCAGTAACTTACTTTGATTAATCATGGGGATACACAACAAACTTTTTGGTGATTCACGGTTAATATAGATATCTGCCACTAAGGAAGTTTGGCTTTTGGCATCATCAATAACCAATATTTCCCTAGTTCGTTTGACGTAGTTAATTAAGGAAATTGGCACATCATAGCTCGACTCTAAACTAATTGAGGGAAACTGTGTCTGGGTAGAAGCGAATGTTGAACTAGAACTGACAGATGTAACTGTTAATTCTGATTCATTTCCAGTACTCAAGATTAGAACACACTTAGAAGCTCCGACATTTTCCATCACAACTTCCATTAAGGTTGAAAGTAGTTCCGGCAACTCAATTTCTCCAGACAGTGCTTGATATGCTTTAATCACGGCGGCTAAATCTAGCATATCTGACATACTAGTATTAGAGCCAACAACAGTTTCATTTGTACTCACAATAGATTGAGTATTAGGCGTAGATCCAGTAAGCTTAAGTTCAGATGTAATTTTTTCACTAGGATGTAAACTCAGTTGTTCTTGTTGGATAATAGAAGACAATAATTGAGGATAGCGTTTTTGTAAATCATTTACTTTCGCTAATGCACCCCAGTGAACATAACCATAGTAAGCATCAATTAAATAAGTTTGGGCAATTTTCTGCTTGCCCCATTCTAGATAAAATTTACTTGCAATTTCGTTAGCAAGAGCTTCTTCATGGATATAATCATATTCTTTGGCAAGAGAAATTGCACGATCAAAATATTCTATTGCCTCAAGATAATTTTTGGATATTCTAAATATTTCAGCTTCGACTAAATAAACTTTATGCAAATGATTACTGGGAATATATTCTGCCCATATACGCATTTTCTTTTGATTATTTAGCACTTTACTTAATATTTGTGCTTGATTTACCGGAGTAGCATTATGATATGTTGCCAACAATGCTAGAGAATCATAAAAATAAAATTGTGGAACAACAAACTGTCCTATTCCACTCATTAAATATTGCTCTGCTAGGACAGAATTTTTAACGGCTTCAGTATAATTGCCAAATAGATAACATAAATTTAGTTTGCATACATAAACATACAAAAGTGCAATTCCATCATTAACCTTGATTTGCTCTGGCAATATTTTTACTTCATCATAAGCTTCCCCAATTAACTGACAAGGATTTAGCACAGCACCCATCAAATTCAATACTGTCTGTCGATAAATTTCAATCCATAAAAAGACTGCATCTTGTTTGAGTTGGTTAGCGGTATAACTGTAGTTTGCCATTTCCTTTTCGAGAGTTGTCAATTCCTTGCCGCTAAAATATGCAATGTAGGAGTAAGAATATAAAGAGTACGCCGCGAATTCTAAATCGCCTGTTTCTAGCCCAGCAGTATAAGCTTCTAAAAGAGGTTGGAGAGTTTCTCTAATAGGTTCTTGCCAATGTCTAACATGGGCATTAAATGTCTGGTTAACTTTCGCTTTAATTTCTTTAATATTGAACTTTGATAATAAACTAGTACCTAATTTGCCAAACTGATAACCAAGTTCAATTCCTCCTGGTGACCCACAAAGCATTAAACCATAAGTAACATAGGCAAAAGCTGATAAGGGAGAATTTCCATATTTAAGTGATAAGTTAATTTGTTTTAAGCAAATCAGAGGCATCAATTCAGGCATAGCTTGATAAGCAAAAGCAATTGCACCAGATAAAATACGCATTATTGCTTTTGCTTCTATTACCATCATTTCTGGCAAATCAATTAATTCCTCAATGCTACGGTTAGCCAAAGTTGCAGTGACTATCTCCATTTCTTGCTGAATATCAGTCTGAATAGGATATTCTGGGAATTCTACTCCCAATGACTTCAAAAATACCAGTGCTGCTTTAACTGCTTCTTGTGCTTTCCCTTGCGCCCCATATGCCTGAATTTTAACTTCATATACTTTTACTTTTTCTAGCAGTGTATTAGCCTTTGCCAACACAACTTGGACAAGTTCTTCTGTTTGCTCAAAGTCTCCATTCAAATATGCTGCTTCTGCCGCAGTTTCATACAAAGCTAAGGTTAATTCATATTGATGATCCCAACAATTACCTGCCAGCAGTTCAATTCCAGTAGTTAAATACTTCATAGCCATTGAGTAAGCTGTTGATGCTACAGCTTTACATCCAGCCGTTAAGTTCATTGCAGCTAATTCATCTCGTTGCGCTGGATTAGTGATGAATTCCACTGCAATGTTAAACTGATTAACTAATTCAAAAATCTTATCTTCCTGTTCTTCAATGGAAGTATTTTTCAACAAAAGTAGCCCAATTTTTAAGTGAATTGGTTTTTTTTGGTCTAGAGGAATCAAAGAATATGCTGCTTGTTGTACACGATCATGTACAAATTTATACTTTGTTAGTTGATGGTTAGTATTAGAGGATGTTGTGTGCAATTCTCCTTGATGGCAAATTGCTTGTTGTTTATTACTTGTTTCTGCTAATGAATTTTCATTTTGAGGTAAAATTAATCCATCTAGTAAAGCAGGCCAAAGATCTGCTGCTGTATCCACAACAGTTTTTTCATGGATAATAGCCAGAGTTTTTAAATCAAATTCACTCCCGACACAAGCAGCAAACTTTAATAATTTGTTAGTATTTTTTGGCAATTTTTCAATTTGAATTGCCATAAATTCTACTACATCATCTGTGAGTGACAATGCTTTGATTTTTGCAAGATCATATTGCCAATGACCAATATCAAAGTTTAGTGTAATTAATCCATCATCATGTAAAGACTTGAGAAATTGAGTGATGAAGAATGGATTACCTTTGGTTTTGGCAAATACCATTTGTGTCAAAGGAACAGCAACTAAGTCTCGACAATGAAGTGTATCGGCAATCAAATTGTTTAAATCTGATTGGTTTAATGGTGCCAGATTAATAGTATTAATAGTTGCTTTTTTGTCGGCAATTTCTTGCAAAGTCAAAGTCAATGGATGTGCAGCCGATACTTCATTATCTCGGTATGCCCCTATCAGTAATAAGTTACCTTGCTTTTCGGATATTTTCTGGATTTCTCCAGTCAGAGTAGAAGAGGTAGCTTCACTCATTAATAATTGAATAAATTTCAAAGAAGCCGTATCTGCCCATTGCAAATCATCGAGAAAAATTACCAAAGGTTGTTCTTTAGTTGTAAAAACTTGAATAAATTTTTGAAATAATAAACTAAACCGATTATAGACAGCACTACCAGAAATTTTCACTACTGGTGGTTGTTTGCCAATAATCTTTTCAAGTTCGGGAATTACATCAATAATTACTTGAGCTTGTGTACCCAAGACAGATAATATTTTTTCCTGCCATTGATTAATTTGAGCATCATTTTCTGATAATATTTGTCCAATCAAGTCTCTAAATGCTTGTATCAATGCTGATAAAGGAATATCACGTTGAAACTGATCAAATTTACCTTTAATGAAGTAACTACGCTGTCGTGCAATTGGTTTATGCACTTCATTTACTACAGCAGTTTTGCCAATTCCAGAGAAACCCGTGACTAATATCATTTCATTGTTACCGTTTGCCACACGGTCAAAAGTAGCAAGTAGGTTTTCAACTTCACGTTGACGACCATATAGTTTTTCAGGAATCACAAAACGGTTAGATATGTCTCGACCTGCTAATTCAAAGGGTGTAATTTGTCCTTTCTCTAGCCACTGATTTTGGCATATCTCTAAATCATGCTTGAGTCCATGAGCACTTTGATAGCGGTCTTCGGCATTTTTCGCCATCAACTTGCTAATTATTTCAGATAAAATTAAAGGAATATGAGAATTAATTTGACTGACTTTAGGTGCTTCTTTAGCAATATGAGAGTAAACTAACTCCATTGGTTCATTGTTACTGAAGGGTAATTGCCCAGTTAGGAGTTCAAAAAAGGTCACACCTAAAGAATAAAAGTCAGTGCGATAGTCTATACCTCGATTCATCCGTCCCGTTTGTTCAGGAGAAATATAAGCTAGAGTACCTTCTAAAACATTGGGATTTGTAATGACTTGAATTTCTTTTGGTAACAAGGTAGCTAGACTAAAGTCGATGATTTTAACTTCATTAGTTGTGGGGTGAATAAGAATATTTCCGGGTTTAATGTCTTTGTGAATGATGCGATGGCGATGTAGTTCTTCTAGGCTGGAAGCAACTTCAATGGCGATGTGGAAAAATTCGCTTAAAGAAACAGACTTCTTCCCGTTTGCTAACTGCTGTCGTTGCCAATCTTTGAGAGAGATACAGCCAAAATCTTCCATAACTAGGACATAACCGTTGCGGTAAGTTTCTATGCTATGGGGTTTGACAATCCCAGATAGTTCTATGTTTTGGGTAATAGTGTATTGATTACGGAACTGAGCAATTTCGGCAAACGTAGGATATTCATTCCGCATCAGTTTGAGGATGACGGGTTGTTGATCCTGTTCTCTAATGCCCCGATAAACTAAAGTTTTACTACCTGAATAAATTTGCTCAGTAATGCGATAACCAAGTATGGGATATAGCGGATCTAATACTACTGACATTCTTGCCTATGCTCACATATTGCTTTCTATATTTCATTATTCCCAGTACAGAAAACTAATTATCGTTAGCCTATTAACTAATTTTTTTTTGCTTGCTTATACAAGCTATGAAAAATCAAAGCAGACTACTACGTATGTGAACGCAGATTATATCTAATGTGAATTAATTGTGATTTAGACAAGCTTAGTCCCCTGATGGAACAACGGGGTATTTCAATTTACAGCCATTATTAATTGATTGAAACAGTAAAAAGCCTGCCTTTACCCTTAAATAGAGTATATTTTGGCAGGGCTATGGGATAGATAATTCCACTGTATTGTCTTAAAAAATTGATCGTGCCACAGCGCGATCGCATCTTTACATTTTTCCACTTATGGGAAGATTAGTTAAATTTAGCAATCAAACTGGATTACTATAGCAAGTACAAATACTACTTGATCTTTTGTTTGATAAAGGTCACTACCTGTGCTAACTGTTTTTTCAAGCCGTCGATTTCCGCCTGCATTTTGATCATTTTTTCATTTAATGCATTGATTTCGGCTGAAGCATCTGACTCAATATCAGAAATAGTTGTTGCAGTAGTTGTGACACCAGATGTAACTACCGTGCCATTTTTAGTAGCAACGGCCGTTGCTGTACCATTTTTGGCAGCAACGAGTGATATTGGAACTGCTTCTGGGCGAGGCTTTTTAGCCTTAGACATTGCTAACTTAATAGCATTGATTAATTGCTTCTGATCAAAAGGCTTTCCTAAAAATTCAAAGTATTCAAAAGGTTCGGTAAGTTTTTCCGTTACCTCCTCCTTACGACCAGACATGATAACCAAAGGGATTTTTCTCAATTCAGGCTGTGCTTGCACTTGCTGAAAAACTTCCCATCCGCTCATTTTAGGCAGTAAAAAGTCCAACATAATCAAGCTGAGTTTTTCCTGACGGATAAAATTCAGTCCTTCTAAACCGTCTTTGGCTTCTAATACCTCAAAATTGCCTGGAGGCAACATTTCTCGTACTTTTACCCTGACAACTGTAGTGTCATCGATAACTAAAATTTTGTTACTTGCCACGACTTATTGCTCTAGCAGAAATTTTAAGTGTAAATAACGGCATTGCCGATTGACCGTGAGAATCCTCCCACTATATCCAAATTCTTTATTGATTGGGGGATAGTATATTTCGGTATAAATGTCATTGTTGGAGGTATTTTAAAAAACTAGTGCTTATATTCGGGAAAATCTATGTCATGGTGATATTTAAGGCTTAAACCTTGCTTCAGTGCAGAGGAAATTTGCCCCAAAATACTTTTGAATCTTGCTTGGATGTCTATGACTTCGTTACAACCAGCCCAACTCAAGTCAGAAATAACGGCAATGCCTAGCTGGTTACGTCGCCCCATTGCTAAAGCTAGTGAGCTTTCTACCGTACAACGGATTATTAAGCAACGCCAAATTCACACGATTTGTGAAGAAGGACGTTGCCCTAATCGCGGGGAATGCTATGCCCAAAAAACTGCAACTTTTTTATTATTAGGCCCTGTTTGCACACGCTCTTGCGCTTTTTGTCAAGTAGATAAAGGTCATGCACCAATGCCTATTGACCCAGAGGAGCCGCAAAAAGTAGCAGAAGCCGTACAGCTTTTGGGATTGCGTTATGTAGTGTTGACTTCTGTTGCCCGTGATGATTTGCCAGACCAGGGCGCAGGGCAGTTTGTCAAGACAATAAATACAATTCGTCAGTTAAACCCAGATACGCATATTGAAGTACTGACACCAGATTTTTGGGGTGGTATTGGTTCTGGAGAATCAGGGCAACGACAAAGAATATCCGCCATTGTGACAGCTAAACCAGCTTGTTTTAATCACAACGTGGAAACAGTTAGGCGGCTAACTGGCCCTGTGCGTCGGGGAGCCAAGTACGATCGCTCGTTGCGAGTGTTGGCTATAGTAAAAGAAATCGACCAGACTATCCCCACTAAATCAGGCTTAATGCTGGGACATGGCGAAACGAGAGAGGAAGTCATGGAAACTATGACAGACTTAAGATCTGTGGGGTGCGATCGCTTGACAATTGGCCAGTACATGCGTCCTTCTTTAGAACATTTACCAGTACAAAAATACTGGACACCAGCAGAATTTGATGAACTAGGCAACATAGCACGGCAAATGGGATTTAACCATGTCCGTTCTGGGCCGCTGGTGCGTAGTTCTTACCATGCGGGTGAAGAATGAGTGGGGAAATGAGGGCAATGAGAAAGATATTGACCAATTCCCAATCCCTAATACCCAAACACAAAAATATTTTTAAAGAATTTGGGCATTGGGTACATCTGTTTGGTATTTCTTAAAAAGTTATGACATGAGGAGAACCATTTATGGCTAAAGTTCAAAGTTCCCCAGTTGCGAACAGTGGAGCTAAACCCCCATACACTTTCCGTGTGGGTTGGGCGTTGCTGTTATTAGCTGTTAACTTTTTGGTTGCAGCCTTCTACTTCCACATCATTGAATAATTAGAAGTGGAATGGTGCTGCTTAAATCGTTCCTTTGAATAAACCTTTGGGGCGAATGAGCAGCACCAAAATCATGATCAACAAAGCTATACCTTGTTTATACTGAGAACCCAGCCAGAGGGTGCTGAGTTCTTGGGCTACACCAATGATTAAGGCTGCGGCGATCGCTCCGTAGGGATTACCGATACCACCTAATATTACTGAAGCGAACAAAGGTAAAATTAGAAACCATCCCATGTTGGGGCGTACCGCCGTAATTAACCCGTACATACTGCCACCCAATGAGGTAAATGTACCCGCAATCAGCCAAGTCCAGAGGATTACTTGCTCTACGTTGATGCCAGATACTCTCGCTAAATCTAAATCGTCTGCCACAGCCCGCATTGCTTTACCAATTTTGGTATTTTGCAACAGATAGTGCAACGCTAAAATGGCCAGCACAGCTAACCCCAATACCAAAAGTTGATTTTGCGGTATCTTTAAACCGAAGATATCCAACGCCGCAGTTACAGGCACATTGTAGTTTCGGTTCTGTCCACCCCAAAGAAAAATAATCCCATTGCGTAAAAATAGAGCCAGTCCAATAGAGATAATAATCAGTGTGGTGGAAGTGGCACGAATAGAACGCATCCTTGACCACAATAATTTTTCTGATAACAGCATTGCCCCTACAGTCCCGACTGTTGCCAGAATCATGGACAACCAAATATTGATTCCGGCTGTATTTACTAATAAAGTGAGATAAGCTCCCAAAGTCAGAAAATCACCGTGAGCAAAATTAGATAACCGTAAAATCCCGTAGGTAAGTGTGAGTCCTACTGCTGCTAGAGCAATAATACTTCCTACTGCAATGCCGTTGACGATGAGTTGAGCAATTTGTGTATCCATCAGTTTTTACTAAAATAGTTAATCCCCAAAAATTTTAGGAAATTAATTGCATACAAAAATGTTGGTTTTACCAGTGACAATCGACACTACAAGTTATAAGTTATAAACAAACGAAAATTGTGAGTTAATATACATAGAATCTTGTTCGTATTTTTGTGCCAAGTCAAACTTGTTCAGCGGTCTAGTTGACCATGCAGCAGTATTCAAGCTTACCAGAACAGAACTCATCGTTAGATGTCACGCCCACACTTTTGAAAACAATTCAGCAACTTCGTGCGGAGTTGTGGCTGGAACGTAGCTTGAACCAGTTGCAAAATCTCCTTAACGATCGCTTGCTTTGTGTTTGTAGCGTTGTCTCACAAGCCAGAACCACAGAGGCGGAAATTTTCCAAACTGTGGTGAACCATCTCGACATTGCTTTGAATAGTATTACGGTAGCGATCGCTTTATTTCAACCCCAGGCAAAAATTGCTGAAGTTTGTTATGTTTCTGGGTCACCGTATCGAGTTGCACAGCAGCCACTTTTACAACATTCCCAAAAAAGACTGCAATTAAAATTGCACGAAGCCATCGCACTCGAAGATTTACATCAACTTGAAAGCCAACAACCACAATATGTCTGGCGCTTAAGTGATGATGCTGGCAATATTATGGGCTGGCTAATTATCGCTAAAGCCACCCCCAGGACTGATGGTAAATCACTTACAGCATCCCAAACTCAACTGCGATCGCAATTGCTCACACAAGCTATTCAGCAGTGTATGGCTGCACTCACACAACTGAAAAAAATAGCCTCTTTGCAGCAAAACTCTCAACAGCTTGGTAGTTCTAATGAGCAACTCAAGCGCACTAATCAACTTAAAAACCAGTTTCTAGCTAATACCAGTCACGAAATCCGTACGCCCCTAAGTTCGATTATTGGTTTCACTCACCTGCTTCTAGCTCAAGGCTACGATCCAACCAGGGAACGCCATCAAGAGTATTTAAATATTATTCAGTCTAGTGGGAAGCACTTACTCACCCTCATCAATGATATTTTAGACCTTTCCAAAATTGAAGCTAACCAGCTGGAAGTTGAATGGGAAAATGTGAATGTGCCAGAGATGTGCCGCAATGTTTTCGCATTGCTGAAGGAGAAAGCCGCTAATAAGAATTTGAAATTGTGCCTAGAAATAGACGCCGATGTCAACAGCCTGGTTGCTGATCCCTTAAGATTGAAACAAATGCTGTTGAATTTGCTGTTTAATGCCCTGAAGTTTACTAGCACAGGTACTGTTGGCTTAAAAGTTTTACCCAAAGATGAATTTGTGCATTTTACAGTTTGGGATACAGGAATTGGGATCTCTCCAGAAAATCAAGCTCTACTATTTCAACCTTATTTCCAAATTGCCAACGCTGTCACTAGTCGTAATGAAGGTACAGGTTTGGGATTAACAGTGACTCGTAAGTTGGCTGAACTTCATGGTGGTCGAGTGACAGTGGAATCATCCGTTGATCAAGGCTCGCGGTTTACGATTATCCTGCCCCTAAAACCTCTTGAGGAAGTGGGGGAAAATGAGGCAGATGAGGCAGATGAAAAGGTAGAATCGACAATCATTAATCCCAGTTCCTCTTTAGAGATTTTGTTGGTGGAAAATGATTTTCCTAATGCCGAATTGATGCGAATTTATCTAGGTAAACGGGGATATCAGGTGACTTGGGTCAAGAATGCTGCTGAAATGTGGGCAGTTCTCACACAGATCAACCCGGTGGTAATTTTAATGGATATCCAACTTTCTGATGCTAATGGTTTAAATTTGCTTAAGCAGCTACGAGCCAAACCAGAGTATCAGATGATTCCAGTTATTGTTCAAACAGCAATGGCCATGAAAGGCGATCGCGAAACTTGTTTGGCCGCTGGGGCTAATGATTATCTTTCTAAACCGCTGGATTTACCTCTATTAGCTAATCTGGTGTCCAAGTATAGCAACCCCAAAATCTCAGTGGATGAGTGATTACAATAGAATTGATTGGGTGCTGTAGGCTTTTGCCAGGATTGGGAAGTGATGTTGACAGAAAAATTTGAGCAATTAAAAGTCTTATTTAAAGATATGGAGCAGGCTTTGATTGCCTACTCTGGGGGTATTGATAGTACTTTGGTTGCCAAGATTGCTTATGATGTGTTGGGCGATCGCGCTTTGGCTGTGACAGCTGTTTCGCCTTCGCTGTTACCAGAAGAGTTGGAAGATGCGAAAATTCAAGCCGCAACTATGGGGATTCCCCATAAAATTGTCCACACTCACGAAATGGACAATCCCAATTACACTTCTAACCCTGTCAATCGGTGCTATTTTTGCAAAAGTGAATTACATGACACTCTTAAACCTTTAGCGTTGCAGTTAGGTTATCCCTATGTAGTAGATGGGGTGAATGCCGACGATTTGCACGATTATCGCCCAGGGATTCAAGCAGCTAAAGAAAGAGGCGCGCGATCGCCTTTAGCTGAAGTTGGCGTAACTAAAGCTGAAGTCCGGCAACTTTCGCAAGAACTTAGTTTACCTTGGTGGGATAAACCCGCTCAACCTTGTCTCAGTTCTCGGTTTCCTTATGGTGAGGAAATTACTGTTGCCAAATTGCAAAGGGTCGGTAGAGCAGAAATTTATCTCCGAAAATTAGGATGGCAGAATTTGCGCGTACGTTCGCAAGGCGATACAGCGCGGATCGAATTACTGCCAACACAAATCAAAGATTTTGTCTTAACTACAGATATACAAGCAGTAGTTTCTAAATTTCAAGAGTTGGGATTTCTTTACGTCACCCTCGATTTAGAAGGTTATCGTAGCGGCAAATTAAATCAAGTTTTAAATCAGCCTGTTGTCATGACTAATTAGTCATTGTTTATTTCCCCAGTTCTAAATAATTTCTGCTTCCACAGACACCAAAACACAACCGTTGATCCTCCAGGTATTATCCGGCTGTTTTGCCATAAAATATAAACCCCTCAGGGGAACACCATGAGGACTCAGTAACAGTACTGTCTGAGTAATATTGCCTTTGATGGTTGTGATTTTCTCAAAAAATACAGAACGGGGACGATAAACAGCCGGGTAGCTATTTCTTACCATTTGGATAAAGTTGTCCGCGGTATATTGCTCTTGAATTTCGGGACTGGCAAAAGCAAAAGCAGCTTGAGCGTCATCCTGTTGAAAAGCTTGAATTTGGTTTTCAATTATGGAACGGATGGCAATAGCGTCATTGTCGGTGATTTCCATAGGTTTTAAAATAGGTTTTAGAATAGCGATCGCTCAATTATTTTGCTGCGTGAGCTTGAATTCTGTTTCTTGCAGTGCCTCACGCCAAACATCATATCCATCTTGAGATAGATGCAAACCATCTGTAGTTAACTCTTGGCGCAAATTGCCTTGAAAATCTGTAAACCAATCATAAATATTTAGATAATTAGCTTTTTCTTGTTGAGCAATCAAGGCCAGTTGTGTATTAATTTGACGAATACGGCTATTAGAAATTGATGACAGGCGCGTTGGCAAAATTGATTGCACAATTATCTGAGTATTTGGGTGAGCCTGTTGCAAGCTACGGATAATCTGCCGATGATTACGCAAAATTTCTTCATCACTATTGCCTCTTCGTAAATCGTTAATTCCAGCCATGATATAAATCACATTCGGTCGTGTTGCGGCAAATGCCTGCAATCTTTTGGAAATTCCTCCAGAAGTATCTCCAGATATGCCTTGATTCAGCCACAATTTACCAGTAGGCAATTTTTCTTTAGGAAACCACATGCTCAAGGAATCACCAACTAAAATACCTAAATAATTTGCGCCTTGACCTTGGCTGATGGCTTTAGCTTCTAAAATTAATAACTTTTTCCAATCTTCATAAGTTAGTTGATGCTTCTTCGCTGAATTCCACAGTAATTGCGAAGTCTCATTATCCACACGTGTATAAATCTGACCTGTTTTTAAAGCTGCCAACCTTTGGTAATAAAGTTGCTTGCCTGATATCAGTGGGTGGTTAGATGGATGAGGATGAGGATTCAGGAATGAATCTGGTGATTCTGGTAATCCTTGCTTATTCAATTGCGGTAAGGAGATATCAAGGTTGGCAATGTTTTTATCACCTGTTTTTGACTGGGAAACCTGACTAGATGTTAATACTGAATTGCTGAACTCTGATAATGACCTGTCAAAGCTAGCAATGTTTTTTTCATCCACTGTTACCTGTAACCCCTGTATGAAATTCCACATAAATTGAGAACTTTCTGGCAGGATGATCGACAGATGAGGAGGCGCAGATGCTGGTATTACCAATCCTGTTAACAAGCCTATTGCCAACAGATATGAATCCCTTATCACTTTGTCTCTCCTCATTTTTACTGCTTTTCCCTATGACAGTATCAATTAGCTGTGTTCAGGAAAATTTTACTGAGATTTAGTTATTATTTTTATTTACACTGTATTGTATAGTTGTGTAAACCAGCTTAACAAGATTATGTTTGACAATTTACAATCTCTTTAAGACATATCTTTCAATACTTCAGCTAGTTTTATTTATTAAAATTCTTTGGTTAAAAGTATTTTTTTAGCGACAAAGTTTAGATTTATTCATTTATAACTTTTGGTTTAGAGTATAAAACCTACTAGGATAAATAAGATTACACTTTCCATATCTCAGATTTCCAGATGCGCTTAAACATATGTATGTAGTTTATAGCACATTTGAACTTTGCTCTAGTTGTATATAACAACTTTGTAAGAAGTGCTAAGATTTAGGCGAAGTATTAATGTTTCCCGGTTATTCTGTGGCTAGAGCGAGTACAGCAATTGGTGTTAGTCCAATCATTAAGGAGATTGTGCAAAAACAGGCACATTCAACACGTTTAACCCTCAAAGAAGTTATTCTTATGGGGATGTTAGCTATTGACAAGCTAGATGATCAAAGCCGTCAAGAGTTAGCCGACCAAGTTCATCAAATGCAAGTGAATGGAGAGATTTGAGTGAGTATTTATGAGTTATTAACTTTAGCTTTCCACTCCTCACCCTTAAATTCATCTGCCTATCGACTAAATCGATAACGACTTCCTACAACATAATCCTCATTAATTTCCAAAGATATCCATCGGCGCTGTAAATTTTCAGCCACAAACCCGGTTGTATTGGAACCTGAAAATGGGTCTAACACTATATCACCTTCATCAGTTAAAAATTTGATGAAAAATTCAGCGAAACCTTGAGGAAACCTCGCTGGGTGGGGTTTAATTCCTGCTGCTTTACAGCTCCGTAGATACACACTATTAGATTCAGTATTAGGGATTTCTAGCAAATTCGGTGGAATTGCACCTTGGTTATCTTTTTGAAATTTCTGAGAAATATCATGTCCACTCGGACGAAGTTGGGCTTTATAGCCATTCTTCAGTAGTTTCTGCATACTTTGGCTATAAGGCTTCAATACTTTTCTATTGTCTGCTTTAGGTTGTGGGGTTTTTGATAGCCACCAAACGACATTTACTGAATCTTTCACACGAATTCGTTTGATGGTCACCCACTGAGCTGGAGTAGGTAATCGCGCAGGGTTATAATGATAGAATTCCTGTGCGAGAAAAAACCCGACTTCTTTACATAATCTGACTAAAAGTTCATATTGGTATATACTCCGTACGGGGTTACCAGGTAAGTAAGCACCGCCTAGATCTAAAATAAATGAGCCATTATCTACTAATACTCTTTTGAACTCGTATGCAAAAGGTAGAAACCACTCAGTATATTTTTCAGCACTTTCATTACCATATGCTTTTTTACGTGTGAGAGCAAATGGCGGCGATGTCAGGATAAGATTAATGCTATTTTGATCAATTGATTTAAGAATTTCTAGACTATCGCCCAAATATGCTTGTCCAAACTTTTGGGTGTAATAAGGGGTTAAGATTATCTCTTTTGGTGAGTTTTTGGTTTCTTCTGGCAAGAGTTATAGCTAGTTAGAAATTGGATAAATTTATATTTATTAAAGTAAATTATATATAATTTACCAGCTAATAAAGGATGGGTAAAAGCCCACCCTCTGCATAGCTGAAACTCTACCACTTTTTGTATGGGAGAAATTTGCCAGACATAATGATTTTAACGCGATCGCCTTTGGGGTCTACTTCTTTTTCGACATCCAAGGTAAAGTCAATGGCGCTCATAATCCCGTCACTAAACTTTTCCTGAATTACCTCTTTAATAGGGTAGCCATAGACTTGCATAATCTCGTAGAAACGATAAATCAAGGGATCAGTCGGGACAATTGGCCCTAATCCTTTAACTGGGTATGCAGTCAATTCTTGAATATAGATAGGAGCTAAGTCCAATGCTTCTACCAATAATTTTGCCTCTTCCTCAGAGGCGCTAGCTTGACGGTAAAATACAGCAGCAATCCATACTTCATCACGTCCGATAATTTTTTCTAAATTAGCAAAACTCAATCCTTTCTCTTGTTTGGCTTCTAAAAGCTGTTGCGTAATTTCGGGAATTGACATGTGATAACTTTTCTCGTCAGTTAATTTTGCAAGCAGAGAAAAATTTTAACATTTTATTCAGAGTCGTGATGCGATACAGGAACCTCGTCAAGACTTTCAAAATTCTGGATTATTTTGTAATGTGTCCGCTTTACTGGTTCTTTGGCTTTGCCATAACCTGTATCCAACTCTTCCCAGTTCAGATGTGGCTCAATTTTTATGATTTTTGGCATTGGGACTGTACCCATTCATGTAGCTGCTAGGGCAGTCATTAGTGTCAACTTCAATAAAACCCCTAAAAACTCTCGTTTCTAGGTAAAACCTGGAAATGCACTATGAGCAGATCTGCCGCTAATCAAGAAAGTCAGAACCTACCAAGAAGCATTCCCAGTCAGAATCTAGGAACAATAAAACTTTTTCTAGCTGAGATTTTACGTTAAGTTGACACCCATGAGTCATACTGTGCCCACCTTATGCCCTGACAAGAGATTCTGTCTTAGTGTTGTACATTGCCAAAACCACTTAAATAGCAACTCCCTCCAGTAATGGAAAACCCAATTTTTCCCTTTGCTCAACATATAAATGAGCTACCTTCCGTGCCAAATGACGAATCCTAGCAATGTAACGAGTTCTCTCCGTCACCGAAATCACACCTCTGGCATCCAACAAATTGAAGGTGTGTGAACACTTCATTACATAATCTAAGGTGGGTATAACCAATCCTCGCTCTGTCAACTGGGTAGCTTCTTGCTCATATAAGTTAAACAATGTCAGCAGCAACTCAGGATTTGACGCTTCAAAGTTGTAAGTACACTGCTCAATCTCACTTTGCAAGAAGACATCACCATAAGTAATGTTGTCCGTCCACTGAATTTTTGTAATTGCTTCCACTTGCTGGAGATACATTACCAGTCGTTCCAACCCATACGTAATTTCAATCGACACGGGACGGCAATCAATGCCCCCACACTGTTGGAAGTAGGTAAACTGAGTAATTTCCATCCCATCTAACCAAACTTCCCAACCAGTACCCCAAGCTCCCACCGTTGCATCTTCCCAGTTATCTTCCACAAACCGGACATCATGATCTTCAGGACGAATACCCAAAGCCCTTAAAGAATCAAGATAGATCTCTTGAATATTATCGGGTGACGGCTTAATCAGAACTTGGTACTGATAATAGTGTTGAAACCGATTAGGATTTTCGCCGTAGCGCCCATCAGTAGGACGACGACATGGTTCAACATAAGCAACAGACCACGGTTCCGGCCCCAATGCCCTTAAAAATGTATGGGGATTTTTAGTACCCGCACCCTTCTCGATATCGTATGGTTGGGCAATTAAACAACCTCGTTGACCCCAAAACTGATGCAATGAAGTAATAACAGACTGAAAATTCACGCTCTACCCTCTCTTAATCAGCAAAGTGCATAAACCATTGTTTCCTACAACCTAGCACTGTGGGGAGTTTCAGAGGACTTTTAAAAAAGAAATGGCAAATTGAGAAAAAAGTAGTTGACAAAGAAGTG
>NZ_CAWUDE010000008.1:0-244139 GCF_963920895.1 Anabaena sp. CCY 9613
CTACCTTTGGGAGTAAGTGAGCATAGCGAAACTTGCTCAGGTAGGGGAGTGTCAAATTCAGATAGTAACATTGCCTAGTTTGTCTCCTTTTGCGATAGCGAAGCGCTGACTTGTCAGTTCGCTATTTTTTAGACTGCTGCTCTTGGAATGAATAACCCGCAGCCGAAGCGACGGCATTGATGTAAGCATAGCTAAATTCCTCTTTCTGGGTATTAATGATTCGTGAGTGCATCAAATACTTCTTTACTGAGATTGTTCCTGCGATCGTACCGAGTCGCCAGCACACCTGCAATCTCTATGGGATGGTCTAGTTGTTCTCGCACTAAAAAATGACTGATTTGCCGATTTTTGAGGTTTACTAAGACCTAAATAACTAAAACATTTTTGGGAATAGTAAAAAAAATCTGTGTAGTAACTTTTGTTTATTCTCATTGAATAATTCAAATGAACAAGTTACTCCTGTCCGCATTGACCGTATTTTCATTGACGAACATTGTTGCTGTGCCTCATGCATTTGCACAACAAGAACTAGAAACTATTGTTGTAATAGGCCGACGGGGATGCACTGGCGCTTGCATGTATAACTTGCTGTCTGAAGGATTGAATAATTGGATTAGACAAAGTATCGAATGGAGTATGGGAGAAAATTCGTTACCTTCAGAGAGTCATGCATCGACACCCGAAATGCCGATGACACTACAAGATTTTGACGCCTGCAGTGCCTCCTCGTCAGAGCGAACAAATCGGGTTGCTACTGAACTCGGCGGTAGCGCTCAAACGTTAGGACTGAGGGTTAATGTAACTTACGGTTTTCCTGGTGGGCCGGACATAGCCTATGAACAGTTCATAGTTGTGCGCGATACCTCTCCTGATTCTCCGTCTGGGTTAGGTACTGTCAAGCCCGTTGCAGGTTCGTTAACAGGTTGCGATTAAGCAGTTAGCCAGCTCGCTGAGATTGACTGTTTTAGCACGGAATAGGGCAATGAGAAAGAGCGCTACGGCTTCGGTCAACGGTCTCTATGTCAGTCTGCGACCTACCAGCGGAGCGCCCCAGCAGGTGCAGGTGGTGCATTATCTGAGCCTAGGACAGCACGTGCGATCGGGGGCGGGTAGCTGTCAAGCGGGTTAGCCAAGTAAACGGCCACCCTAAAAAAGTGGCTCTATCAACTAGAGTTCTCAGAGGCCCCGTTGGTAGTATCCTTCGCATGGCAGTCATGTCCACAATTTCTGAATCAGTTCCTATTGTTTCTATGCTAGGTGCTGGTTCACTTCACGCTTATCGTCTAACCAAACGTCATCGGTCAGGTTTCCATGGATGTCTTCTTCCCATTGCATTTTCGTTTCCCTTTTTCGCTTCAAGCTTACGCCGCCAGCCTACTCGTGGCGACGAGTATGGCTTCTCCTTTGCCGCTGCTGGCCCAGTCTCAGTCTACAACTGATGATAATCGCACTCCCTTCTGTCAAGTTATCGAAGCTCAAGCTTCTCCCTATTTAGATGTCACGGCGCTGCTCGATGCCATTGAGCAAGGGGGTGATCTTAATCAACTATGTGATTTTTATGGACAGCGATCGCTGCTGCTAAATCTGTTGATTTCTGTGGATGCGCCGGTAGATGAAACCACGGCAGAGCTACAACAACTGCTCCGGGCTCAAAGCTGGGCGGCAGCGGATCGTGAGACGCGGCGGCTGCTCGCGCCTGATTCGGTCGTTACTCAATCTGCGCCGGGGGCTCCGGCGATCGCACCAGAGATGATTCGCGCTATTGACCAAGCATGGCTAACGGCGAGTAACGGGCGCTTTGGCCTGAGTGTGCAGTTGCGGCTGTGGCAGGCAGTTCAGGCGGCTCATGCGAATGATCAGGAGGCGGCAGTGAATGCTTTTCGTGATCGCATCGGCTGGAAAATCCCTGCTCCCCGTGAGGAAACCGATTTTATCAGCAGCGACTGGCGCAATGAGTCGGAGCTGACCTATTCGCTGGAAGCCCCCAAGGGGCACCTACCCTGGGCAGGGGTTTCAGATGAAGTGGTGCAGGCTGTAGCCGTACCTCCGCCCGGCGTCCATTGCGGTGTCTGCACAGCGGATGCGATGGCCCTGCGCCATAGCCGTTTTTACGGACGTATTCCCGAGCTGATGGACACTGTAGCGATGGCGACGGTAGCAACAGCAATGAATCCGCTCACCTGTCAGGCAACCGCTGCATTGGGTCAAGATGGTAGCCTGACCTATCAGGTGAGTGGCACCGTGCCAGCAGCTACCAACGGCTCAGCGCTTCAAAATCCAATTGGAACCAACCTCAGCTTAACCGTACAGCGACGCGATGCTGCCGGTCGGGTTCAAACCTGGCTCAACCCCAGCGCCCTGAGCGACTACGCGCAAATTGCTCCTGATGCAGACTACTCTCGTTTGCCCTTTCCAGATTCGTTTCGCGCTCAAGCCAACAGCGCTCAGCGTCTCTACAGCGCTACCGCCTCGGTCAACGGACTCTACATCAGTCTGCGGCCGCTCAGTGGCCAACCCCAACAGATGCAAGTTGTCCATTACCTGAGACCAGGACAGTACGTGCGCTCTAGCGTAGGCACCTGCCGAACGGAATAGACGGCTAAGGCAACAGACGCGATCGCTGCAGTATTGCCACATCGCATCCTCAAAACGGCGAAAATAGAAGTTGAAGCAGGTGATATGTTAAAAAACCCATTGGGTGTTTATGAAAAAGCAGAAGAAATGGCGGCTAGGTATTATCAAAAGGTTGTATTAAACCTTGGAGATGTTCTCAGGTTAAAAAGAGTTTTCTCTTGTTCTCTAGTCAGAAACACCCTTAAACGGCTGTCCATATCTCTGTTACCTTGGTCTACACATTCTACGTATTTACCTATCTTTACATAGTTTGGTTTTTTCACCTCGCTCTACTTGCAAATTAATCTGATATATTTGCTACTTTTGGGATACATAAATTTTTAGATTAATACTTTCTCGCAAACTGCTAAAGTAATTTAGCAACGCATAGATAAAAGTTACAGTTCCTATCATTTCCAGCAATTCTTCAATCACTATGATAATTGTTGTTATTGGGGCAAGCCGACCAAAATATTCTCTTGAAAATCCACCTACCATTTCCATACCCAAAGCTCCGCCTACATAAAAAATTGCGGCAAGCAGGAATAAAGATTGAGTCTTCTTAGGTAAATCTAGGAAAAATTGAAAATATTTGAATATAAAAAATATAACCGCAGGAATTCCAAATATAACCCAGGTGTGAAAAAATATTGGGTTTAAATTCAATACTTCTCTTAGCGAGGGAATAATCAAAATTTCGTGGAAGCTGAAAGCTTCATCTAGACTGAAAAAAAGAAATATTAAAGATAGGTTTTTCCAATAAATATAATGTTTATCTGTTTTTTTTATTGAAGTAATTACTGCTAATAATCCCGAAGCAAGTAATAACATGAATGATGAATACCAAGCAGGGATATTTAACTCTTCATCAAGGCTAAAGAGTTCATGAAACCATTTTGAGCTGGGAAATGGGAACTCGGAAACCCAAAAATAACCACTTATAGCGCCAGTTACGGCAAGACATAAAATTATTATAATTAAACGTTGTGTAATTTTTTTAGTAGAGACATGAACTATTAACTCCATATCACGAGTAGAGGGTTGCGGCATATAAATCTTTTAGTAATATTCTTAACATTAACATAAAACTTTCTATCAACAGTAACTGAGCGCTTGAGCTACAGTTTTGACTAAGGAGCTTGCCACGAACAAGTTAAACATACTGGCTGCATTTGTCTTCAAAAGTAATGTGTCATTTTCTTTACTGAGAGTGTAGTTATTCACACTCCCCCGAAAAGAAGAATTGATAGTGTAAATAAAACTAAGGGTGACTATGGTAACCAGAACTCCGGCAACAGAGATTTACCCAACTCACGTACTGTTTGGTTGAGCGATCGCGCTATTTGAATGTGCGCTTCGTCGGCTTCTACAGGTATAATCTCAGATGGCTGGCCCTGTCCTAAATAAGATACTACCAAGTTAGCTGCTTCCAAACCAGTAACGTAAGCTTTTTCTTGTGACCAAGAACCGTGACGATTAACAATCCAATCACCACTCATAAATATATTTTCAAAACTGGTTTTAGCTGGCAACATATGGCGATAGCTACCAGGGGCAAAATGAGTTACAGCATTGGGTAAGCGAATTACACTGCTATCTATGACTTTGGCTTCACGAAATCCTGGGACACAAGTTGTTAAATAATTCTTGACTTTGGTAATGATATCTGCGTCACTCATACCGAGAAACTGATTGGCATGATAAAAATCAGCTTCAATTACAGTTCCCAGTTCATTTTTATATTCATCATGTAGGGCATTTAAATCAAAAAATGTCCAGCCTGTAGTAGCATCAAAGCCAAAGCAAGCATTAGAAGGACGCGGAATATTAATTTTGCGGTCAAACCATAACCGTGTCGCTAAAACGTCAATTGCTCCTAAATTATTTAAATTACGAAACTCTTCACGGTTTTGCAAACTAGGGCTATTGGCGACGATCTTTTTCATCCCCGTGACACCAACTGCAAAAATTACCGCATCAGCATCAAATATTTCATCACCACAAACAACGCCCTTGGCACGGTTTTCACTATCTATAATGACGTCAGTCACACGTCTTTGAGCTAACACTTTCGCCCCGCCTTGCTCCATCCGTTCCACCCAAGGACGAAATATTTTTTCTCCCACTGTTCCCCGACACCAAACCACATCAAAATCTGCTTGGTGCGCCAAAATAAAAAAGTACAGCATCCCCAAGGTAGCTGCGGCTGAACATTGTTCGCCAGGGGCAAATAAGCCTACCAACAACATGGGTTCAAAGGCTTCTTTGTACAGTCGAGCAGAAACACCAAAATCTTTAAACAATTCACGGGCTGTGACAAAATCATAACGTCGCCAAGCCTCATCAGAATTGTCAAAATCAACAACAGAGTAAAGTAAAGGCAAAGCACTGAGACGATCAATCAACGGTAATCGCTGAAACTGCGTGTAAACAAAAGTACCTAGAGGTGAAGGCAGTTGTGGTAATTCTTGAAAAATCGGTGATTCAACTTCCAACCCCGCAGGCGAATATTGAGCAGAACGAGTCCAGGTAGTGAAGGGATTAATTTCTAATTCATTAATTAGGGCAAAAATATTTCTGTAAGGATACCAAAAACCATGAATCCCGGCTTCTACAGATTTCCCTGTTGTGGTTTTCCAACCTGCTACCAATCCGCCAGGATATGAACCTGCTTCCAAAAGTGTGACATCATATCCTTGTTTTGCCAAATGGTAGGTTGCACCTAACCCAGCCCAACCCGCACCCACAACTACCACGCGTTTTTTTTGCAACCCTGCTGTCATTCATTTCTCCCATCATTGGTAATTCGTAGTTCATAATAGAGCCTCCGGATGCCGCCAGGCTGTACGTAATTCGTAATTAGAATTTGAAATATTTTCCCTACTCCCCACTCCCTACTCTGTGTTGATCTGGTATCCATACCGTAAAAATCGAGCCAATAGCCACAGTAGATTCTACTTCAATTCGACCCCGATGGAGTTCTACAAGTTGTTTCGTTAAAGCTAAACCAAGTCCTGTACCTTCGTAGCGACGACGATAGGGGGTATCGAGTTGCTGAAATTTTTCAAACAGTAATGGTAATTGCTCTTCGGGAATGCCAATACCTGTATCTTCAATTTGAAAGATAGCAGTATCATCTTCTACCCAGATTCGCAACGTAATACTGCCACCTTCAGGCGTAAATTTAATCCCATTAGTTAACAGATTCCAGAGAATTTGTTCTATTCGCCCTGCATCAGCGGTAAAGCGATCGCGCTGCGGATCGATTTGCAAATCTAGTTTGAGATTAACTTGTTTGCTGGTGGCTTTTTCTGTTAGTGAATTTACTGAACTTTGTGCGGTATCTGCCAAGGAAAATTCAGTAATATTTAATACTGCTTTACCAGCCTCAATTTGTGATAAATCGAGGATGTCATTAATCATTTCTAATAAATGTTCTCCACTGTCGTGGATTGTTTGCAGATAATCACGTTGGCGTTGACTCAATTCACCCAAAGGCCAACGTAACAAGGTGGAAGACATGCCGATCACATAAGTCAAAGGCGTGAGCAATTCATGACTGATAGTAGCGAGAAATTCATTTCTGAGGCGGCTAGCAGCTTCAGCCGCCAGTAAAGCCTCCCGCAATGCCATTGTCCGCTCAATGACGCGTTGTTCCAGGGTTTGTTTTTCTTGAGTCAGAGATCGCATTAACTCAGCTTGATGAATGGCGATCGCTAATTGTTCAGCTATGGAATTGAGTAAACTTTTGTCACTTTCGGCCCACTCCCGTGGGGCGTCACATTGATGAGCAATCAGCAACCCCCACAGCTTTTCTTCAAACATAATCGGTGCAGCCAACTTTGCCCTAACTCGGCTTTCCCTTAAAAAGTTCAACAAACATGCTTCTAAGGCATAAGTTTTTTCTACATCATCCACAGCTAGGATAAATCCTTGCCGATACTTCTCCCAACATGGAGAATTTCTCACAAAACAAGCTTTTTCCTGGTAATATAACACCGATGGAATTGTATTTTTAGCACGGGCTTCATAGACAATACAACCCCCATACTTTTGCAGGTCTTGTACTGGAGATTGGTTTTGACTTTTGACTTTAGCACCCTCAAATTTATATATTACAAGTCTGTCTAATTCCAGAAACTCTCGCACTTGAGCGATCGCTGTTGCCATAATTACTGGCAAATCCAAAGTTTTACGGATTTGACTCGTCACTTGGTTTAATAATCGCTCTTGGGAAATCTGTTTTTTCAGAGCATCTTCCACCGCCTGACAAAGATAAACTTCATGCACAATGGCGCTTAAAGATTCTGTTACATTTTCCTGTGGCTGCGGCAGCAGATATTCTAATAACAACAGCGTAAATTTACTTTGGAGCGTAGCATCATTGGGTTGAAGAGTTTGACCGTAATTTTCCAAATTTTGATGAGTGTAGGAATCACCCTCAAACAAGTCGCGCAATTGCCAGACAAAGGAGGCGATCGCTTCTGAATTGAACGTCAACCTCGCATCAATTTCTGGTGAATCTACCTCCTGACTCTTCACATCCAAAACGCCCACCAAAAGTGCGTTAAACTGCTCAGAAATCACCAGCGTAAATCTTTGATTTTGCCACTCCAGAGGTATACGAACTCTTGCCAATACAGCTTCTGTGATTACCAGTGCAGTACTTCCTACTGCTTGAGCCATCTGCTGTAATAATTCCCCAAGTTGATTAAATACAACTAAAGGCAAGTTTCGAGAAAAGCTCACATCAGGAGAACTAAGCATTTTCAATAGTCTGGTAAGAAGGGCTGAAGGCTACGTCCAAATTTTTTGTAATTGTTTTCTAACCAACAGTTTAAAACGGTAATACAGGATTATGCATCGTATAAGTGCCACATCAGGCGGATGGAATCAGTCAGAAAATTTAATTTTTATCGAACAAACTCCAGCTCCTTTTGTGTTTATTACTGCTGCTGATACTGACATTCAAACCCTAGCAGCAGCAGTCCCCAAATTACCTGCAAAATTTCCCGCATTAAGAGTTGCTAACTTATTGCAATTGCAGCAACAAATAAGTATAGATTCCTACGGCGAACAAGTTTTAGAACATGCCCAGGTAATTATTTTGCGCCTATTAGGAGGACGTTCCTACTGGGCTTACGGCTTAGAAGTCGTACAGGAAATTGTGCAACGTCAGGGTACAACCCTGATTGTAATGCCTGGGGACGATGGACTTGATCCAGAATTAATTTCTCAGTCTACCTTACCGTTGGGTGTTGTTAATCAACTATTACAATATTTCAGCGAAGGCGGAGTGGAAAATATTGTTAACGCCCTCAAATTTGTCTCAGATACTTGCTTAGGCACTAAGTTTAATTTTCTACCACCGCAAGGGGTTCCGCGTGTCGGGTTATATGAGGATTGGAGACTGGAGGACAAGCACAACAATACTTCCTCATCCCCCTACTCCCTACTCCCTATTGCCCACTCCCTCCTGCCAAAAGTCGGCATTCTCTTCTACCGCGCTCATTATCTATCGGGAAATACCAAGGTAATTGATGCTTTATGTACGGCTTTAGTACAGCGCAATTTACAACCTCTACCGTTATTTGTTTCTTCATTGCGTGATCCCGATGTGCAAGCAGAATTGAATGAGTTTTTTCAACCGAAAGATTCGGAGCAAATTGGTGTATTACTGAATACCACAAGTTTTTCTCTGGCGCGATTGGAAGCAGAAGCACCCCAACTTGATTTATGGCAAAAGTTAGATGTCCCAGTTTTACAAGTGATTCTCAGTGGCGGTGGTGTGGAACAGTGGGAAGCACAATCACAAGGGCTTTCTCCCCGCGATATGGCCATGAATGTGGCACTACCAGAGGTCGACGGGCGAATTATTACTCGCGCTGTGTCTTTTAAAACCGTACAAACACGGAATACTAACTTAGAAACAGATGTGGTAGTTTATGAACCAGTAAGCGATCGCATTGAGTTTGTCGCACAATTAGCAGCCAATTGGGTACGCCTCCGTTCAAAGCCACCCCAAGAACGGCGTATTGCCTTGATCTTGGCAAATTACCCCAATCGTAATGGCAGGCTAGCTAATGGTGTGGGGCTGGACACGCCAGCTAGTTGTGTGGAAATAATTAAGGCTTTACAAGCGGCTGGGTATTTGGTAGAAAATGCCCCTACTCATGGAGATGAATTAATTCAACGTCTTACCGATGGTGTGACTAATGACCCAGAAGGTAGGGAATTGCGTCCGGTGCAGCAAAGTTTATCTGGTGAGGCGTATCAAGAGTATTTTGCTAGTTTACCGGCAGTTGTACAGCAAGAAATTAGTGAAAGATGGTCTAACCACAGAGACACAGAGAACACAGAGGAGCAAAATCAGTATAACTCCCCCCTGCCCCCCAGGGCTGATTCATTCCCCATTCCTGGGATTCAACTTGGCAAAATCTTCGTAGGCATTCAACCATCACGGGGTTATGATATTGACCCTAGTTTGAATTATCATGCGCCAGATTTAGTACCAACTCATGATTATTTAGCTTTTTATCATTGGGTGAGGTCAAGTTTTGGGGCTGATGCGGTTGTGCATGTGGGAAAACATGGCAATTTAGAATGGTTACCGGGGAAAAGTGTGGCTTTATCTAGTACTTGTTATCCAGAAGTCGCATTGGGGCCAGTTCCTCATCTTTATCCGTTTATTGTTAATGACCCAGGTGAAGGTTCACAAGCCAAGCGTCGCGCCCAAGCGGTGATTTTAGATCACCTCACGCCCCCCATGACCCGTGCTGAACTGTATGGTGCGCTGCAACAGTTAGAAAATTTAGTTGATGAATATTACGAAGCCGAAAGTTTAGATCCTTCACGTTTACCAGCAATCCGCGATCGCATTCAGGAATTGGTCATTGCCGAAAATCTTCATAAAGATTTAGGTATTCAAGATGCAACTGATATTTTAAAGTTTGAATCCTTAATTTTGAATTTCATCGGCGGCTATCTTTGTGAATTAAAAGAAGCCCAAATCCGCGACGGGTTACACATTTTTGGCCAATGTCCCCAAGGACGACAACTGCGAGATTTAATCGTGGCGATCGCCCGCATCCCCAATCGCTACTCTATAGGTCTTACCCGCACCATAACTGAAGAATGGGGTTTAGACTTCGACCCCCTCACAACAGACTTCAGCACTCAGTTATCAGAAATTGATCAGCAAATTTTAGCCACCAAAAACCCAAATCCCTGTCGCACTGTCGGTGACGCAGTAGAAATACTAGAAACACATGCAGCCAACCTCATAGAACCACTCCTAACTCCCTCATCCCCCCCACTCCCAACTCCCAACTCCCAACTCCCCTCCACTCTTGACTGGATTAACACCAAACTCCTCCCAGCTTTACAACAAACCCACCAAGAAATCACCAACTTACTCCACGGACTTGATGGTAAATACATTCCCAGTGGCCCCTCTGGCGCCCCCACACGTGGCCGCCCGGAGGTTTTACCTACTGGCAAAAACTTTTATTCTGTGGATATTCGCGCCATCCCCACAGAAACCGCATGGGATATAGGCAGAAAAGCGGCGGAAAACTTAATTGAGTGCTATACCCAAGAAAACGGTGAATATCCCCAAACATTGGGTTTATCTGTGTGGGGAACTGCCACAATGCGGACTGGCGGTGATGATATTGCCGAAGCTTTGGCGTTAATGGGTGTACGTCCTGTTTGGGATGGTGCAGCTAGGCGGGTTGTGGATTTTGAGATTTTACCTTTGAGTATTTTGGGACGACCCCGTGTAGATGTCACCTTACGAATTTCGGGATTCTTTCGTGATGCCTTTCCTAACTTAATCGATTTATTTGAGCAAGCTGTAGCAGCCGTAGCAGCACTGGAAGAATCCCCAGAGTATAATCCCCTGGCAGCACAAGTAAACCAAGATATTAATTTATGGGTGCAACAAGGTTTGTCTGTGGAAGCAGCCGTGGTGCGATCGCAATATCGGGTTTTCGGTTCTCAACCGGGTGCTTATGGTGCAGGTCTCCAAGGTTTAATGGAGTCACAAAATTGGACAGATGATCAGGATTTAGCACGTGCTTATATTAATTGGAGTTGCTACGCTTACACCACCGCTGACCCTGACGACAAAGGGGGATTAGTGGGAATTTCTGCGCCATTCGCTTTTAAACAGCGGTTAACACAAATGCAAATTGTCTTACATAACCAAGACAACCGCGAACATGACTTGCTTGATTCGGATGATTATTATCAATTTCAGGGTGGTTTAACAGCAGCCGTGCGATCGCTTCAGGGAAAAAACCCCCAAACTTATTTTGGTGATAATTCTATTCCTGCTCAACCACGTGTGCGTCAGTTAAAAGCCGAAATTGCCAGGGTGTATCGCTCTCGTGTAGTTAACCCCAAGTGGATTGAAGGAATGATGCGCCACGGTTATAAAGGTGCATTTGAAATGGCCGCCACAGTAGATTATTTATTTGCCTACGATGCTACAGCTCAATGTGTGGAAGACCACATGTATGAGGGTATCGCCCAGGCCTATGTATTTGATCCCCTTGTCTGTGACTTTATCCAGGATAAAAATCCCTGGGCATTACGTGATATTGCTGAAAAATTATTAGAAGCACACCAGCGCAATTTATGGCAGGATGTAAATATACAGACATTAGAAAATTTGCGAAATCTCGTACATCAAGCTGAAGCGACCATTGAAGAAAAATAATTGGTGTAGGAAAAACATATGGATAATCTTGCGTATTTCCACTTAGCTGACGCCTATGAAGACAGCGCATCCAGTGATTTGGTATCTCTCAGTTCTTTATTAACCAAAGCATCTGCACCAGACTGGAAGCGTCTTTCTAGTAGAGCCTGGAAGCACATGTTGCCCCTAGCTCTAACTTTGGCTATTCTCGGTTCTGTTAGCAGCGTTTTGGCACTAGAACGAGGTGATCAAGGCCCTTCTGTCAGGAGTCTGCAACAAAAGTTGCAACAAGCCGGCTTTTATCAATCTCCCATTACCCAAATTTATGACTTTCCAACGGAAGATGCTGTACGGCGCTTCCAACAAGCCAATGGTTTACCAGTTGATGGCATTGTCGGACCTAGCACACGCCAAAAATTAGACAATTGGCAGCCACAACAGACAAATAATCAACCTGCAAAACCGAGTACTGCGAATACACCAGTACCCGCCATCAATACTACTAGTCCCCAACCGCCCAGAATCAGTACTGCTAGTACACCTGTTCCACCAGTCACTCTGAGCAATCTACAACCGCCAAAACCCACTCCTGCTAGTACACCATTTGAGACAATTAACACTACCAGTACACCAGCCCCAAGACCACCCAGTACTGCTAGTACACCAACTCAAATCAATAGCATGGTCAGGACTCAAAATAAACGCCGCCATCCCAACCTGTTAGTCAGAGGCGATGAAGGTGAAGAAGTCAGGGCCTTACAACAACAGTTGCAAGTGGCAGGTTTTTATTTTGGTAACGCCACAGGAGTATTTGGCCCCATTACAGAAGAAGCAGTCAGGCGGTTCCAAGCAGCTTACAACTTAGGTGTTGATGGTGTTGTGGGCCCAGCAACCGTAGGCAAATTACCTCCTGTTGGTGTTGGCGGTGAAGCTCCTACTATTGCTGCTAGACCCACAGCTACAACTAATAGAGATAACCTGACTATAGGCGATCGCGGCGAAGCAGTCAGACTACTGCAAGAACATTTGATTAGCGCCGGATATCTGCATGGAACCCCAAATGGCTATTTTGGTTCCTATACTGCGGATGCTGTACGTCGATTTCAAGCAGCTAATTACTTAGCAGCCAGTGGTATTGCTGGCCCCACCACAAGAGCTAAGTTATACGAAGTGATTAATACTGCTCCCAAGAGTGATTTCAGTGTCCTGGAAATTCAAAGAAGATTACAAGAAAAGGGTTTTTATAAAGGCAATCTCAACGGTGTCATGGCAGATGATACCAGAAGAGCAATTCAGCAAGCCCAGGAATTTTATGGCATCAGTCTCAGCGATATCAGAAGCGGACGCTTTTAGCATCCGCTGAGATATTGTCAGTATGAGTTCTTAAAAGTACGCGGAAGTCCCCACCCTCTCTGCGAGACGCTACGCGAACGACTCTTAGTAGGATGGATGACGAATCCCCCGGATTTTCTGGTAAGATACTCAATATCTTGACCATCAATGCCATAAGCGAAAACTAAGCTAATTAGGTATATGTTGCAAGAACAAGACTTGGGTCTTGGGAACCAGGACTTCTGCCCTTGGAGGGAATGTAAGACCAAAAAAACTACGGAGTTTTTGAGGCTGTTACCGATGAATTGGGAAGCTCAGACTTCACCTGTAGGCAGGTCTGAGTAGTTCACCAGGTTACTTACCTCCGATAACAGCGAATTATAAATAGCATAACTTCGTCTTGTTATCTCACCCAGGTGCTATAACGGCATCAGCGCCCGTTGGCACTTGGGACACACTGCGTGGATGGTCATTTGACAATCTAGCAGGTGAAATCCTTCTTTTTGGGCTGTTTTGGCTCCAATTTTTAAAATAGAGTCGTTTTTGAACTCAATAGTGGCATTGCATTTAACACAAATTAAGTGATGGTGATGATGGGGGTAGGGCTGGTTAATTTCATAATGCTTATGCCCTTCTCCCAATTCTAATTCCCGCAAAATACCCATCCGCGCCATCAATTTCAACGTCCGATAGATAGTTGAAAGACTGATGCCTTCGCCTTCACCTTCTAGTCGATGATAAAGATCCTCAGCACTCAGGTGTTCACCTTGCGGAAGTTCTTGAAAAATATGTAAAATTGTTTCGCGTTGGGGAGTTAAACGCCAACCTCTTTCGTTTAGTTCTGCCTTGAGTGAAGTAGATGTGTAAGCCGTCATACTAATTTTTCTCAACAAAGCCTATTAGTTGAGAATATAACAAATTTTCCGATCAATTTGCAACAATCGTAGCTTATTGCAAACATTTACTAAATATTCCCGAATAGATTAGTTGTCAAATAACCAATCTATTACGAATTACGAATTATTAAGTATCTAGTCATTTGCCAGTAGAGGCGACGCACAGCTTGTGTATGTCAATTTAACTTTCCAGGGTTTTTGCTAAAGTTGACATCTATAAGTCATGTTTTGCCCCTACCTTCTGACAATTGACTCATAACTAACTTAGGGATTCCAAATAATCGCGGATGAGGTTGCGACGCTTGGGTTGACGTAGCTTTTGTAAAGCTTTGGATTCAATTTGACGCACTCGTTCTCTTGACAAGTCAAGAGCGCGACCAATTTCTGCCAACGAGTAAGGATGACCATCTGCCAAACCAAAGCGCATGAGAATTACATCACGCTCACGGCTAGTTAAATCTGATAACAGACTATGCAAGTCTCTTTGTAAAGATTCTCGCATTAACATTTCTTCTGGGGTCACACTGTCAGTTTCTAGTAATTCCCCTAACTCGGTGTCTTTATCTTTACCTACCTTAGTTTCCAAAGACACGGAACGTGGTACTCTCAGCAACACTTCCCGGACTTGGGTAGGTGTCATTTCTAACTCAATTGCTAGGTCTTCTAGAGTGGGGGTGCGACCTTTTTCTTGAGCAATTTTGCGTTGAGCTTTTTTAATTTTATTCAGCTTTTCTGTAATATGAACAGGTAGGCGAATTGTCCGACTAGAAGTAGCGATCGCTCTGGTAATTCCTTGACGAATCCACCAATAAGCATATGTACTAAAGCGATATCCCTTAGTCGGGTCAAATTTTTCTACTGCTCGTTCTAAACCGAGAGTTCCTTCTTGAACTAAATCTAATAATTCCAAACCACGATTTTGATACTTTTTGGCAACAGACACTACCAAGCGCAGGTTTGCCTTGATCATGTGTTCTTTGGCCTGGAGTCCTTGGGACTGAACTTTTTCCAGTTCTTCTACTGTTAATTTGGCAATTTCTGCCCAGCGACGCTTACCATCGGCTAAAGTTGGTTTGAGATCCGGCAGATTTATACCAGCGGTGGTAGCCCACCGTTCCAAAGACGGGCGGTGTCCCAGTTCAGATGTTAGACGCTCTTGAACTTCAATTAATCGGAGGTATGGTACAACTACTTCATCACCTTGCTTGGCAGCATTGGCAAGCACAGTCCGCATCCGCAAGTAACGTTGGACTTTTTGTGCTTCGGAAACTTCTTCGTCGCGCCCTAACAGCCGAACTCGCCCAATTTCCTGAAGATATAGACGTACCAAGTCTGTACTCCGACGGTTAGTATTCGCAGCAAAGTTGGCAGGGTCAACAGCAGCTATTTCCAACTCTTGGATATCATCTGCCGACAACTCACCATCATCAATAATGAGTTCTGCGTCCAAAGCCTGGCGGGACTTTTGGGTATTAGATGCGGCATCTGCGTAAAAAGATGTTGCTGGCATAGGGATCGTCTCAATGGCTCCAGGTAACAATAGATTACGGTCAGCTAATTAACTGTTGCTATTGTTCCCGTGATTCAAGATGAACTAACACGGTTGAGGTTTCCAGTAAAGTTTTTTTCTCAAAAAACATACTGGTTTGTTTTCAAACACTAATACTGAAATGTATCAGTCGCATGTTTGAATTGAACCAATAGCTATTCAAATTTACAGATAGGCTTTAAATTACAAACTACCTAGTTAGCATTTCCACCTTGATAGATATTTAATGTGATATCGGTAATTTGTATAAACATATTTCAGTAAAAATCATGTTTATCGTTTGCTTAGTCATATCTACATGGGAATGAAAGTAATATCCTGACGATTTACTATTTTTTTTCTAGGGATTATTGAGGAATAATTAGAAGTGATCGAGTGTCTTAGATAAGTTGTCATCACGCAGAAAGCACTATTAATAGTCGTATTCTGGCTTGATATCTCTTAACATCAGTTCCTCTAGTGCTTGTCGCGGCGTAACCTCACCTTGAAGTAAGTGATAAACTTGCTCGGTAATGGGGATAGTAATATTTTGCTGCTTGGCTCGTTGCATTAACACTTGGCAAGTGTTGACACCTTCAGCTGTTCCTTGTAGATTTGCCAGAATTTCTGTAAGTGTCTGACCACTAGCCATTTGGTAACCAACTTGGTAATTGCGACTCAGAGGACTATTACAAGTTGCTAATAAATCTCCTAGACCCGATAAACCATAAAATGTTTCCGGCTTCGCACCCCAAGCATTGCCAATGCGAATAATTTCTGCAAGTCCACGGGTGACTAAAGCGGCCTTGGCGTTGGTTCCTAGATGTAAGCCATCACAGACACCTGCGGCGATCGCCATAATATTTTTTAATGTTCCCCCTAGTTCTACACCCACAGGATCAGAATTGGTATAGACGCGGAATCGTGGGGAAGAAAAGACCAGTTGTACTAGTTCAGCAGCAGCCGTGTCGTGACTAGCTACTACGGTTGCAGCGGGTAAAGATTGTTGAATTTCTTTAGATAAATTTGGCCCAGATAACACAACTACTGGATGATTGGGGAATGCTGTTTGCCAAATTTGCGAGGGTGTACAGGTAGTTTTGGGATCTAAGCCTTTTGTTGCTGTGACAAAAATTGTCTCTGGAGAAAGGGGGAAAGCCTGTACTTGGGAAGCTACATCACTCACCCCTTTCATTGAGATAGCAGACAAGACTATTTGGGTATCTTTTAGTACTGCTTCTAGATTTGTTGATCCGCTCCGTGACCACAGACGCACCCGGTGACCATTTTCAGTCGCCAAATCTGCTAGAGCTAGACCCCAAGCACCTGCACCCAGAATCGCTATGGTAATTTCTTGCACTGCTATCTATATATATAACCACTCAAAATCACTCACAACTAAACACTCACCTAACGGGGGTGGCGTTGCATTAATTCCCTCACTTGTTCAGCATGATATGAACTGCGAGTTAATGGTGAGGAAACAACTTGTAAAAAACCGATGTCTTCACCGAATGCTTGCCAAGCTGCAAATTGTTCTGGGGTGATAAAGTCATTAACTTGCAAGTGTTTTTGACTGGGTTGGAGATATTGCCCAATGGTCAAAATGTCACAATCTACAGATCGTAAGTCTTGCATAACTTGGCGGATTTCGGCATCAGTTTCACTCAGCCCAACCATGATACCGGATTTAGTGTATACCCCAGGAGCCATTTGACGCGCTCGCTTGAGTAATTCTAGAGTGCGATCGTAGTTTCCTTGGGGGCGCACCCTTTTATATAAGCGAGGAATTGTTTCTGTGTTGTGGTTAAGTACTTCTGGCGCAGCTTGTAAAATAATCTCTAAAGCATTCCAGTTACCGCACAAATCAGGAATTAGTACCTCAATTGTGGTTTGAGGTGATACACTACGCGCTGCCGTAATACATCGCACAAACTGAGAAGCACCACCATCAGGCAAATCATCTCTGTTGACAGAAGTAATGACAACATGATTAAGTTTCATGCGGCGCACAGCCTCTGCCAGTCTTCCTGGTTCTGTAGGGTCTAGAGGTTGGGGTTTTTTCTCAAAATCAATATCACAGTAAGGACAGGCACGGGTACAAGCAGGGCCCATAATCAAAAACGTAGCAGTCCCCGCCTGAAAGCACTCACCAATATTCGGACAGGACGCTTCCTCACAAACTGTATTGAGAGCTAAATCCCGCAAAATTTCTTTAACGTTACCAACGCGCTCCCACTGAGGCGCTTTTACTCGCAACCAGTCTGGCTTTACAGTCACAATCCGCTTTTACCATTTGAAGTTATACAAATCTAATCCTAGCAAGCAAAGCTCTTGGTGCAATGATTATTTGATATATTTATTTTTACTTTTTACTAATATCTAGTGATATACTAGTAACATTGTTTATTTATTTAAACGGGATGTAGCGCAGCTTGGTAGCGCACTTCGTTCGGGACGAAGGGGCCGCTGGTTCGAATCCAGTCATCCCGATTTGGTATTTGTCAAATTCTATGAGCCTTGTCCGTCCATATATTATGCGGACATCAGGCTGTATTCATGATGGATGGCTAGTTTCGCCGGATAAATCTGGATTTTTTAACCAGGATTATCTGTACTACTTTCTTGGCTCGAACACTACTTGTAAGCAGTTTGACAAACTTGCAGCAGGATCTACAGTCCGAAATTTAAATACTGAGCTTGTTAGAGGTGTGAAGGTCATTCTTCCTCCCCTCGTCTCACCTATCCTGACTGATTTTCGCCTTCTTTGCAAAAAACTGGGATGCTCCCGGCTCACATACCCACCTCCCCAAACATTATTTCTTGGCAATAATCCACACTGCGTGAACTACACCTGGGATATAACCCAACAAAGTCAACAGGATATTAATCCAAAAATCTGCCCCAAAACCTACTTGTAAAAACACACCTAAGGGGGGCACAAAAATAGCACATAAAATCCGAACTAAATCCATAAAAACCTCCTGTAAATATCAAACAAAAGTAGCTTTCTAATTATTTTTGCACCCCAAAAACCAACATTTTTAAATTATTATCCTGGGACTGAAGTTACGCGAAGGCAAAACTGGTTCTTGGTTCTTGAGTTATCTTCGTGTCCCTGGCAGTTTGTCATGACGACAAATATTGCCGCCTATTCAAGAATAACATTTACTGCCTAACTCAATAAAACACTAGAAATGTGGTAGACCGCACCCATCAACCGCCACTAATTTTGGCTTTGTAACCCAACTTAACCAAAATATCCAAGATTTTCTGTTTATGATCGCCTTGAATTTCAATTTCATTGTCTTTTACAGTGCCACCCGTACCGCATTGAGTTTTCAACTGTTTGACTAAATCCGTCAATACCTCTGGTTTGGTTTGAAAACCGTTAACCACAGTCACAGTTTTACCCTTACGTCCTTTGCGGGAAGCTTGCACCTTCAAATTTTGTTGCTGCGGCGGTAGTTCAGGAATCCCTCTTTCTGTAGCCGCTGAGTTGTCGTTACCAAATTCGCGGTAGACAAAGCCTTTGTTAGAAGATTTAGAAGAAGACATAAAACGTTTGATAAGAAAAAACCTGACATGGCAAGTAATCTATTCCAGGATCTTGCACTTCCCACTATGCTTTTATAATAATGATGTTCGTCCAGTCATCAAAAACTTTCCGTGACTACCACACCCCTTTCTCCAAATTCTTCATCAAATATTCAGGTTCCCGACATCCAAGGACGCTTTGGACGCTTTGGCGGTAAGTATGTCCCGGAAACACTGATGCCTGCTCTTGCTGAATTAGAAACAGCTTATCAACAATACCGTCATGACCCCAGCTTTCAAGCTGAACTACAACAGCTACTGAGAGACTATGTAGGACGGGCAACACCGTTGTATTTTGCCGAACGCCTTACTGCTCATTATGCCAGACCAGATGGTACAGGGGCGCAAATTTATTTGAAGCGTGAAGACTTGAATCACACAGGCGCTCACAAAATTAATAATGCCTTAGGTCAGGTGTTGTTGGCGAAGCGCATGGGTAAGCAACGGGTAATCGCCGAAACAGGTGCTGGACAACATGGTGTGGCGACGGCGACGGTTTGCGCTCGGTTTGGCTTAGAATGTGTAATTTACATGGGCGTTCATGATATGGAACGTCAAGCTTTAAATGTCTTCAGAATGCGCTTGATGGGGGCAGAAGTCCGTCCGGTAGAGGCGGGGACAGGTACTCTCAAGGATGCCACTTCTGAGGCCATTCGGGATTGGGTGACTAATGTTGAAACCACGCACTACATCTTAGGTTCTGTCGCCGGCCCCCATCCTTACCCGATGATGGTACGCGATTTCCATGCTGTGATTGGGCAAGAAACCCGCGCTCAAGCATTAGAAAAGTGGGGCGGTTTACCCGATATTCTTTTGGCTTGTGTGGGCGGTGGTTCCAATGCAATGGGCTTGTTTCATGAGTTTGTCCATGAGTCCTCTATCCGGTTGATTGGTGTAGAAGCAGCCGGCGAAGGTGTAAATACAGAAAAACACGCTGCGACCTTGACAAAAGGACAAATTGGTGTGTTGCATGGAGCCATGAGTTATCTGCTGCAAGATGCCGAGGGACAAATCATTGAAGCGCATTCCATTAGTGCAGGTTTAGATTATCCGGGTGTGGGGCCAGAACATAGCTATTTGAAAGATATGGGACGCGCCGAATATTACAGCGTCACCGATGCCGAAGCTTTAGCAGCCTTCCAGAGATTATCTCGACTAGAGGGAATTATCCCGGCTTTAGAAACTGCCCATGCGATCGCCTATCTTGAAACCTTGTGTCCCCAACTCAGTGACAGTCCTCGCATTGTGATTAACTGTTCTGGACGCGGTGATAAGGATGTACAGACTGTAGCTAAATTTTTAATAACTGAGTAAACATACTGAAATAGCAGTAGTGAAATTGTGATTTATCCAGATGATGCACTAAAGTGGCGAAGGATAAGTTGATCACATTTGTTCATCATGGAATCTACTATGATCCAAAACACTATTGCTAGCATCACTGTAGGTACTCTGGTTTTCGCTAGTGGGGCGATCGCTATTTCTGCGCCCAGTCCAACCTCTTTATTAAGCGATCGCCTCTTGGTTGCACAATCTCGTACCATCAATATTACTGCTCTGGAAGCATCTGTTTTCAAACAAATTAATGATTACAGAGCCTCGAAAAAGCTCCCGTTACTAACGCGTAATTCTGCTATCAACAATCAAGCTAAAATTCACAGTCAGAACATGGCTAGTGGAGCAGTATCATTTGGACATAGCGGATTTTCACAACGCATTAAAGCTACCCGTCTCAACTACATAGCTGCTGCGGAGAATGTCGCTTATAACAAGGGATTTAGTGACCCCGCCACCAAAGCTGTAGAAGGGTGGTTAAAGAGTTCAGGACATCTTGCCAATATCAAGGGTAACTATAACGTGACGGGAATTGGCGTTGCTAGCAATAGCCGAGGCGAAATTTACTTTACGCAAATTTTTCAGAAGCTTTAGATTTGGCAAAAGAATAAATTTTTTCTGATACTGGTGTTTTAATTCACCCCTTTCCCTTGTAGGGAAGGGGGCTGGGGGGTTAGGTTTTTTCCACATGAAGTAAAAAGTCAGATGGTTTTTGAAGTTGGAGCAGAAAAAATCTGATGATTGTCTTTGCTCTGACTCATTGGATAATTTAATTTCTGCAAGTCTCTAATAATTATGTAATTGCTACTTCAGATGGTGTACAGGCGTGGACTAAAGATAACAATGGGCCTATTTGTTCTTGACCATTAACTGCTAATTCACTGTGACACAAATACACTTTCTGGGATACACGAGACAGTAAATCGAGCAAAATTCGGCGTAATCTTTCGTCTTCTGACTGTTGTTCGTCTTCTGCTGTCCAGGGTTGTCCTAGTCTTTCTTGCAAGAAAAAAGGTGCGCCAAATAGTGTGGCTGCTCCGCCTTTTGTCCATAAGGGGGAACCAGCATCTAACCAAAAATGCCAACGATGAGATTTTCTACTAGAGCGATATTGGAAAATTGTTGCTAAAGTAACAGCTTTTCTGGAAGGGCCGACGGGACGTAAGGGGTAAGGGTTGGCTGTGATGGTACCACGGCGTAAAAGTTGAATAAATTCGCCAACGGTAGTATTTGGTGAGGGGCGTTGAAGTTGGGAGATTGTTTGTTTGAGTCTGGTGTCGATTTCCCAGTAGTGTTGGGCTGTTTCTAGTAATTCGCGCAGTGCAGCCATTTGGTCGGATGGGGGGTTGCTATCTCTACATAAAAAGTGCTGAATTGCTAGATATAACAAGGAAATTGGACTGGGAATTAATCGCTGTTGTTGTTGCGATCGCACTTTTTCTAACCACTCTAAAATTTCACCATAAGCTTTGGTGGCTGCGTAGCCAATTCTATCCCAGCGCTCGAAGGCGGAAACTGGTAGTAATTTCGGTTCGTCAGGATGGGGTACAAAGCAGTAATCTGCTATTAAGCCGGCGCGTACTGGATCTATGTGGGTGGGGAGTTGGGAGTAGGGAGTTGGGAGTGGGAAAGAATTTTCTGGGGGTTCGGGTTTTCTGCTGAGGACTACTAACATCTCGGCTACGGCATCTCGATCTACTAGGCGACCTAAACCGGGATAAACTAATGCCAGCATGGTGAGTAATGCCCGAATCACTGGTGAACTAATTAAGGGGCGTTGTTCGTTGAGTGATTCGACGGGGATGTTTTGTTTGGTGAGAATTTCGACTAAAGTGTAACGGGCGATCGCATCTAAACCTGGCGCAATAATCGCTACTTGTTCTGCTTCTACTTGTCCTGTTTTGATGGCTGTGACAATTTCTTCGGCGGTGTGTCGCAACAGTTGGGCGCGGGAGGTAGTTTGAATGGATTGGACTGTATCTGGTAAACTTAGCAATGCCATCGGTTCTGTAACTAATTCCCGCATTGGGGTGTTGAGTGTCTCTGCTAAACACGGTAAGGGTGTTTGAGTTAATTTCTCTATTTCACAACGCCCGGCTAAACCTTCCATATAATTGGGATCTGCACCTAATCCTAAGCGGACTGCACCCTGAGGGTTGAAGCTGAACATCCCCACAGCATTGTGATCTAACAAAAAATCAAACAGTTGACGAGCTACCCCAGGATAATCATCGACATCATCTGCCAGTACAGCTTGATAGCGTTGTATGAGATATTGTTGGTATGTGCGATCGCTTAATAATTTCTGACTGTAAAGTTCTGTAATAATACCATAAGTCAACAATCCCCTGGATAAACAAAAGTCACGCCAATCTAATAACAAAGATGCCAATAATTCCGGCTCTAAATCTATGGATTCTTCCTGTAAGCTGGTTTGTAAAACTTGGGCAATATTTTCGCATGGTTGACAACTGTAAGCCGCTAATTGCAATAAGTCCAGAATCCGTCGCACTAAGCGATACTCATTCACTCCCGCACGCTGCAAAGTCGCTGCATCCAACTGGGAACGCCAAAGTTTAGTTGCCAATTCTTGTTCGGTTTCTGGGCGTAATCGCACTGGAAATTGTGCTTTTAGATGCAACAATTGAATCAATAACGGCCAAAATAAAATAACTTCATCTTGAAAAAAGCCGAGGATTGTTTTGGCACGAACTGGATATTTCCCTTGAGTTGTTGTAACAATTTTATCCCCTAATGCCCGGCGATTCTCGCTATTGGCAGCTAAAATTAAAACTCCTGTCCCTGTTTGTTGGAGATAGGAGAGTTGTGGTATCATTTCACCTTTTTGCTCTTCTTGTTTTTTAGTATAAAATAATTCGGTACCATAATTTTTACTAGATAACCAACGACAAAAATGTTCTATCAAGCGAGTTGTCTTACCACTACGGCTATTGCCAACAATCCAAATAGAATGAGAAATCACAAACTCTCCCTTTATAGATTTGCTAGTATACTGCGTGCGTTAACTTAAAGTTAATAATCACCAATAAATGCTAGATGATTGCCTACAATGAGAATGCCTATTTTTAGCCAAAAGATTTACCCGTTTTTACTGTCTGCTTATAGATGGTACTTACTAACTCCAGAGCGTTCACTAGAAGAGGCTTACAAGGCAGCGATAAAGATTAAAGCCATCGAAGACGAGTATTTCAACGGTCGAAAAATAGACTTAAACTCAGCCATCTACAGTAACAGTGTGATGGATTATTTTGAGTCCGACTTGAAGAAACAATTAAAAATTGTCCGGATGCGACTGACAGAGTTTCGAGCTAGTCGTTGGTTTGCTAATGAATCTAATCAAAAAGCCATCCAGAAAACGGGTATAGAATATTCTAATGCTACTTTAATTTTAGAAAATTTGAAGTTCATTGATCAAGTTACTTCAAAATATAATAACCTGGATTATGAAATAATTTCTTCAGATTTAGTAAAGAAACCTCAAATTGTCAAAGTTGATGCGTCTTCTGCACAAATATCAACACCCCAATTACCGAATCAAAATCAAGAACCGCCTAAAAAACAGCGCCGCAAAGCTGATAGTATGGGCATATTACCCCGTTCTATTTTAAGTACTATAGGGCGTCTACAAGTTGAATTAGACCCAAATTCTGAACAAGATGTTGTTAAAAATTTCCGTCAGACTCAAAGAAGAACAATAATATCTATTCGATTTCTTTTACTATTAATTATCATACCTCTTTTAACTCATCAAATCTCCAAAGTCTTGATAGTAGGACCAATAATTAACCATTTTAGAAGTCCCGATACAACGCAAGTATTCCTTAATTTTGAAATGGAGGAAGAAGCATTAGTAGAACTGCAAAGATTTGAAGAAAGAATTAAATTTGAAAATATGATTGGTATTGCTCCGCCACTATCGTCAGAAGAAGTAGAAAAAGAGATAGAAGCTAAAGCACGTAAAATCGCTGAAGAATTTCGATACGAAAGTGCTAATGCTATTAAAAACGTTTTTTCAGATATTTTTTCTGTTGGTGCTTTTATTTGTGTATTGATTGCCAGTAAGCCTTCTATCTTAGTGCTAAAAGACTTTTTTGATCATGTGGTTTATGGTCTTAGTGACAGTGCTAAAGCCTTTATTATCATTTTATTTACCGATGTATTTGTAGGATTCCACTCTCCTCATGGCTGGGAGGTAATTTTAGAAGGTGTATCCCGCCATTGGGGTTTACCAGCCAATCGAGATTTTATCTTCTTATTTATTGCCACATTTCCCGTAATTTTAGATACTATATTTAAATATTGGATTTTCCGGTACTTAAACCGCATATCGCCTTCAGCAGTTGCCACTTACCGTAATATGAATGAGTAAATCAGAGTTAAAAATTTAGCTAAAATTTGCTAATCCACAGCATAACTCTTAAACATCCTAACTACCGGCAGCATTTCACCATTTGGCAAAGGGATATCAAATTGCTGAATGACATGATAGCCAAACTTAGCATAGAGAAATTCACCAGCTAAAGTAGCTATAATCTCTAGTTTCTGAAATCCAGCATCACATGCGGCTGTCTCGCATTGTTGCATTATTTGGCTACCAATTCCTCGACGTGCCCAAGTGGGATCTACAAAAAATGCCCGAATTTTGGCAGCCTCAATTTTGGGATCTAGAAAACTTTCTTCTGCCATACTTTTGCTTTGATCCCCTCCATAAAGAGTTTTTCGTTTGCTCCATCCGCCACAACCAATGATTTGGCTTTTGCTTTCAGCAACAAAATAAGTACCATCATCAATAAGTTGGCTATCGACACCAAAAACACTTCCCAAAGCGCCTTCAATCTGCTGAAAGGTGTAGTAATTAGCTTGAAGTTTCCTAGCAGATTTAGGAATTAGATTGGTAAGTGCAGGTATATCTTTGAAGCAAGCGAGGCGAATATATACATCCATTGCTAGAAATACTGATAACGTTACGTCCCCTTCCCTGTGCATCTTAGAGGCTTCGGGTACTTTACGTAGGAATGTTATTAGTTTGGAACCATCATCAATAACTTTTCGTCGTTTCAGATAATCTTTAAGTCAGTACTAGCCTATATTCAGACGGGTTAATGGGGTGTTCATACCTGTTTTTATGGGGACAAAACTCTAATTTGAAAAAAATTTGACATGCTATCGGGAATCTTGCCAATACCGATTGTATTCATTGATGTCTATACCCAACTAACATAGCTTATACGTATTTATATTTGTTTTTTAGTAATTTAAATCACAAAAACTTTGGTTGGATTTAAAACAAGCAAGTACTGGAAAATTTCAGTAGCAAAGATGCAAATTAAATGTGTGTTAGCTAAGTTGTGACGCTACAGTTATGCGAATATCCAGGGGATTGAAAGTGATCAGAATTTTATTTGATGCTGATTTGATATTAGAAGCTTTGATGCATCGTCAAGAATTTACAGGAGACATTAGTAAATTATTAGACAGCACAAATCCATTGATTCAGATGCAAATTACAGAGGTTGGCTGGCAGAAACTTTACACTTATGCTAAGTGCTTACAAAACCATAAGATTGCTAAAATAGTGATCTATTGGTTACAAGCAAAAATTCAAGTTTGCCATGTTAACCAGCAAATTCTTCAGCAAGCACGCTCATTACCCTTAAAGGATTTTGAATCTGCCGTCGAGTTAGCTTGTGTTGACTATTGGCACTTAGATGCAATTGTCACCCACAAACCAGAAGATTTTAATGGGAATGTCAATAAATTGTGGGTGTGGTCTATAGCCGACTTGTGTTTACGGGCCAATTTAGAAAGTCAGTTACAGGAAACTATCATCTAGCTAATTAAAACTAGCCCCTTCACAGAAAACTCAAGTATGATCAAGGAGAGGGCAAGCTAAAGCTTAAATGAAAGTCTAAGTTGCGGTTCGTCTGTGATTGCAGAAGACTCACTCTCAAGCTATGGTAGCGTGATCTATTTTACAACATATCCAAATTAGTTGCCATCTATCATTAATTTATGTAAACAAGCTCATCTTTAGCTATCTCTGATTGTGTTGATTAGTTACTTTTGAGGATGCAATGTAGCACTAATCGTGAAATCATGAGAATATAAAGAAAATCTTAAGGAAAAGAAGACTCATGATAACTGCCAAAACAATACAACAAATCTGGAGTGTAATTGAGTCTACCCAAGTTAGCACCTTGCTTCAGTTTGACGATGCAGCCTTAGTACAACTACTTCTTCAGAAATTAAAAGCCCAGCAACCCTTGGAAACACATACAGACAAGAGTCTCAATACCTACATTGAATCCAAGCTGCCCCTAATTCGTGATACGGCGGAAGGCCGACAATTATTTGGGCAAGGCAATTAATAATCATATTCAACAGCAAAATTACTCATGGTCAATCATCTTCTCAGAATTTAACCACTTCAATATTATGAATCACTGGCTAGGAATTGCCCTGGTAGCTTATCTAATTGGAGCGGCAATTGAAGGGGTGAGTACAGCCAGTCAACTATGTCATTCAACACCAGAGCTAGTTAAAGACCTTAAAGCTCAATCTTCAGATTCAGAGACGCCGCCGTCAATGTCAAGTTGGCGAGTTATAGCTACTGTTGCTTCGGTAAGTATCTGTGGAGCTTTTTGTTGGCCTTGCCGATTGATTCATCGTTCAGTTAAAACAAATATTTCATCTAAAGAATAAATTTATATCTTGCGTCTACACTCTAGTATCGCTACGCGGAAATCAAGGTGTAGATGCTTTTGAGCGGCTTGCCCCAGGCATCGTTTTCTATAAGAATGCATAAAGTCGAATTAAAGATTTCTACAAAATATTCCCTTTGTTCGTTTGTCGATTTCAGCGAAGTTTGGTAAATAAAAGAAGTAGGCTACTAGGAAGTAATCTACAGAATCAGCTGTTATCCCACACGTGACACCAAGCATTGTGAGTGCTAAACGTCTGCCAGAAACCATTGCCCATGTTAGAATTATCCGCCAATCGTGGCAACATGGCTTCCTTGAAGGTGAAGTCAGCGCGGGTACGTTTGAGTGGCATTTCCTGTGGCATTTCCGCCAGGGAGAATTGTCAGTTAAACCATCTCAAGGTCGCGCACTTATTAAAGAACCCCTCGGCCGCTTTTTGGAACAACAAGATTACCAGCTAGAGCCTGGGGGAGATTATGCTTTTACTATTCGGGCTGAACTTTAGTTATTGCTCATTGGTCATTAGTTCTTTTCTTTGATCTCGCCCAGTCCCTACTCCCTACTGATTGTTAGGCGATTTAAGTATCTTTCAATTAAGAGGAGGGCAACAATATCATCTATGGGTCGTGGCGGCTGTCGCATACCCTGTGGTAATAGCTTTGTCAGACCTTTGGGTGGGTACATTTGCCAATAGCGATCGCGTGCTTCTAAAGTGCTGTAGCGTTCATCAACTAAAATAATGTTGAGCTGATCTGTCAGTTCCTGGTGCAGTTGCTGTTTCCATTTTTTAGCGGTAGTTTGGTCACCCATGACTAGTAAGGAAACTGGAAATTGTTGGCGTAGTGTTTCAATGGTAGCGATCGCCTTTGGAGCAACTACGACTTGATGATAATATAGTTGTCGATCCAGTCCCATAATGGCTAAACCACACTTGTCTTTACCTGGGTCAAAGCCCAAAATAACTGGTTGCGTTGGCGAAAATTCACTGATAGTCATATCAAATACACTTAAATCCTATAAATAATTTTGGGTTAAATATTTTAATATCATGGCGTTTTTCATAATTTTAACGTGAGTTTGACAGAACTAAAAAATAGCAGCATTACAGCAAATCAATCTTTGGTATAAATGTCAAGAGATGATTTTTGTGGTAAATACCTATAAGCAGCTAAACCAGCCATCAAGTTGATTCAAAAATTCAACTTACTACTGTATCTAAAGTATTCAATTTGACATATCAAAGGAAAGAGGTAACAGGCTTGAAGTCTTTAGTTATCTGGGTTTGATAATCTGTTGATGCTCTAGGCTACTTGGCGAATGCCATAACTATTTGTTTAACTGTTCTTAACTGTCCTTGCATTTTTGCTAAGATACTGAGAAAATTTCAAAGCGTGTATACATTGCATCACTCATAAAATTATTTATATCTAAGGAACAATTTTATGCAACTAACACCTCAAGAAAAAGATAAATTATTGATTTTTACGGCTGCTTTGGTAGCAGAAAGACGAAAACAAAAAGGGTTAAAGCTTAATTACCCTGAAGCAACGGCATACATCTCTGCGGCGATTATGGAAGGCGCAAGAGAAGGAAAAACTGTGAGTCAGTTAATGAGTGAAGGCACAAAACTTTTGCATCGGGACGATGTTATGGATGGCATTCCAGAAATGCTTCATGAAGTGCAAATTGAGGCCACATTTCCCGATGGAACAAAATTAGTAACAGTACACAATCCGATTCAAGACTAATACTATTCCAGATTTTAGATGGAGAATTGATATTAAAAGGATATATAAATGTATACGAGTAATAAAGTGACAATTTACGCTCATGCTGATTTTCAGGGAACCCAAAAAGAGCTAGATGAAGGCGAATATAATATTAACGATTTGGGTATTGGTCACAATCAACTGAGTTCGTTAACAGTCCCCGCAGGTATGAAAGTTACCCTGTACGAATATGAAGATTTTCGGGGTCGGAGTAAAACCTTTACCGGCAACGTTGCCAATTTGGAGGATATTAAAGTTGAGGGTGCGAACTTCAACAATTTGACCTCCTCAATTAAGGTCGCCAAAATAGCAATGACCCCAGGACAAATTATTATTACCAAATCAGAACCTCTGGAACTGAATGCTGGACGCAATATTGTCAAACTTCGGGTCAGTAATATAGGCGATCGCCCCATCCAGGTGGGTTCTCATTTCCACTTTTATGAAGTGAATACTGGTCTGCAATTTGACCGCCATCAAACCAAAGGAATGCGTCTCAACATTCCCGCAGGTACAGCCATCAGATTTGAACCAGGGGATGAAAAAGAAGTCGAGTTAGTCCCCTATGGTGGTACGCGCCAGATTTATGGCTTTAATGGATTAGTCAATGGGTATGTAGATCAGCAATAAAAGGGAGATGCGCCATGTCAAATTCAGCAGCCCGGCTAGGAATTGGGGGGCCAGTGGGTAGCGGAAAAACAGCCTTGATTGAGTGTATTGTTCCCATATTGATGCATCAAGGCATTGAAATTGCCGTTGTCACCAACGACTTACTCACCACAGAAGATGCAGATCGGCTCAAAGGACGAGGCTTTTTACCTCCAGAACGAATTATTGGTGTCGAAACGGGTAGCTGTCCGCACACAGCAATTCGGGAAGACCCAACAATGAATCTTTTAGCCGTTAAGGACTTTGAATTACAGTTTCCTCAATTAGACTTGATCCTCATTGAAAGTGGCGGTGACAATCTGGCTTCTACTTTTAGTTATGAGTTGGTGGATGCCTATATTTTTGTGATTGACGTAGGTGCAGGAGATGATATTCCTCGCAAAAAAGGCCCAGGCTTTTTACAAGCTGATTTAGTGGTGGTGAATAAAATTGATATTGCTCCTTATGTGGGTGCAGATTTGGAATTAATCCGCCAACAAGCCCCCTTACATCGTCGAGGTAAACCCATAGCGTATACCAATTGCAAGACACAAGCAGGATTGGACGAGGTAGTTAATTTTATTTTGGAGACAGTTTTGTTTCGCAGTCCTTCTGTCATTACATAATTGGCTGTGTAGCAGCTTAGGAATATGAATTAAATAACATGCAAGTCTAATTTTTGACCTCACCCCGCCTTTGACTTGCGTCAAAGTCTCCCCTCTCCTTGGTAAGGGGGTTGGGGGTGAGGTTCTGTATTTTATGAAATCCACATTCCTTAGTTGAGGTTCAATGTGTTATCTTTGCCAACTTTAGAAACTATTAAACCCACAAATAACTTAGAGTTAGAGCTGAAGTGCGATCGCTTTGGTCAAACTATTATTAGTCACCAATATGCAACTTATCCCTTAAGCGTCTCTCCCGTATTTCGTCTCGATGATGAAGACGATTCCCATCGCGCCTATCTCTATATTGTGAGTACATCTCCAGGTTTACTCGCTGGAGATGAGTTAAATGTTTCTTTGCAACTCGCCGCTAATACTAGCCTTTACCTCACCGATCAGGCTGCTACTAAAGTACATTCTATGCCCGCAGCCAAAGCCACAACACATTATGAAATTGAAATTGGCCCAGGAGCGAGCTTAGAGTTGATCCCAGAACCCTTGATTTTGTATGCAGATGCTGCTTTAGAGCAAACAATAAATATTAAAATTCATGACACCGCAAAACTATGCTTAAGTGAAATCATTCTCCCAGGAAGGCTGGCTAGAGGAGAATTTTACCAGTTTCAACATTATTTTAGTCGCCTGCGCGTGACTTCTACTTGGGGAGAGCTATGGTTTAGTGATGCCATGCGCTTAGAAGGAAAGCTTAATCCCTTTATTCAAAGTCATCTCTTTTCCTGTGCGCCTGTCCTTGGTAGTTTAATTGTCATCTTACCCGAAACTAACTGGGAATTATTGAGTGCCAGTGTAGAAAATTTAGCAGCTGCAAATTGCTCTGATTTGACTGTAGCAAGTTCGATCTTGCCTGATCACAAAGGTCTATTGATTAGGGCTATGGCTAATGGAACTCACGAACTTAAAAACTATTGGAAATATGTTCTCAACTGCGTGCGCCGCAGTAGCTATCAATCTCCTTTACCTGATTCATTATGACTGAATTAGCACAAATTTATCTAGGCAATTTAACTGAAAACACTAGTCTAGCTTCACAGATAGAGCAAGCTCGTTGCTCGGAGCGTTGTTTAGAAGTTTCCATTAGTCAAAGTGATAGCCGTAAAGGGAGGATTCACGCTCACACTAGCTCTGGCATAGCTGTAGGAATTGTCAAAAGTCGTGATTGGTCACTGCAAGAAGGAGATGTTTTAGAAACCCAACAAGGTAACTTATTACTAATTCATCTACAAGAACAAAAATTAATGGTATTGAGTTTTACCGAGCCAGTAGGCGATCGCGCTATGGAATTGGTTCATCTGGGCCATGTTCTAGGAAATCACCATTGGCCGATTATTGTGCAAAATCACAAGCTTTATCTCCAGCTAGCCGCAGATGTGGAAGTCATGGAATCAACCATCCGCAATTTCCAGATTCCTGGTTTAAAAATTGACTATGAATCACCATCGTCAGCTACACAGCTTGACTTTGATCACCACACACACCACCATCACGGCTCATGAATCAACCGATATCTGCGATCGCGCAACAACTGGCTCTGATGCAATTATCTGATTCGTTTTTTCCTTCTGGCTCATTTACCCTGTCTCATGGGCTAGAATGCCTGGTTCAAGACGAACAACTACACGGTTGTGAAGACTTACAGATATTTCTGCGGCTGTTATTGCGTAATAAGATAGGAACTACGGATCTAGTTGCATTAATTCATGCCTATGAAGGAAGTGCAAGTGGTGACTTAGCCGCTGTGCGACAAGCTGATACCCAACTATTTGCTCAAACCTTAGTAGAAAAAACTCGTGAAACCCAACGCAAAAGCGGACGAGCCTTGCTGATGGTTGCTAGTTCCACATGGGAAGATTCTCAATTAAACACCCTGAATCAAGATGCCGTTACAGGTAAAATTCACTGCTTACATCCGGTAATTTTTGCTGTCGTCGGTAGGGTAGCGGGTTTGAGTAAAGGGGATACTGTATTGGCTTTTTTACATAGCTTCATTGCCGGTTTATTGGGGGCTGCTATCCGCTTAAGTGTTGTCGGACATATTCAAGCACAACAAGTCCTGCTTCAGCTAGCGCCAGATATGGAAGCAATCTGCAAAGCTGCTGCATCAATCAGCTTAAATGAAATGTGGTCTTGTACGCCTTTTATCGATGTTGCCCAAATGCGACATCAAAAATTGTCTCACAGGTTATTTGCTAGTTAAAACTTAGGTAATTTTCAAGTTAATTCAGGAGCAAAAATGAGCTACCGCATGAACCGTCGAGAATACGCAGCCATGTTTGGCCCTACCATAGGCGATCGCATCCGTCTTGCTGATACAGATTTATTCATTGAAGTAGAAGCAGACTATACCAGTTACGGAGGTACTCTCTACGGCGATGAAGTGAAATTCGGCGGTGGTAAGGTGATCCGAGATGGTATGGGACAATCTCCCCTCACCCAAGCCCAAGATCCCAAGGTAGTAGATTTGGTAATTACCAACGCCTTGATTCTTGACTGGTGGGGCATCGTTAAAGCCGATGTTGGGATTAAAAATGGGGAAATCGTCGAAATTGGCAAAGCAGGCAATCCCTACACTCAAGACAACATTGATATCATTATTGGCCCCGGTACGGAAGTAATAGCTGGAGAAGGCAAAATTTTGACGGCTGGAGCCATCGATAGCCACATTCACTTTGTTTGTCCCCAGCAAATTGAAACTGCCTTGGCTGCTGGTACAACTACCATGCTTGGCGGCGGTACTGGCCCGGCTACTGGGACTCTTGCTACTACTTGCACTCCTGGTACTTGGAATATTCACCGGATGCTCCAAGCTGCTGATGGCTTCCCCATGAACATAGGTTTGCTGGGCAAAGGCAATACCAGCCAACCCCAAGGATTAGTTGAACAAGTTGCTGCGGGAGTAATTGGTTTAAAGCTGCACGAAGACTGGGGATCTACTCCCGATGCCATTAACAATTGTCTTACCGTTGGCGATGAATATGATGTACAAGTAGCAATTCATACCGATTCTCTCAACGAAGCCGGATTTGTAGAAAATACCATTGCGGCATTTCAAGGTCGTGTCATTCACACTTACCATACTGAAGGTGCAGGCGGAGGTCACGCGCCTGACATTTTGAAAGTTTGCAGTTTAACTAATGTGTTACCCGCTTCGACTAATCCCACTCGTCCCTACACCATCAACACTTTTGATGAACACAAAGATATGTTAATGGTGTGCCATCACCTCGATAAAAATATTCGGGAAGATGTCAAATTTGCTGAGTCGAGGATACGTAAGGAAACCATCGCCGCGGAAGATTTATTGCACGATATGGGTGCTATCAGTATCATGGCTTCCGATTCCCAAGCTATGGGAAGGGTAGGGGAAGTAATTACTCGCACTTGGCAAACTGCCCATAAGATGAAAGTACAAAAGGGATTATTGCCGTCACCGGGAAATCCTTATGAAACCCATGACAATTTTAGGGCCAAGCGTTATGTCGCTAAATACACCATTAACCCGGCCATCACTCACGGAATTGCTAACTATGTGGGTTCCATTGAAAAAGGTAAAGTTGCCGACTTGTGTTTGTGGAAACCAGCTTTTTTTGGGGTCAAACCAGAGCTTGTTATTAAAGGAGGAATGATCGCTTGGGCGCAAATGGGTGATCCCAACGCCAGTATCTCTACTCCTGAGCCAGTTTATATGCGTCCGATGTTTGGTAGTTTTGGTGGCGCAATGGCTCATACCTCTATTACCTTTGTTTCTCAAACCGCTTTGGATGGGGGTATACCCGCTCAACTGGGCTTAACAACTCGCACCTTAGCGGTTAGTAATACACGTAATCTGAGTAAGGCAGATTTGAAACTCAACGATGCGACTCCCCATATTGAGGTTGATCCGGAAACCTTTTATGTGAGGGTGGATGGAAAATTATTGACTTGTGAACCTGCTACCTCTTTACCAATGGCACAGCGTTATTTCTTATTTTAAGGACTAGTACCGCTGCCTTGAAAGTCAAAATTCAAATTTTAAGTCCGCCAAATCATCCTTAATAAACAGTTTGTAGAAGCTGCTATGCGTCTACAGTCCCTCATTCCAGGGCTAAAGTCCTGACTAGGAGCGAACCTTTTTTATTAAGTGCTAAACAGAACTTGTCCATTGACGATAGCCAACAGTTTTACTCTTAACGGCCCTGCTGTATAAGTATCCTCCGCGGCGATCGCTTTGATTTCCAACGTTTGCTCATACTGCCTTAATTGCGAGAAAAAGCGTAAAAAAGTATTGTCTAATTGGACATTTTCGACGATTCCCGCATTCCGGGCCCGAAATTGAGAAGCCGAAATTAGCAGATCCAGTCTTTGCCGCAGTTGATAGGTGGTCATATTTTTAGGATCAGCCGTAGTTGTGGCCAAAACCTCACTTCCGGAAAAAACTAGTTGATTGCGTGCTGTATCTGCAAAAAATTCTATCTGGTTTTCTCCCCTGACATAATTGCCAGCTGAGAAGATTCGCATGACGTATTCCCTACCATCGTTAATTTGCTGGGTTAGTTGCTCAATTCTTTCTGGGGTAACACGCAATATATCTTCATTCGCAGGGATTGTCCCAGGTTCTGAGAGTTCAATGTTGGCATTGCGGTTAGCTTCCTGCAACAGCTGGATTACCACCTGACGCGCTAGGTCTTCTTGGTTAATACCACGAACTACACCAGATGCCAAAACTTGACCCCGAAATAAAGCTAGTTTGCCTAAACGCAAATCACGGTATGACTGGTAATATTTTTCTAGTCTGGCTACTTCTTGTTCTAAATAATTCTGTTGTCTTTCTAATTCTTTGAGGCGAGATTCCCTAATGGCAATTACTTGTTCTCGCGCCGCAATTTCTTCATTGCGCTTTTTAATTAATCCATCTAGTTCGGCAATTTTGCGATCGCGCTGGTCTATAGCTGTTTTGGCTTCATCAATGGCTTTTTTTGCTTCGGCGTAAAGTCGTTGACGTTCTGCCCTAAGTTCTTCAATGGCTGACTGCAATACTTTTCTCTGATCATAAACGCTTTGCAGTTCCGTTAGGGCTTGTTCATAGCGATTAGCTACTTGACTTAATTGACCTTGGGTGCGTTGGAGTTGTTTTTGGGTTTGGGCCTGTTGGCTAAGGGTGCGGTTTAGTTGGGCTTGAGTTTCCCGTTGTTTAGTATTTGCTGCTTGTAAGGACTTATTAATTACTTGTAACTCTTGTTGTGCTTGGGCTTGTTCAATCCTTGCTTGGCTTAACTCACTTTCTACCTGACTTTTTTGAGTTTCGGCAACTTTTAGCTGTTCGCGCTTTTCTCTCAAGTCTCTTTGAATATCCTCTAGCTCAAAGACCCCTTGCCTTAATCCTTCATCAGCCACAAATAAGATTCCCAAAGTTGATGTGGCAATCAATGCACCAGTAAAAATAGTCACTAGTACTGCTGTGCTTTTGGGACGAAGCTTAAATAGTGAGAGGCGAGCCTTGCCAACACGTGTGCCAATGCGATCGCCCACAGTGGCAATTACGCCCCCCAAAATTAAAATTGCTGCTATAAGGATGTACCCGGTGGTCATCTTCAGCTACCGTTCACGTAGTGTGCCGGAGGCATAATGCTTCCAGATACAGCCTACTACTTTCAAACATTATCTGGTGGAGGATGGAATATTGGCAATAGCTGAAACTACTCACGATTTTAGATTTACCTCCAGCTATGGGTGTCATCTTGAAAAACACAACACTTGCCACTCCACCTCCGTCTATTGCTTTTAAGTAAACTGCCTACTTAACGTAACAGGTTTATGCACAGTAATCTTCTTTTTGTGGATGGAAATCATCTTTTTCTCACGCAAATCCCCTAATAACCTGGTGACAGTTACACGAGTTGAACCAATTGCCTCAGCGATCGCCTGATGAGATAACTTGAGATCAATCGTAATTCCATCTGCACAAGGAACACCAAAATCACGACAAAGAATTAATAGAAAACTCACCAATCTCGAACCCATATCCCGGTGAGCCAAGGTTTCAATCATCATCTCTGTCTGTAAAATCCGCGAAGATAGTCCCCGCAGCATCAACATGGATAATTCTGGATTTTCCTTAAGTGCTTGCTCTACCTGTTCAATAGGAGCTGAAAGCAACTCTACAGGAGTAAATGCAACTGCATGGTAAAATCTATCTGACTTATTTCCCGTCAGTAATGACAACACACCAAAAACGCTATTTTCCCGCAGCAGTGCTACCGTTATTTCCTCACCTGCTTCGTACACCCTGGAAAGTTTAACAGCACCCTTTAAAAGAAAATAAACTCGTTCAGCAGGATCGCCGGGAAAAAAGATCGTTTTGTTGCGTTCAAACGTTTCCACAACCGGAGGAAAAGCTCCAGTTGCCATCTGACGAAATACATTTGCTAGGGCTTTATCTTGTGTCACGATCATCTCCCTTCCCCTACCCAATGCCGGAAAAACAAAAACTGATTACCTAAGAATACACCCGAAAAAAGAATAAAGCACCGTCAACCTTTCTGTGCATTCCTATACTCAACCCCACAACTTCACAGTTATTTGTTCATAATGATACATAATTTTTCATGTTTTTAGCTAGTAGTTGTTATAAGTACTTGCACAGTTGTAGTCATCAGGTTTTTTGCCAAAATTTTCATAATATCTTGAGAATATCTTAAGGATTATCTAGGAAAATTTTTCCGAAAACAGTTCACATAATCATCATTTTTGCAAATCATGTGTAAAACCAAGATAAACTCACCTCAGATTCTAGTATGCTCCTAATGATTGGTTGCATTTACAATTTCTATGCTGAATCTCACTGGAAAAAACGCCTTAGTTACAGGAATTGCCAATAACCGCTCCATCGCCTGGGGGATTGCTCAACAACTGCATCAAGCAGGAGCAAACTTAGGTATTACTTACTTGCCAGATGACCGAGGCAAGATGGAGAAAAAAGTTGCCGAATTAGTGGAACCTCTTAATCCCAGCTTATTTGTTCCCTGTAATGTCCAAAACGACGAACAAATTCAGTCTACCTTTGCAGCCATTCAAGAAAAATGGGGCAAACTAGACATTCTTATTCACTGTTTAGCTTTCGCCAACAAAGACGATTTAACTGGTGGTTTTAGCCAAACCTCTCGTGCTGGATTTAAAACCGCTTTAGAAATTAGCACCTACTCCTTAGTGCAATTAAGCGGTGCAGCCAAACCGCTAATGACAGAAGGAGGTAGTATTATTACCCTGACATATTTAGGTGGTGTCAGAGCTGTTCCCAACTACAATGTCATGGGAGTAGCTAAAGCGGGTTTAGAAGCTAGTGTACGTTATTTAGCGGCTGAACTAGGGCCACAAAACATTCGCGTCAATGCCATCTCCGCCGGGCCAATTCGCACTTTGGCGTCATCAGCAGTAGGCGGAATCTTAGATATGATTCACCATGTAGAAGAAGTAGCCCCCCTCCGACGCACCGTCACCCAGCAAGAAGTAGGCAACACAGCTGCCTTCTTGTCCAGCGATTTAGCCAGTGGTATCACCGGGCAAGTTCTGTACGTAGATGCAGGATATGAAATCATGGGAATGTAAGATCATTGGGGGAGTGGAAGCTAGAGGCTAGAGGCTAGAGATAAATTCCTCTGTCATCTCCCCCAATACCCAATACCTAATACCCAGTCCCCATTTCCTATGCAAACAAGCGATACCTTCAGTAAGGACTCCGTCCAACGCCAAATTATCGAAGCTCAAACTGCTCGCGTGGCCTCTGTTCACCGCACCACTGGTGAGACGGATGTGCAAGTTACCATTAACCTGGATGGTACAGGTATCTGCACCTCAGCCACCGGGATTCCGTTTTTGGATCACATGTTGCATCAAATTGCCTCTCACGGGTTGATTGACTTAAATGTCCAAGCCCAGGGAGACTGGGAAATTGATGACCACCATACCAATGAAGATGTAGGTATCACTTTAGGGCAAGCTTTCGCTCAAGCATTAGGGAATAGAAAAGGAATTGTCCGCTTTGGTAATTTTCTCGCACCCTTAGATGAAGCTTTAGTGCAAGTGGCGCTAGATTTTTCTGGACGTCCACACTTGAGTTACGGCTTGGATATTCCTACCCAGCGTGTGGGAACTTATGATACTCAGCTAGTACGCGAGTTTTTTGTAGCTTTGGTCAACCATAGCCAAATGACACTTCACATTCGCCAACTGGATGGTATTAATTCCCATCATATTATTGAGGCGACATTTAAAGCTTTTGCTAGAGCTACCCGGATGGCTGTGGAAATTGATCCTCGTCGCGGTGGTACTATTCCCAGTTCCAAGGGTTTTCTGTAAAAGTAAAACAGAGGGTGTCAATTAGCTGTTTGGTTTGTGATAATTGACAAACCTAGTGGTAATTATGACTGTTAGACCATTGGGTACACTGCAATTAATACACGAAACAGAGATGAAGTCTGGTGCAAATACCCTTAATTCTCCGCTGAATATTACAGAAAATCCGCCAGTAGTCCTAACTGCTGATTTGCGAAAAGTCTATCGCACGGGATTTTGGCTGAATCAAAAAATTGTATCCCTTAAAGGTTGTTCGCTCACGGTATACCAAGGTGAAACCTTTGGGTTACTAGGGCCTAATGGTGCTGGTAAAACTACTCTGTTAAAACTGTTGTTGGGAATTATTCGTCCCACTGCCGGCAAGGGTTTATTATTAGGTCAACCATTAGGCGATCGCCATGCTAAACAACGTATCGGTTATCTGCCAGAAAATCCTTATTTATATGACTATCTCACGGGCTGGGAATTTTTACAGCTAGCGGCTGGGTTATTCCAAATTCCTCAAAGTGTACAACGTCAACGCATTCCCCAACTATTGGAATTAGTGGGTTTATCCCTCACAGATGCCCAAAAAAAGCCCATGCGGCGCTATTCTAAAGGCATGTTACAGCGTGTGGGTATGGCCCAGGCACTGATAAATGATCCAGACTTGATATTTCTCGATGAACCAATGTCTGGTTTAGATCCTGTGGGACGCTACCAAATGCGGGAAATTATTTTGTCCCTCAAAGCCGCCGGGAAGACGATTTTCTTTAACAGTCATGTTCTTAGTGAAGTCGAACAAATTTGCGATCGCATAGCTATCCTCTCTCAAGGTAAGATGATTTGTTCTGGTTCTCTTTATGAACTTTTAGGAACTGGAAACACATACTACGTCAAAGGTCAAGGTGGTGACGGGGAAATTTTGAAAAAATGGATACCGAGCCTAGTATTTGCCCATGATGGTTCTTGGCAAGGCACGCTACAAGAAGATTATTATGATTTTCTTGCTAGTCTCCGTTTGATGGGGGGGCAAATCATTTCTATGAACTTATCTCGCCACACCCTAGAAGATTTCTTTATTCAACAGTTACAAAAAAGTAAGCCGGTTAATTAGTATTTCTGACTGGTCAAAATTTTTCACCGTACATCTTTCTATTACAGAATACACCGTATACGCAAGTGTCCGATTCTGGAAAAAGTGAGGGACAATTTTCTAATACCATCTGTCAAATTTATCCAATACCAGCTATTTTTGCCAAAATAACAGTTAAAATTCTCTCTTGCTTTATTGAGAATTTTTAGTTGATAAAGCCCCTAAAGTATAAACTGTGGCTGCTGTAGATGAATGTTATTGATGACAAAAGTAATTTTTTTAACTCAAATAAAATGATTCTTTTTTTGATATCAATCAAATACCATAGGAGGGAATTTATACTAGACTGAAACTCAAGTACATCTTTAAGTTAACTTTACTAAAAATTCAACATTAATAAATAAATATCCCTCCGGAAAATTACACTTTTCAAGGAAAATAAGTAATGTTGGGGAACTTGAATCGGGGAACTTGAATAATTAAGTATAGTCAAAATTTAGATGTTTATAAAAAACTATGCCGATCACAGTCTTAGAGTCTAAGGTAAATATGCTTAACACAGGTTTGCTGAAATTCCTCACCCAACCAGTTATGGGTGTGGCTTTGTTAACGGCTGTCAGTGCGGCTGTACCGTCTGCGAGCCTAGCTCAGGGACAATTAGTACCACCAACACAACCAGCATCACCAACGGGTCAACAAGTATTTCCTACAGGACAACAAGTATCACCGGGTACACAACCAATATTTCCTACGGGACAACAAGTATCACCAAGTGTACCAATAGATACTAATTATTCTTTAGGTGGTGGTGATCTAATTCGCGTAAACGTATTTGAAGTACCAGAATATACAGGCGAATATCAAATTCCTCCAGGTGGATCAATTAACCTACCTTTAATTGGCAGTGTTTCCGTTTTGGGTCTGACAACCGAACAAGCGGCTGATGAAATTGCCAACAGGTATTCTCGCTTTCTCAAACGTCCCCTGATTTCAGTTAACCTGTTATCACCTAGACCTATTAATATTTTAGTTGCTGGAGAAGTAACACGTCCTGGGTCTTATACTCTGAACTTACAAGGTGGCGCGGGTAATAATCCAGGGGTACAATACCCAACTGTATTAGCTGCACTCACCACAGCCCAAGGCGTGACCTTGGCAGCAGATGTAACTCAAGTGCAATTAAGACGGAAAATTGGACGTTCTTCAGAGCAAGTTGTTAATCTCAATTTAAAAGAACTAATTCAAACAGGTAGGATAGACCAAGATATTACTTTAAGAGATGGTGACACCATAGTTGTGCCAACTGCAACTACTTTCAACGTCGCAGAAGCACGAAATTTATTTTCAGCTAACTTTGCCGCTAGCCCCACAACACCACGTACTGTAGCCATCATTGGTGAAGTGAATCGTCCTGGCTCATATCTTGTTGGCCAGGGTGGTGGAGGTGAAGAAGGCGCTGGTGGTTTACCCACTGTAATGCGAGCGCTGCAAGTAGCTGGAGGAATTACATCACAAGCTGATGTTCGGAATCTCCAACTCCGCCGACCCACAAGAACTGGTTCACAACAAAATATAAATATCGATCTCTGGGAATTATTACAAAGCGGTGATATTGATCAAGACATAATTGTGCAGGACGGAGATACAATTGTCATTCCTACTGCTACTGAGATCAATACAGCAGAAGCTACTCAATTAGCTGCCACCACTTTGTCTCCGGCGACAATTCAAGTGGGCGTAGTAGGCGAAGTTAAACGACCGGGCGCCGTAGACATTAAGCCCAATAGCTCTTTAAATCAGGCATTACTGGCTGCGGGTGGATTCAACGACGCTAGAGCTAGAACAACCACAGTAGATTTAGTTCGCCTTAATCCTAATGGTTCTGTGACTAAGCGGGAAGTTAAAGTTGATTTCTCCCAAGGAATTAATGAAGAAACTAATCCCATACTCCGCAATAATGACGTTGTTATCGTCAACCGCTCTGGTTTAGCCTCGGCTGGCGATGCTGTGGGTACAGTAGTTAACCCACTAGGCGGTTTGTTAGGAGTATTCAGAGCTATATTCGGTCTGTTCTAAAAACTGTGGCTCAAGGATAATAAAAAGAGTGGGTTTGAAGTTGTTTTATTTGACTAGCGATGGCAACTTCAAACCCATAATTGTAGTCAATAAGTTGACTGACATTTTCACTCCTCACATCGTATGTACTCTTGGCTGGGTAAAAATTTACCTCAAACATCCTTCATTAAAGGATTATTGTGCAGTTTAACTTTAGTTGTAAGCTGTGGTGTCGACATCCCCACCACTCAAGCAGCAGAAACAGTTACTATTCGCTTGGGCCCCTTTCAACAATCTTTAAATATCAGCGACGTTGAAAGATTTGCCAAAACAGGTAACCTGCCAGAACACTTACAAATATATAGTGCTGTATTAACACCGCAAATCGGAGAATTACTGAACCGACAGTTACAAGTAGATCCAGGATTTGCCGATAAATTCATCGATGAATTAGCGCGATCGCCACAAGGCAGACAATTAATTACTTCCTTAGAAGCGGCAATACCAGGCAGTACGCCAGAAACCCTCCAGGCAGCACTCAACCTCTCTTTGCGTCAAGTCAACGGTTTAAGTGCAATTGGTTTTTTGCGAGCTTACCCACAGGAAAATATTACTGTAGACGCTTCTCAAGCAGCGCAAATTGCCTTAGCATTTAACGCCAATAACTTACAAAGTCAAGTTTTGGGTCGGTTGCTAGAACGAGAATTGTTAGTAAAAAATAATACGCCTTTTCAGCCAACCTTTGACCCCGCAACCACAGGTCAAGCAACCGTTCAACAGCAGACACTCACCTTCCAAGACAGTCAACGCAACCGCCGCATTCCTGTAGATATTTATTGGAGTCAGCAAAATACCCCAGCGCCATTGGTAGTACTTTCCCACGGATTGGGAGCCAATCGCCAATTTTTTAGCTATTTGGCACGTCATTTAGCTTCCCACGGGGTTACAGTTGCGGCAATTGAGCATCCAGGAAGTAATTCTACTGCTATCAATAAAGTGTCTAGTCAAGTCAACTTGGCACAATTACTACCAGCCAGGGAATTTGTTGACCGACCGCAAGATGTCAGCTTTTTACTCAACGAATTAGAAAAACTCAATACTCAAGCAGGACAACTGCAAGGAAAGCTCAACACAGAGCAAGTCACAGTTATCGGTCACTCCTTAGGTGGTCATACAGCATTAGCCTTAGTGGGTGGAGAAATAGATTTAAAGCCATTGCAAGAATTCTGTAAAACCTCTCTTTCCTTTGGCGAATCTCCCGGTGATTGGTTGCAATGTGCAGCGGCTAGTTTAAAAGATAGCAAACCACAGGTAAAAGACGAGCGAGTTAAAAGGGCGATCGCTCTTAATCCTCTTGTGGGTAGACTGTTTGGTAACAACGGTTTGAGCAAAGTTACCAAACCCGTTTTAATTGTCAGCAGCACCGAAGATGCTTTGACCCCAGCCTTGAGTCATCAAATTAGACCTTTTCAGCAACTAGGGGGTGCTAAATATTTGTTAACTGCCATTGGTGCAACTCACTTGAGTATTACCGATCCCGCATATCCGGCCAGTGCAGCGACTACACTTGTCAGAGAAAAGCGGGGACAAGAAACCGATGCTTTGCGCGAACTGATTCGTGGTGTAACTTTAGCGTTTATTAAACAAGACACACCAGAAGCCGCGATTTACCAACCATTTCTGACACCAGCCTACGCCCAATCACTATCTACCCAAGAAATACCCTTAAGGTTCAATTCTGATTTGCCAAGAAATATTAAACCCTGGTTGGGTTTCGCTATCAATGAAATGTGGGGAATTGGGAATCGGGAGTAAGGAGACACCAATCACTAATCCCTTATCCCCAAGCCCTAAAAGTAAATTTAATAACATACCTCCTCCTTGCCAGCGTGTGATCTAGGTGCTTTAATAGCGATCGCATGATGCCAAAATGTTCTGCCTAAGCAATACCTAGAAGACCAGCGACTTGTAATGAGATATCAATATTGATGTTCATAAGATTACAGCCTCAAAACATTAAGCTGAAATTAGGACTAAGGTAGTACCATGTCTTTTAAACTAAAATTCGCCCAAAAGCTGAATAGGAGGATGTATGGAGCCACTTATTGCCATAGTCTTAGCGCTGATAGGCTATGCCTTAGGATCTGCCAAATTAATTAATCAAGGTAACGAAGCCTTAGTAGAAAGGTTGGGGCGATATCATCGTAAACTTTCACCTGGACTGAACTTTATTGTGCCTCTGGTTGATCAGGTGGTGATGGAAGATACAACCCGCGAGCAGTTTCTAGATATCAAACCGCAAAATGTGATTACCAGAGATAACATTTACCTGGAAGTTGATGCTGTTCTGTTCTGGCGTATTAGAGATATGGTCAAGAGTTTTTACGAAATTGATGATCTCCAAGGTTCACTAACACAGTTAGCGACAACCACACTGCGAGAAGTCATTGCCCAAAATACTGTAGAGGAAACCAACGTTTCCCGTGCCGAAATGGATACAGCCATTTTAAACCAGTTGAATCGGACCACAGAAGATTGGGGCGTTCAGATTCTGCGATTAGATATTCAAAGCCTGACACCTCCGGAAAGCGTGCGAAAGTCAATGGAAGAGGAACGGGCTGCGGAAATAAAAAAACGAGCATTGGCTTTTGAAGCAGAAGGGGAACGTGACGCCGCTATTAAAAAAGCCCAAGGAACTCAAACTTCAATGCAGATAATTGCTGAAGCTTTACGTACCCATCCAGAAAGCAGAGAAATCTTACGGTATCTTGTAGCTCAAGATTATGTAATGGCTAGTCAAAAATTAGGTGAAAGCAATAACGCCAAAATTGTTTTTGTAGACCCCAGCAAAAGTAATGAAGTGTATGATCAGTTGATTGCTGATGCAGTAGCAAGAGAAGGTAACGGCAGAAGTTCTGAAAATGGTAATCCTAACTCTTAGGTATGCTGTATTCTTGTCGCAACAGCGCATCAGCTACCTGTGACACATCACGCATTTCTAAAACATCGTGAACTCGGAGGATATCAGCACCATTAAAAATTGCAGCACAACAAGCCGCTGCTGTGCCCCAAACCCGTGCTTGCGGATCTGGTTGATCTAAAATGTGACCAATGAAACTTTTACGGGATGCTCCTACCAAAATAGGACAGTTTAACTCTTTCAATAAATGCAAGCGGCGAAAAATTTCTAAATTTTGCTCATAATTCTTCGCAAAACCAATACCAGGATCAATAATAATTTTCTTTTGATCAACACCCACAGCAGTTGCCGCTGAAATTTGTTTTATTAAAAAACTAGAAATCTCTCTTATTAAATCCTCATAATCAGTCATTTGTTGCATAGTCTGCGGTGTACCCCGAATGTGCATCAACACAATTGGCACATCTAAACTAGCTACTGTGGGGAACATTTCTGAGTCAAAGGTGCCCCCAGAAATATCATTAATCATGTCTGCTCCAGCTTCTACAGATGCTTTTGCTACAGCAGCCCTAGTTGTGTCTACAGAAATTGGTACGGTAATTTCTTCTCTTAGCGCCTGCAATACTGGTATTACTCGATCCAGTTCTTCTGCTAAAGTTATTTGTGGCGCTCCCGGTCGAGTTGATTGACCACCCACATCAATAATGTCAGCACCAGCCGCTACCATTGCTTGTGCCTGTGCCAAAGCCGCAGAACTATTATTAAACACACCTCCATCACTAAAGCTATCAGGTGTGACATTCAAAATACCCATAAGATAAGTGCGCTGTCCCCAATGGAAACAGCGTCCTCGAATTATCAACTTGCTTGACATAAATTTACATAACTTATCTTTTTCTGCCAATGCGGACAAGATGCCCGCTGCACAAAAATTGTAATGAAAGCAAAAGCACTTTGATTATTCATTAGTGATTGAATAAAACGCATTCCCCGGCTTTGCCAGGGAAAAGGCGTTATGCATGGGGTTACTTGTGGTTGACAATCCGCGCAAAACTTGCAGGTTCTAGACTCGCTCCTCCCACAAGCGCGCCATCAATTTCTGGTTGAGCCATAATCTCATCAATATTCTCTGGCTTCACTGAGCCACCATATTGAATTGAAACATTGGGATTACTCAACTGACTGCGAATTAAACCAATTACCCGATTAGCCTCTTTTGCTTCACAAGTGTCACCAGTACCGATTGCCCAAATTGGTTCGTAGGCAATCACCAAGTTATTTTGATCCACATCTACGAGGTCTTTTTCTAGCTGGGTAGAAATCAGTGATTCAGTTTCTCCAGCATCTCGTTGTTGTTTCGTTTCACCAACACATAAAATTGGTGTCAAACCATACCTTTGAGCCGCTTTCAGCCGTAGATTAACAGTTGCGTCCGTTTCACAAAAGTATTGCCGTCGTTCGCTATGACCGACAATTACAAACCGCACACCACTTTCCGTCAGCATAGGGCCAGAAATTTCACCAGTATAGGCTCCATTTTCTTCCCAGTGGATATTTTGTGCCCCCAACTGGATGCGGCTACCATGTAAAGTTTTAGATAAAACGTTTAAGTTAGTAAAGGGAGGGCATAATACCACTTCTCGTCCTTCGGGCGTTTCCTCCAAATTGGGCAGAAATCCTCGTAAAAACTCCTGGGTTTCTGCCTGGGTTTTGAACATTTTCCAGTTACCGGCAATTACTATTTTACGCACAGGTGATTTAGTCAAGATTCTAACGCTACTAGATGCATTTTTCAGTTTAGGACGTTTTGTTAGTCATTAGTCATTAATTGGGGAGTAGGGAGTAGGGACTGGGATGAAGAATTAATTCTCCCTCATCTCTCAACCTCCTTCTATGCCATACCTAAGGTAAGCGACGCTAACGCTTGTCAAAAATAACTAGGATAGAACTATGGGGATAAAATCCTATATTGCAAATTTCACATTGCTATGACTTCCACATTGCCATTACCTGAACCTCATCACAGCGATTCTGCCAACACGGATGCTAATTCTCTCAACTGGGAGGAGGAACTAGATAGTGCCATTTTTAGCTTTGAAGATATTCAAACAGAACTAAATTATAAACAAGCACAAACGGCGCTGCGGAATTTAGTAGTCAATCTTGATTTGTCACCCCAAGAAAAAAAAGGATTAGAGGCTGAACTGGCTGATTTAGAAACCATGTTGGGTAAATTAGACAGCATGGTAGTGCAAATTGCTGCCTTTGGTATGGTGGGACGTGGTAAATCTTCCCTATTAAATGCCTTGGTTGGGCAAACGGTGTTTGAAACTGGCCCTTTACATGGAGTTACCCGTGATGCCCAAACAGTGAACTGGAGTATTAGTGAGGAGGCTATTGGCGAATCTGAACGTACTTTACGGGTGACTTTACCTGCAACCGGTCAATCTCAGGTGGAATTAATTGACACTCCCGGTTTAGACGAGGTAGATGGTGACACTCGTGCAGCTTTAGCTGAACAAGTAGCCAAGCAAGCAGATTTAATTTTGTTTGTGATTTCTGGAGATATGACCAAGATAGAACACGAAGCTCTTTCTCAGTTGCGGGAAGCAGGTAAGCCCATCATCTTGGTATTTAATAAAGTAGACCAGTATCCTGAAGCCGATCGCCGGGCAATTTACCAAAAAATCCGCGATGAGCGGGTAAAGGAATTACTCACGCCGCTAGAAATCGTCATGGCAGCCGCATCACCGTTGGTGAAAACAGCAGTACTGCGCCCGGATGGTAGTAGGGGAATGCAGATGCGTACAGGTACAGCCCAAATTGAAGAACTGAAGCTGAAAATTTTGGAGATTCTGCACCGTGAGGGTAAAGCTTTGGTTGCTCTCAATACTATGCTTTATGCCGACAACGTGAATGAGCAATTAGTAGAGCGAAAATTAATCATTCGTGAACAGAATGCTAATCAGTTGATTTGGAAAGCCGTGATGACCAAAGCCGTTGCGATCGCTCTCAATCCGGTTACTGTAGTAGATATACTGAGTAGTGTAGTAATTGATATTTCCCTGATTTTGGGTTTATCTAAACTCTATGGCATCCCCATGAGTGAAACTGGTGCTGTACAATTGCTACAAAAAATCGCCTTGAGTATGGGGGGTATTGGTGTCAGTGAGTTGTTAGCTAACTTGGGCTTGAGTGGACTAAAAACTTTACTAGGTATCTCTGCATCAGCTACAGCTGGCGCTACCATTGGCCCTTATATCTCAGTGGCCTTAACTCAAGCTGGGGTATCGGGTGTTTCTTCTTATGGCATTGGACAAGTAACCAAAGTTTATTTGGCCAATGGAGCCACTTGGGGGCCAGAAGGGCCAAAAGCAGTCATCGGTCAGATTTTGTCTAACCTAGATGAAACATCAATTCTCAATCGCATTAAAGAAGAATTACTACAAAAGGTAAAACTGAAAAAATAAAAACTAATGACCCAAAATTCAGCAAATACTTTGTCAGTGGCTCGACAGGCATTTGAGTATTTTACTCACGGTTTAGCGACTGGTGAATGGGAAGCATTTTTAGATATGCTCACAGAAGATTTTACCTTTTGGTTTCCCATGGGCAAATTTCACGGATTAAATGCAGGTAAAGATAGGGCTACAGAGTTTTTTGAATATGTATCTGCATCGTTTAAACCCGGATTAAAACTAACTTCTTTAGACCGGATTACCAGTAATGAAACAACTGTAGTATTTGAATTTTGTGATGAAGGACTTTTATTAGGACAACCTTATAAAAATAGAGTAGCAGTTTCTTTTGATGTGCGGGGAGATAAAATTTGTAGCTATAGAGAATACTTTGGTAGTGATGGTAAATCTTATTAACCCAAATTATTTTATTTTCCCAATAAATTCTTCCTTTTACTCTCTTTAATTTCTTTGTGTTCTTTGTGTCCTTTGCGTGCGGTATGCGCTGCGCGCACGCTACGCGAATGTTTAACCAAATACTACTGTTCTATTGGCATATACCAAAACGCGATTTTGTAAATGTAACCGCACCGCTCTAGCTAATACTACTCGCTCTAAATCTTTACCTTTTCTAATCAAATCATCAATTTCATCACGGTGACTAACTCGTACTACATCTTGTTCGATAATGGGCCCGGCATCTAAATCAGCAGTAGCATAATGAGCGGTAGCTCCAATAATTTTAACCCCCCGTTCAAAGGCGCGATGATAAGGATTCGCTCCGATAAAAGCTGGCAAAAATGAATGATGAATGTTGATAATCTGGGGAAATTGATTAATAAAATCTTCACTGACAACTTGCATATATTTCGCCAATACAACTAAATCAATTTTGTATCGTTGTAATAATTCTAGTTGTTGGGCTTCTTGTTCAGATTTGTTATCTTTAGTAATGGGAATATGATGAAAATCAATGCCAAATTGTTCAGCCACCACCTTTAAATTAGAATGGTTACTAATTATCAAAGAAATTTCAGCAGCAAATTCTTTAGCACGGTGTCGCCAAATTAAATCAAATAAACAATGGTCTTGCCGACTTACCCAAATAGCAATCCGTGGGATAGTATCAGAAAAGTGTAATTCCCACTGAGCATTTAAAGGTTGAGCGATCGCATTAAATGCAGGGTAAATAAATTCTCTAGGCAAATTAAATCCGTCTAATTGCCATTCAATACGGGTGAGAAATAACCCAGCAGCAAAGTCCGTATGCTGGTCTGCATGGATAATGTTGCCACCATTAGCATAGATAAAATTAGCAAATTTTGCTACTAGTCCTCTTTGATCAGGGCAAGAAATGAGCAAAGTGGCGGTGGGATTTGTCATAACTGCGGACTATCGCTTTAGTTATTCTAGTATCAATTTTTACTGCTCGGTTTCTGGAGTTGGTTCAGCCGCACTTGCATCTTCTGGTTGTTTCCACTCAGAGATTTCTCGATTTACGGCATTTTCAAAATCTACAGATACTAACAGGACATCCATATTACCATTAGGTTGCACAGCAGAATCAGTTTGAGCATACAAGAAACGACGATTAAAGTCAGGATTACCTAAAATTAGCTGGTGAGTTTTTTGATTCTTCAGATTAATATTGATAGTCGCTTGGGGTTGATCTAAACCAAAGTCGGCTCGCTGATTAACTGAAGCTGATAAAGTGCGATCGCTTGTACCTTTAACTAATAAATCTGTTAAATAAGCAACTATGGCGTCATTAGCTGGTTCTGATGTCGGAGATGTCAGCAACCATTTGGGATCATTGGTGTCCGCATTACGTTGTAAATTGAGGGTGATATCCTTGGTTTTAATACTCAAAGATTGGATATCTTCTTCTGTAAATGAAAATATTTGCTGCTGTTGTGCCTTAACTTCTTGTCGCTGAGTTTCACCGCGAATTTCATAGAAGTAAACAAAACCACCCAACCCCAGGGCTAGGAAGATTAAAATTAAAGTTGTGCGTGGTATTTTCATCTTAGCCAAGTTTTGATTCTCATGAAAATAGATTAGCGATCGCCTGAGTAAAATGCTCGCTTTATTAACCATAGCGTCAGTGCTGACAAGTCAGTTTCCCTAACAACAAACTTATGTTGTGAAGACTGTATTCAAAATATCGCGGTGCATTAATGCCCTATCGACTAAAGATTGAATTTGGTCAGACGAAAGCGGCTCACCGTTGGCATAATGTTCTATCCAGGTTGTACTAATTATGTTGGAGTCATCTGGTAACTTGGCCAAATCCCAACCAGGCATTTCTAATTCTTCCATTAACCGATTGACTTTGGGATCGTAACTTAGAGCAAAACAGCGACAACCTTCAGCCGCAGCCATAATTAAACTGTGGAGGCGCATTCCAATGACCATTTCTACGCCTTTGTAAACACCTTTTAAAAGTTGGGGATCTTCTAAACACAAAATTTGGCTAACATCTTTTAATTGGGGTTGAATCGCTTCAGCAATTTCTAAATCTTCACTTTTTTGAAAGGGCAGCAATAATATAAATGCTTGGGTGGCTGTTTGAAAATCTATTAAGGCGCGAGTTAAGTTAGCCAAACGTGCTGCTGTCAGTTGGGGATGGTTTCTTAACGTCACAGCAACTCTCGGCGCTGGGAAGTCCCAAAGTCCGGGAACTGGTTTACTATCTAACGCCCAAACAGGATCAGGCGCTAACAGACAAGGAATTTGCCACTGGGCTAATAAATCTGCACTGACGCGATCGCGTACACTAACTTTGGTACAACCTTGAAAATTTTGCCGTGCTAACCAGCGAGTGGGCGGACGTTTTAACGGGCCAATTCCTTGGCCCCAAGCAATGGTTTTCAAACCCATCTTTTGAGCCAACGCCATCAGCCCGCCGTAATAAAATGGACTAATGGTACTAGTAACATCTTGAATTAAACTCCCACCGCCCCAAATCAAAGCATCACAGTCACGTAAAGCCTGCAATACAGGTAACATAGCCATGCGATTATAACTTTCCACCCCATAGCGATCGCGCGTGGCTTCTGGATTACCAGAAAGCACCACAGGCGTGACGTGAGGTGGTAGCATTTGCAAAAGCGTCGCCAATAAAGCTTCGTCACCACCATTACCTTTACCGTAATACCCAGACAATAACGCCCGCATCTTCCCCATTTTGAATTTTTAATTGTGAATTTTTAATTACTTATGCACGCCCTTTCGATTCCCACCTGGATTATTCACGTTTCTAGCGTTATTGAGTGGATTGTCGCCATCTGGTTAATCTGGACTTACGGAGAACTCACCGGTAACCGCAGTTGGTGGGGATTATCCTTAGCCATGTTACCAGCTTTAGTTAGTGCCATGTGTGCCTGTACCTGGCATTATTTCGATAATCCTACATCTCTAGAATGGCTGGTAACGCTACAAGCTACCATGACATTAGTTGGTAATTTTACCCTGTGGGCAGCAGCTGTGTGGATTTGGCGTTCCACTAAGTCTGTTGATCCGCAAACCAATGTTGTTGAGGCCAAACCCCTTAAATCAGAATCATGATATCTAAAGAAACCCTATTTGCTCTGTCATTGTTTCCCTATTTGGGTTTCTTGTGGTTTATTAGCCGTAGTCAACAAATGCCACGTTTAGCGCTATATGGATTTTATGGAACGCTGGTGTTTGTTGGCGTTACCATCCCGGCGGGAATTTACGCCCAACTGCACTACGGCGAGTCTTTAGCTAATGTGGATTGGCTACACGGAGGGGCAGAAGTTTTTTTAACGCTGGCTAATATTTTAGTGGTGGTGGGTTTTGCCCAAGCCATTAGACAATTAAAAAATAAAAATGAAAACTCCCAATAACGAGGGATTGGTGATATGGATGTAATTCCTGCTATTGATTTACTAGAAGGTCGCTGTGTGCGACTGTATCAGGGAGACTATGAGCGATCGCAAGTTTTTAGTGAAAATCCCGTGGATGTGGCCAAACAGTGGGTTGATCAGGGTGCAACACGATTACATCTAGTTGATTTAGATGGTGCGAAAGCAGGTAAAGTAGTTAACTTAAAAGCCATTGAAGCCATCGCTCAAGCAATATCAGTACCCATTGAAATAGGTGGCGGATTGCGCGATCGCACTAGCGTACAACAAGTATTTAATTTAGGTGTACAGTGGGCAATTTTGGGAACCGTCGCCGTCGAACAACCCCAGTTAGTCCAAGAACTTTGCCAAGAGTTTCCCGAACAAATTATCATCGGTATTGATGCCCGTAATGGATTAGTCGCCACTCGCGGTTGGTTAGAAACATCAGAAGTTTTAGCCACCCAACTAGCTGTACAAATGCAAGAATTTGGTGCAGCCGCCATTATTTATACTGATATTCACCGTGATGGGACTCTTTCTGGCCCAAATTTAGTAGCTTTACGAGAACTCGCTGGAGCAATTTCTATACCTATAATTGCCTCCGGTGGCGTGAGTTCTGTCACCGATTTATTGAGTTTATTGGGCTTAGAACACCAAGGTGTCAAAGGTGTAATTGTCGGTCGTGCCTTATATACTGGTGACATTTCTCTCAAAGAAGCACTACGAGCGATCGGTCCAGGACGGATTCAAGATATCCCCCCAAATCTAGACTCTACCTTTGCGTGAAGGGGCTAGTCAAAAGTTTACCCTGAGTGAAAGGGTAGCTTTATAGTCAGAAAAGTAGGTTAGGTTAAGCACAACACAACCCAACAAAGCATACCAAATGTTGGGTAAAGTTGGGTTTTGTTCCTTAACTTGACATCTATGCCAACCCCTCTTAAATTTCCGGAATACTAATTTACACTGTTGTAGTTCCAGTAAGAGAAATAACGCAACCGTGAGGATATTTATATGACTCGTCCCAAACCTCCTAATAATGGCAAGCCTCGTAAAACTGAATCTGGTACCATCCGGTTGAAAAGTCAAAAAAATCTCATTGATCAACAGCCCCGTCAAAAATCAGATGCCCAGGAATAAGTGTTTATGTACCAATATTAATTAATCAAACTCAGTAAAGTCACGGTTAAAATTAAGTATTTTGCAAAATTTAAGAAGATTGGGTTTCCTAATTGATAGAGACGTGAACATTGTAGCGGCTCTATTTTTTTATATTAATATGTAACTTTTTTAACTAATGACCGGAATTACTTATATCTTAGTTGTATAGAAAGATATAGTTAATCTTGCCATTGAGTCCTATGTCTAATCCACAACCTAATTCCAGCCAACCATCTAACAAAAAAATAGATGAAACAACTAAGAATAGAAAACAACCCCTGAACAACGGTAGACCAGAAAAAACAGACCATTAGTACCGCCATGAAGTCGCCGTGAAGTCAATCTAGAGGCTCCGGTACGCGACAATTAAGTATAAAAAAGTAACCGTGAACTAGCAACGAAAATCCCGGTATGATAAAAATATCGGGATTCTTTGACGTACCAGTAATTCTGACTTACTTAGCTATAATTCTCTTATGCGGGCTTAATCGTATCCTCGTAATTCATAATCAACGTAATTTGCGGTTGTCAATGCAGAATCGCCAGTAAAGAGAAATCGAAAATGCTAGATAGTCAAAAATACTCTTAGCTGCTTGCAATTACAGCAATTTATCCTGTAGTGTTATATATATTACTTTTTGCAAAAGAATTCACTGCGGTAAGAACATATATCCACTGAAATCAGACAATTAATTGCATCAGCGTAATTGATACAAGCACAAACTAGATTTTTCTGTTATCAATGTATACCAGTGAATCAATTAAGTATTCTACTAGAGCAGAAATCGGACAAACTAGTCGGATTCTGGTCGTAGAAGATGAAGAATTAATCCAAGAAATGCTAGCTGTAGCATTGGAAGAAGAAGGTTTTGGTGTCATCACAGCCCCTGATGGGCGGTCTGCTGTCGAATATCTCAAAAGTTTTGAACCCAACTCAGGAGAGCCGCCTTTTGACTTAATTGTTCTTGACTTGATGCTACCTCATATTAATGGGCTAGATATCTGTCGCTTGCTGCGTCACCAAGGAAACCCAGTACCAATTTTGATTTTGAGTGCCAAAGGTAGCGAGACTGATCGCGTTTTGGGGTTAGAAGTAGGTGCAGATGACTACCTAACTAAACCCTTTAGCATGAGGGAATTAGTCGCTCGTTGTCGGGCGCTACTCCGTCGTCAACGCTTAAGCACTTTGCCACAACTACCAGTCCTCAAACATAAAGATGTCACTTTGAATGCCCAAGAGTGTCGGGTGCTGGTTCGTGGTCATGAGGTGAATCTTTCTCCCAAAGAGTTCCGTTTGTTGGAACTCTTTATGAGTTATGCTCGCCGAGTCTGGTCACGGGAGCAATTGCTAGATCAGGTTTGGGGCCCAGATTTTGTGGGCGACAGTAAAACTGTCGATGTCCACATCCGCTGGTTACGCGAGAAATTAGAACAAGACCCAAGTCACCCTGAATACATTGTGACTGTCAGAGGTTTTGGCTATCGTTTCGGATAATTTGTGAGATAGTTGTTAGTTTTGATTAATTACCAACCAACTAGCAACTCATACTCAAATGCTCTTATTGGGATTTTTTCTGGGTTTAGCGGTAGGCATTGGGTTTTGGATTTGGCAACAGATTCAATTGAACCGCTATTTGGGGCGAGTACTCTCACCTTTAACCGCGAATAATTCTGAGGTATCGCTACCGCTAATTCCCCGTTTGCAGCGAAAAATAGCAACTATTAAGCAGCAACGACAGGATTCGCAGCACTCGTTGCAAATCTACAAAGATTTACTGGATTTTGCCCCACTAGGATATTTACAGGTAGATGAAGAAAACCAACTGTTGTGGTGTAATCAACAAGCACGGGAAATGCTTTACCTGCAAAGTTGGCAACCAGAACAAGTGCGGTTGTTGTTGGAATTGGTGAGGTCTTATGATCTTGACCATTTAATTGAAAAAACACGTGATTGGCAAAAAGCGCAGACCAAAGATTGGGTATTTCACCCAGCTTGTGATAATGCGGCAGAAATGCCCACCATTAAATCATTGACTTTGCGGTCGTTCAGCTTGCCTTTACCTCAGGGACAAGTGGGAGTTTTTCTAGAAAATCGCCAACCGTTGCTAGATATGAATCAAGAACGCGATCGCTCTTTTTCTGATCTAGCCCATGAACTGAGAACTCCACTGACTTCAATCCGTCTGATTGTGGAAACCTTACAAAATCGCCTAGATCCGCCGTTAAATCGTTGGGTTAACCGCTTGATGCAAGAAGTTGATCGGCTGATTAACTTGGTGCAAAGCTGGTTAGAACTCACCCAAATGGAAGCCAACCCCACGATGCAATTGCATCTAGAAGTTCTGGAACTGCGATCGCTAATTTTATCGGTTTGGGAAACATTAGAACCATTAACCCAAAAGCAACATCTGTCTCTGTCTTATACTGGTCCAGAAAATCTGTGGATTAAGGCAGATTCTGCCCGAATTTATCAAGTTTTTCTCAACTTGCTGGATAACAGTATCAAATATAGTCCTCCTTGTACCAGCATTCAAATTCAAGCGAAAATCATCTCCCCAGAAGATAGCGATCGCCCAAGCCCAGTTTTAGAAATAAATCTTATTGATGCGGGCATAGGTTTTTCACAAGCAGATTTACCATATATTTTTGAGAGATTTTACAGAGGAGATAAAGCACGCACTCATTCTCCATTACCAGAAAGTAACAGTATGGGGGCAATTGTGGGTAATGGTTTAGGTTTGGCCATAGTCTGGCAAATTCTTGCAGCTCATGGTGCTTCTATCAAAGCTATGAACCATCCAGAAACTGGTGGCGCTTGGATGCAACTTCAAATTCCTGAAGTTATGGCAAACTCTCAAAGCCAAGATTATAGTTAAGAATATCTTCACCTTTGAGATAACAAGTGTGAAAGCCGTCTTGTATGACCCTAATTCCAACCCCAAAAGTCCCCAGTTAACACGTGCCATTAGGCGCTTAGAGCGAGATGTATTACGTATGGGAGCCTTGGTAGAACAATCGTTCCGCCTCAGCCACCAAGCGCTATTTTCTCGTAATTTAACCGCAGCTGAGGAACTTCCCCAACTAGATAAAAAAATAGATCGTTTTTATAGACAAATAGAATCAGATTGTACAGCCATTATGACGCTGCAAGCACCCACAGCCCAAGATTTACGCTGCTTGAGTGCGTTTATGCAGTTGGTGCGAGACTTAGAGCGTATTGGCGATTATGCTGAGGATTTAGCGGAAATTGCCATTAAAATTTTTCCTTATGCGCCTCATGAGACTTTACCAGAGATTGAAAACATGTCCCACCATGCACAAGCAATGCTGGCCACTAGCTTAAAAGCTTTGGCCGATTTGGATGAAGTGGGTGGAAGAGGTTTAAAGCATTTAGATGATGCTGTAGATAATGCCTATGATCGTGTTTATCAAACCTTGTCCCAGCAGCGGGATGTGCCAGGGGTAGTTGAACCGATTCTGTTGCTAGCATTGGCAATTCGTTGTCTAGAACGGATGGCAGATCATGCTACTAATATTGGTCAAAGAGTAGCATACATTGTCACCGGTCAACGTCATTAATTCAGTTTTAGGGATGAGGAATTGAGGGTTGGTAAGTTACCTATTTACCAATCCTTTTTTTTCTAATTCGCAGTCCCGAAAATAAAAACTTGGTTAACCAACAGACAATTTACCAAACGATTACTTTTTCTTAACCTGGCCCAATTACATTAGCTACAACAAGCATCAAAACTGTTGTTTTTATCACTAGCTGATAAATCTGGTGTAATTAATCAAACCCATGAGTATCACACGCCGGGATTTTTTATTGTTAATTGGGGGCAGTACAAGTGCATTGGCACTGAGTTATGTGACAGGTTGTGATAACAAGATTACAAACGCTGAAATACCATTTTCTTTTCAATCCATAAAGGGCCCTATTCCCTTAGCAACAGCAGGTTTGACACCAGAACAACAGCAAGCAGAATACAGCACCTATGAAGTAGTAGATGATTTGGTGCTACCAAAAGGCTTTCAATATCAAGTTATTGCGGCTTGGGGTGATGTGGTAGGTGATTCTCGTTTTGGTTACAACAACGATTATCTATCGTTTTTACCAACAGCAGAAAATGAAGGATATCTCTCAGTTAATTTTGAATATGTCAGTACTATCCCCTGGATACAAACTTATGAGCAGGTAATTGGGAAATCGCTGCCTTTTGAGTCTGTAAAAACTGCCCTCAAAGCACAATCATCAGGCAAAATAGAAATTAATGCTTATGCTTTGCCAGATAGCGATCCCATCAAAGCCCAAATCCGAGAAATTTGTACAGAAGCACTGCTAGATCAAGGATTGGGTGTCATATCAATTCGCCAGGGAAATAATGGCCAGTGGGAAAGAAATAATTCTGTAGCTGATAGACGGATAAGTGGTATTTCTGGCTTAGAAGATGGGCGGTATCTGCAAGCAACTGGCCCCGCAGTGGCAGTATTTCGCAAACAACAAGGACAAGGGTATATTGATCAATTAGGCGATCGCATCATTGGGACTTTTGCTAATTGTGCTGGCGGAACAACCCCGTGGGGTACAGTTCTCAGTGCGGAAGAAAATTTTCAAATACAAGTTACAGAAGCTGTATATGCTGACGGTACTTCTTTTGACCCTAGCCAACGACCATTTGCTTTAGGTGATGAAGAACTGTACGGACAAGGTAATGTTTTTGGTTTAGCGGGAAATAAATATGGCTGGATTGTGGAAATTGACCCAGCCAACCCCAAAGACTACGGGACAAAACATACCTGGCTAGGACGTTACCGCCATGAAGCTGTGGGAGTCAGGGTAGAAAAAGGTAAACCCATTGCATTTTATTCGGGATGCGATCGCCGGGGAGGACATATTTACAAATTTATCAGCCGTGATCGTGTAAATAACCCCAAAGACAAAGCCAATTCTCAGTTATTACAACAGGGAATGCTTTATGCTGCCAAATTTAACGCTGATGGTACAGGTCATTGGCTACCACTCAATGCAGACACACCAATTAATCCTGATATTCCGCAAATTATCGCCGGTAATGTGATCAGGCTACCCATTGGCCCCAAACTCCAGTCATCCGCAGCGATCAACGATGGTTATTTGTTAGTGAAAAAAGACGAGGAAATTACTCAGTTTAAACAAATATATCAACAACTAGGTGAACTTTACATCGGCACCCCCGAAGAAAAGCAAGGTGCCATTTTAATTGATGCCCACTACGCTGCTAATGCTGTCGGTGCTACTTGCACAGCACGTCCAGAAGATACAGTGATTGCAGCTAATGGTGATTTGTACATTGCCTTTACCTCTGGTTTTCCAGATCAACAAGGAGGTGCTGATGTACGGATCTTCAAAAGTCCTACAGGTGAAACACCTTATGAATATGGTTGGCTCATGCGCTTAAGTGAAGATCACAATGATTTATCTGCACATACTTTTCGCTGGCAAATCTTAGCTACAGGAGGGGAACCAGCAGCCGGCGGTATGGGTTTTGCTAACCCAGACAATTTATTGCTAGATCCTCAAGACAATTTATGGATGGTGACCGATATTTCCACGAATAAACTCAATAATTCCATCAAAACTCGTACGAATGACCAAGGTAAAGCTGTAAGTTTATCTGGATTATTTGGTAACAATGCCATTTGGTTTCTGCCCACCCACGGTGAAGATGTTGGTAAAGCTTTTTTATTTGGGATGGGGCCGATGGAGTGTGAAACTACTGGGCCTTGCTTCACTCCAGATCACAAAACTATATTTTTATCAATACAACACCCAGGAGAATTTCATGGTATACGTAAAGACCAAGCATCTGAAACTAGAGAATTTGTGATTACCAATACTTTAGGTGAAGAATTTTTACAAACTCGTCAAGTTCCTATTGGTTCTAATTGGCCTCATAAGACTCCCAATTCTCCTCCTAAGCCAGCAGTTGTGGCTGTGAGCAAAGTTTAATTTTTTTACAAGTGATTATCTGACATTTATACATATAAAATCATCTTATAAAAAATATGAGTTAATTAAATAAATTCTTTTTATCTGACCAAGCTGAAGATATTCACCGATTAATTTTTTTGAATAAATTAATAAAAAAATTTTTATAGTTTGCAATTAATTCCAGTTCATACTCCTACAAGTACTTGCATAATGTCTTCCACAAGTTTGACTCCCAACTTACCCAATGTCTCACATGAATCTAGCCTCGGTGAACACTTACCACAAAAGTTATTTAGTCGTAGGGAAATAATTCCACCTGGTAACGACGTACTGTGGCGCATTGAGCGGGGAGCAGTTCGTACCTTAACCTGGAGTGAAGACGGATTATTTATTACCCTGGGTTACTGGGGCGCTGGAGATTTAATTGGTTATCCTTTATCTAAAGTCCAACCTTATCAAATTGAATGTTTGACAAGCGTAGAAGTAAGCATGATACCACCTCACCTTTGGTATATAAATATCGATGCTTTTTTATCCCACATTCAACATTCAGAAGAGCTTTTAAGTATTGTGCATTCCAAGCCCATATCTTTACGTTTATGGAAATTTCTGCTGTGGTTAAGTGAAAAGTTTGGACGTGACGTAGAACAAGGCAAATTGATTGATTTAAACATCACCCATCAGGAAATATCTGAAGTTTTAAACACAACTCGCGTCACAGTAACACGGCTGTTACAACAATTTGAAACTCAAGGGGCATTGTTACGCTATAAACGGCGGATTATTCTGTGTTCACTAAATAAATAAATTCAAAAAATTAGTCAGAAAGAAGGTGATTGACTTGTATTCAGTTTCCATAATCTGGTATATTACCTACTGAATGCGTGAGTAAATTCCCTGAAGAAAATGGGTTTTTTCCATAGCTAGAGTTTCGTTAGGTGTGAGTGAAATTAACTAATATGGCAAAACTATTTTGGAATGTGTTAAAGGTCAGCCCAATTGTTGCTGCGACATTTTTTGCTGCTAACAGTGCCTTAGCTGCTGAAGTTAATGAACAGGTAACAACCGTTGCTCAGTTGTCTCAAGAGACTGATAGCATCGGTCAGGTAACATCTGTGTCTCAGTTTTCTGATGTGCAACCTACAGATTGGGCATTCCAAGCTTTGCAATCCTTGGTTGAGCGCTACGGTTGTATTGCAGGTTATCCCAACGCCACCTATCGTGGTAACCGTGCCTTAACTCGCTACGAATTTGCGGCTGGTTTGAATGCTTGTTTAGACCGAGTTAATGAACTAATTGCCACAGCAACTGCTGATGTAGTTACCAGACAAGACTTGGAAACCTTGCAGCGCTTGCAAGAAGAATTTTCTGCGGAATTAGCAACTTTACGTGGTCGTGTAGATTCTTTAGAAGCTCGGACTTCTGAACTCGAAGCGAATCAATTCTCCACCACCACCAAGCTATCTGGGGAAGCAATTTTTGCTGTATCTGATGTTTTTGGTGATAGCAGAGCAGTTCCCGTGGGTGAACCAACTCAAGGATTAAACAGCAACACTACTTTTTCTAATCGGGTACGTCTAACTCTCAACACTAGCTTTACAGGTCAAGACAGACTACAAACTCGTTTAAATTCCGGTAATATTGTTTCCACTCGTGGTAATGATGCATTGGGTACTGGTACAGGTACCAATATGACCCGCTTGGGTTTTGATGGTGATAACGGTAACAACGTTGAAATCGATAAAGTTAACTATAGATTCAACTTCAGTGATGCTTTGCGTGTGCAGATCGATGCAACTGGTGCTGAATTAAACGAAAACGTCAACGTCTTCAACCCCGACTTTTCTAGTTCAGGTAGAGGCGCTATTTCCCGGTTTGGACGTTTTAGTCCCATTTATCGTCAAGGTGCTGGTGGTTCTGGTTTGACAGTAACCTTTAATCCTGGCGGTGCTTTGAGTTTATCTGGTGCTTACTTAGCTCCAAGAGGTAATAACCCTGATCCTGATAACGGAGTTCTTGAAGGTGCTAATACCGTTTTCGGTCAGCTATCCTTTCAACCCAGTACAGCATTAAACTTAGGTTTGGCTTACGCTCGGACATATCAAAATAGCGCTCCTACTGGTAGTGGCATCAACAACTTTGCTAGCATCGGCAGTACTTTTGCTAACAATCCCTTTAATGGTAACGCCACTGTTGCTAACCACTACGGTCTGCAAGCTTCATTCCAACCAAGCCCTAGTCTAGCTCTAAGTGGTTGGGTAGGTTATACCACAGCGGATGAACAAGTAGGCGCTGGTAGAGACGCAGATATTTGGAACTGGGCTACTACTCTAGCTGTCAGAGACTTGGGTAGAGAAGGTAACGTTTTAGGTCTTGTGTTTGGTCAACCTCCCAAAGTAACTGGTGGTAGTGTAGACAGAGCAGGTAGAGACAACGATACTTCCTATCATTTAGAAGGACTTTACAAAATTAGAGTCAGCAGCAATGTTCAGGTTACGCCTGGTTTGTTGGTTATCTTCAACCCTGAACACAACAGCAACAACGACACTATATATGTAGGTACTCTCCGGACTACATTCAGTTTCTAAAACTAATTTTTGGTTATAATTTGAATTATTTACAACCCGCTTTAAGCGGGTTTTTTATTGGTCATAATCTTGTTGAGGAAGTAGATTTGTAGGTGGCCGATCGCTACTCCACGCCCACCAAACATAACCACACTGGCAATTATAGAACTCTTGCCATTTACGACGATGGTTTTCTGTCATTACAGGCGATCGCCTATTAATCCAAACTTCCATCGCTTCCAGACTACTGGCTCGACAACTAGGACAGCAAAACTCGTAAGCGTGAATTGCCTCATTTGTCCATTTAGGTGGTATGGGAGCAAAAGCGTCCATGTAATATTAATTCGTAATTCGTAATGGACTAACGTCCCGCTACGCTCTAAGCGTAGCTATGCCGCAGGCTTTACGTAATTCGTAATTCAGCGGTTTTGTCTACCATCTCATAATAATGGAATATACTCAACTTTATTTACCAACGCAGAGTCAGTCACACTAAGTCAGTGCAGAGGTACGCTGAGTTTGTGTACGGAGTTTGCGGGATGAAATAAATGTATATTCTAATTAAGAATTACAAATTGTGCTTATGGAGCCGAGAAGCGAAATTCGCCGTTTATTAGATGTTATACCTGCTTCTAGTCGCATGACGGTGAAAATTGTCAGCAAGCCGGAGCAGGTAAAGGTGATTGATGCTGCTTTTCCCTTACCGTGGCACCATGATCGACCAATATATATTAATTTCGATCTATGGTTTCGTTTGACTAAACCGCAACGGGATTTATTAACCTTACAGAAGGTAAGCTGGTTGACGGGGGTGAAGTGGTATAAACCGGATATCTATCAAGGTGTGGTGTTGTTGGGACTTTTGGCAGGATTAATAGAATCAGCACAGTCAGATGTGGTGGGTATGGCTGTAGCTGGAGGATTAAGTGTGATTGCTTTAACTCGGATTTGGCGCATCAACCAATCTCCAGAATCAGAGTTAAACGCCGATGCAGCAGCAATTTTAATAGCCCAACGCCGGGGTTATGCCCAAACAGAAGCGGCCCAGCATTTATTATCTGCTATTGAGGCGATCGCTAATATCGAAGGACATGGCAGTTTCAATTTTAGCGCCTTGCTTCGTTGCCAAAACTTACGGGCGATCGCTGGTTTATCGCCTATCAGTATTCCAGAAAAGCCTATCTTTGGGAAGAATGGTTAAAAACTGGTTGACTTTGAAGACATTTCTAATCTTTCGTTAGTAGGTTGATATTGTTGATCAAACCCAGCAACTTCCGACAAGGTGTAAAGTGGTCTTTGCTTAACCTCTTCATAAATACGCCCAATATACTCACCTAAAATTCCAATACTAACTAACTGTACTGCTCCTAAAAAGAAGATAGCTATAAGAATAATAGTTATTCCAGTTAGAGGAGAATTGGGGGTAAAAATTCGCCAGTATAATACCAACAGACACATTAAGAGTGAAACCATTGCGGCTAATAATCCTAAATAAGTTGACAGTCTTAATGGCACCTTAGAAAAAGAAACTATACCGTTAATTGCTAATGTAAAAGACTTGCGAAATGTATATTTGACATCACCTGCAAATCGTGGATCACGTTCAAAACGTACTGCTATTTGATTAAAACCAACCCAAGAACGCAACCCCCGAATGTAACGATTTCGCTCTGGCATAGCATTTAGCACGTCTACAACTTGGCGATCTAATAGGCAGAAATCCCCCGTATCTGTGGGAATATCTACATCCGCCAGTCGCTTGAGAATCCGATAAAAAGCATAAGCCATAAAGCGTTTAAACCAGCTTTCTCTACTGCGTTTTATCCTCTGGGCATAAACGATATGATATCCTTGTCGCCATTGTTCCAGCATGTCGATAATTAACTCTGGTGGATCTTGTAAATCAGCATCGAGAATGACAACTATATGTCCTCGGACAAAATTTAACCCGGCTGTGACGGCGATTTGATGACCAAAATTTCTGGCTAGACTCAAGTACACGACACGCGGATCTTTTTGATGTAATTCACGTATCATTTGCAAAGAGCGATCGCGGCTACCATCATTTACCAAACACAACTCCACTGCACCATCCATCTGATTCATCACTTGGGAAATGCGGCGATACATTTCCTCAATGGTTTCTTCTTCGTTGTATAACGGTACGATAAAAGAATATTTAGGTATCATAGATAAGCTGTGTTAAGGTTTTTTACGACTTGGAAAAGAGCGCCGACGACGATACCAAGTAGAAACGCCTACTAGCATTCCTATCAATACCAAGGCAGTCACCAATGGTAGAATTTCGCCAGTGCGGATTGCTTTTAAGCCAGAACTACCCAAGAGAACAAATGGCAAGATTCCGGGTACTGTCCCCAAGATTGTGCCAATTAAGTAATCTTTGAAGCTAATTGATGTTAAACCAGCTGCAAAATTTACTAATCCATAAGGTAAGATTGGCATGAGTCGGATAGCAAACATATAAAAAATGCCGCCTTGTCTAACTTCAGCATCTATAGCTTGCCAACGTCCAGCTAGTCTTTGAGAAATAATCTCATGTCCTACTGTACGGGCAAAAATAAAAGCGGCGATCGCGGCAATAATTGCCCCAAGACTTGTCCAAAATGTCCCCATCCAAGGTCCAAAAATTGCTCCTCCTGTTAAATTCAAGGCTGTAGAAGGCAAAATCAAAATCGTTGCTACCACATAGACAGCTATATAAGTGACGGGGGCCCAAATGCCTGCAACTTGTAACCAAGATTGAATTAGCTGTGGATCGATTCCTCCCAGTAAATACCCTGTCACTCCAGTGGCTATTAGACACACAACCATCAGTAAGGCAAAGCTGGTTTTAGCATTGAGCATTAATTTATCTTCCTAATGTTGAAATTGATACCCAATCATCTAAGTCCAATTTAGAACCCTGTTATTGACGAAGGAGTGCCATCGCTAACATTATGTAAATAATGTTTTTTGCATCTTAATATACGGTAGTTATGAGATTAGATACAGTGATATAATTTGTACTCATAACCGTTTACTGCTGGCAAAGCTTGCGTATCAGGCAGACATTTTTCCACTTCCTGGGCTATGGGTACATGGAAATTTACCAGCCACAAATCAAACGGTCGTGGTATCCCATTTAAAGTATTTTCTAGAGATTTTGTAGATTTACTGAAGTCTTGTTCTTGATGAGCTAGCAGAAATTGGATATTAGCTTGTGAACCAGAAAATTCTAACTCCCTGGCTATACCCATCATTTCTCCAGTTTGTACTAAGCTTTTGTGAGTTGTAGCAATGAGTAATGGAAGCGGGGAATTTTGTTGAATCAGGGGAACTAACAGATCAGGGCGGTAGTATTTGCGATAACCGAGATTAGACGTAACTGTAATAGCGCTCATTAATCCCATTACCCAAATTAGGATTACAGCTTGTTTTCCAGTAATACCCCATTTACCGATTTTCGGATTTTGAATACAAACTGCCAGAATCGCCCCCAATAAGACAATCACCGCCGGAAAGTAAACAAAGTTGTAGCGAGCGCCCCGTGTTAAGTCAATACCCAAAACATAAGTAAAGAAGAAGAAGAACGCGATCGCTCCTAATACTACCCCAGCAAATACCTGAGTTATCGAACGAGTTTCAGGTTGCTGTAATCTGAGTTTTATACCACGAATTAAAATAGGTACTGCCCAAATAAAGAAAATTAACATTACCAAGCCAGAGGCAATCACAACGGTTAACTGTGGTGCTTCTACTGGGAGCAAGGAAATCATCGTAATCCATGCTGCTAAAGCTTGAAAAATGGGGCTGATCAAATCTAGTCCCACACGCTCAGTTTTAATCCACTCTGTCATACTACTGCTATAGCGATTCTGTAACAAACCAGGTAACCAAACTACACCCGCTACAGCAGTACCAGCTGCAATAAAATAAATCCGCCACCATAGAGGAGAAAGAAACAGTAAACTTTTGGCATGGGTGTATTGTTGCCAAGCTACAAAAATTAACACCAAAGCTTCAGCCCCGAGAGTCAGAACAAAAAAGTAGTGAGTAGCAATACCCAAGGCGTTAACTCCTACCCAAGCAATGATTAACCAAAGCGGTAGCAATATTCGGTTTTGCAGGTGACGGATAGCAATTATTAAGCAAGTCAGGGATGCCATCACCCAGATTACAGCCAAAGTATAATGACGTGCTTCTTGTGCTAAAAAAATTCCGTATGGTGAGACTGCCATCATGGCGGCCGATAATTGTCCCACTACTGGAGAACGAAAGGCTAATTTGCCTAAAAGATAAGCACAGGGAATGGATAATGCACCTAGTAAAGCGGGAAAAGATCGTGCAGCAAACAGCGATACTAACCCTTCTTGATTGGGAAATAGCCTCATCCATAAATGAACCAGTACAAAATAGAATGGTGGATGGTGGTCTTCTATTAGGAGATTATGAATCACATCCCCAATACCAGCTGCGGGATTTATTAACAGTGGTTGCAATAAGATATCAGGTGCGATCGCTTGATCTAGGGGTACTGGTAAAAAACTATTCCCCAAGCTAAACACCAAAGTAGCAAACTCATCAGTCCAAGGAGGCTTGGCAGTCAAATTATGAAAACGTAAGCCGATGCCGATAATTAGCCAAAACAGTAATAGTACGGGATGAAACCAGCGAGCAGAAACGGTAGAACGCCAATTTTTATACAAGTTCATCTATTTTTATGGAGATTTTTTCTTATTCAAAGTATAAAATAAGTTACGAAAAACAAGTATCCAAACAATTTATCAGCAGCCCAAGGAATGACTTTCATCGCCATACCAGCAACAAGTCAATTTGTATATATTAGACTCACATTTGTGATTTTAGTTCAATGAAATTGGGGCTATTTCACGTCAGTGATACGCCAACTGAGTTTTAAGTTAACCCAAAAATTCCAGATAGTAGCCACTGCGATCGCAACTAAATTAGCGATGTATCTGTTAGGAATGATAAAATTAAACACCAAATTCAACACCAAGACATTTAATAATAATCCTGCCAGGCAAATTAAGTTAAATTTTCCAAATCGCTTCAGACGTTGATGCCATCCCTGTTGAGTTCTACTAACATCAGCAAACGTCCAAGCATCATTCCATAAGAAATTATTGAAAATGGCAATTTCCCCAGCAATGATTTTACTCCGCGTTAAAGGTAAAGCCAAAGTTGTTGGATCACTAAGCAAATAAAGTATTCCCATATCCACAAACACCCCACTTAGTCCCACCAACCCAAAGCGGAGGAACTTACCAATGGGAAACCCGACTTGTTGATTCACTTTTCCCAATACTCCTCTGGATAAACGCAAGCGCCATAAGTGATGTAAATATTGGACGTATTGTTTCCACGTCACCTTACTTTCTCCCTGTTGGCGTTCACAAAATACATAACCAACTTCAGCAATATCACTCACTTTGCCCCTACCAATAATCTCCAACAGAATTTTATAGCCTACAGGATTAAGTGTGACACCTGCTACGCAAGCACGACGCACCATAAAATAACCACTCATGGGGTCAGAAACTCTCCCTAGTACCCCTGGTAGTAAAATTAATCCTAATACCTGAGCGCCACGAGATAAAAAACGCCTGATAATACTCCAACTACTAACGCCACCTCCTTCTACATGACGGCTAGCTACTGCTAAATCTGCCCCCTGTTCAATTGCTGCCAATAGTTGTGTCAATATTTCGGGTGGATGTTGTAAATCTCCATCAATTACGCCTAAGACAGTACCCCTAGCTACCTGCCATCCCCGAATGACAGCAGAAGACAATCCTCGTTCATCTTGGCGTCGCATCACCCGTAATTGCGGATATTCAACCATCAAAGATTGTGCCACTTCCCAAGTGCGGTCTGGACTGTTATCATCTACCACAATCAATTCATAATGTCCTGGGATAGATTCATTAAGTAACTGGCTCAATATCTTGACAACATTGTAGATATTGGCACTCTCTTGATAAGTGGGAATCACAAGTGAAAAATGGATTACTAAATCATCTGTATCTACTCCTGTGAAAGGCAATTCAGGAACTTGTAATGTACCAGTTGGAACTTTTAACAGTGTCTTGGGTGAGTTGTCATTCATAAAATAAATTGCAAATACTATAAATGATATACAGCAGTCTTAAATCATTAATGAAAACTTCTTTTGCGTCTTCGTGTCCTAGTCTATATGTCTTCACTATTTGTTGAAAAAATGGTTTTTACAACTGCTACATGAGTGATATATTTCAATAATATACATGAAAAACTCCCTGTAATGACATGATAAAATTTTCATCAAATTTAAAATTATTACCACCTCATTGGTTAAGATTTTTAATTGTCATTTTATTAGTCTTAGGAATCTTTTTTCGCTTTGTCAATCTTGACCAAAAAGTCTATTGGCATGATGAGGCTTATACTTCATTACGAATTTCCGGTTCTACAAAAACGGAACTTGTCCAACAAGTCTTTAATGGAACTGTAATTCCTATTGAATCTCTACAAAAATTTCAACGTCCCCGTCCAGGAAAAGGTGTAATCAATACAATCAACTCCTTGGCAGTAGATGATACTCAACATCCACCACTGTATTACGTAATGATCCGATTATGGGTACAAATTTTTGGTAATTCAGTGGCAGCAACGAGAAGTTTGTCAGCCATAATTAGCTTGTTAGCTTTTCCTGGTCTTTATTGGTTGTGCTTAGAATTATTTGAGTCACCGATCACCGCATGGATGTCCATTGCACTATTAGCAGTTTCACCCTTACACGTGTTATACGCTCAAGAAGCTCGACAGTTTAGTTTGTGGATAGTAGCTATCTTGCTTGGGAGTGCTACATTACTGCGAGCAATGCGGCTCGGTAGCAAATGGTTGTGGGGGATTTATGCAGTCACGGTGGTACTAGGACTGTATACATTTTTATTTTCTGGTTTGGTGGCGCTCTCTCACGGTATCTATGTATTTGCCATTGAACGCTTTCGATTTACCAAAACCGTTAGAGCTTATTTGACCGCAACTAGTATTGGGTTTTTAGCTTTTGTACCTTGGATTTTAATAATCATTAATAATTTATTTCAAATTAAACACACAACAGCCAGCGCTCAAGCGAAACAATCTCTAATAGGTTTGGTTTCAGAGTGGATTAGTAATATTAGTAATTTGTTTGCTGATTTTTGGCGCTATGAACCATTTTTTCCAGATTTAAATCTTCCAGTTTTGCGCTGGGGGCGATATTTAATTCCCTTTTTATTAATTTTGGTAGCATATTCATTTTTATTTCTTTATCGGCGAACAGCACCAAAAGTTTGGTTGTTTGTTTTTATATTGAGTGGAGTACCTGCTTTATTTTTAATCCTACCTGATTTAATTATTGGAGGTCAACTAAGTTCGAGAGCAAGATATGTTATTCCATGCTATGTCGGTATTCAGTTAGCAGTTGTCTATTTACTAGCAACACAAATCATTTCTGCTAAATTGATCAACCGCAAAGTTTGGCAATTAGTCATATTAATAGTAATTTCTAGTGGAATTATATCCTGTGTAGTTAGTTCTCAGGCTGAGACATGGTGGAATAAAGGTAGTCATGCTAATCCTCAAATAGCTCGCATAATCAACAAAAGTAACAATCCACTTTTAATTAGCAGTAATCATTCCTTAAATATTGGTGATTTAATGTCTCTCAGTCATCTGCTGAATGCCAATGTAAAAATTTTATTGGTAACTAAGCCAGATCTACCAAATATTCCTGAAAATTTTAGTAATATATTTTTATTGAATATATCTGAAAAAACTCAATCCGCACTGGCAAAAAAATACAAAATATCCATTGTGTACAAAAGAGGGAGGCTGTGGCAGATAGAAGATAAAAATATTTAGGTTATAAGAATATCATATATGAAAAAAATCCCTAGTACTAGACGAGCCGAATCAACATGGTAACGAGTTTTGTAGAATTACAGCGTGTTACCAAACAAAAAAAATCACAGCAGATTAGCTAATTTATTGCGAAAATAAGATATGTAGTTTGTCTATAAGAAACTGTGGCTATTGTAAATGTAAATATTGATAATATTTTGGATCATGCCCTTTTAGGGTATGATATATCTCCCCAAGAGGGAGTGGTATTGTTAAAACAAACTGACCCAGAGGCGATCGCTGCCATTCGCACTACAGCCGATAAACTCCGCTACACCCAAGCAGGTGATACAGTTACCTATGTAATTAACCGTAATATTAACTTTACTAACATCTGTGAACAGCACTGTAGTTTTTGTGCATTCCGCCGGGATGATGGTGATGCTGGTGCTTATTGGTTAGATTGGACGCAAATTGTCGAAAAATCCACAGATGCAGTGCAACGGGGTGCTACAGAAATCTGTATGCAGGGAGGATTAAACCCCCAAGCGCAAATCAACGGCAAATCTTTGCCTTATTACCTCAAATTAGTAGAAATTATTAAACAAGAATTTCCCCAGATACATCTACACGCCTTTTCTCCCCAGGAAATTGAATTTATCGCCAGACTTGATGGTATTACATACGCTCATGTCATTGCTGCTTTGCGGGATGCTGGTGTAGGCTCAATGCCAGGAACAGCAGCTGAAGTATTAGATGATGAAGTGCGGCGCATATTATGTCCAGAGAAGATTAACACAGCAACTTGGCTAGAAATTGTTGGGACAGCGCATCAATTAGGTTTACCCACCACTAGCACCATCTTATCTGGGCACATTGAAACCCCAGAACAACAAATTGGGCACCTAGAAAAATTGCGATCGCTCCAAAAAACTGCCATTAATCAAGAATATCCGGCTCGCATTACCGAGTTTATTGTTTTACCCTTTGTCGGACAAGAAGCACCTAAATCATTACGCCGTCGTGTCGGACGCGATCAGCCAGTCTTAAATGATGCACTGTTACTGACAGCTGTCGCCCGGATTTATTTAGGAAATTGGATACCCAACCATCAACCAAGTTGGGTAAAACTGGGGTTAGCTGGTGCAACTGAAGCCTTATTTTGGGGCTGTAACGACATTGGTGGCACCTTAATGGAGGAGCATATTACCACAATGGCAGGAGCAGTAGGCGGTACTTGTATGGAAATTGCAACTCTGCAAACTGCGATCGCCTCCTTAAGTAGACCCTATCAACAACGGGATACTTTGTATAACTTAATCATTAGTCATTAGTTACTCCCCATCTCCCCACCTAAATTGATCCCCCTGATACCAATCCAGGATACGATAGACGTTGATTTACGTATTATTTACTTAATGCATATGAAGCGCTATTGGTCGCGTCTACTTGCCCTGTTCTTAGTTGTAACCATTGGCTTAACGGGTTGTTCTGGCAGTCGAGATGGTCTCACAGGAGATTATCGCCAAGACACATTAGCTGTAGTTAATATCATGAGAGAAGCTCTAGATTTGTCAGATGATTCACCCAACAAAGCTGTAGTTCAAGCAGAAGCACGGCAGAAAATTAACGATTTTTCAGCTCGCTACCAGAGAGTTAACTCGGTTTCCGGTCTTAGTTCCTTTACAACCATGCGAACAGCACTTAACTCTTTAGCAGGACACTACAGTTCTTACCCAAATCGTCCCGTACCCCAAAAGCTCAAAAATCGTCTAGAGCAGGAGTTAGATAGGGTAGAATCCGCACTGAAACGTGGTGCTTAACTATTGGCTAATTTATTCCCAAGTCTACAAAAGTAGGGGAGAAGAGGAAAGGGGGCAAGGTTCGGACCACAATCCTTCTCCCATCCTTCGGGAAGTTGCTAAGTGCAAAGCAACCCTACGCTAAAGCGTCTACATCCCCCTGATCTCCCCAATATGGTCTTGTTGGCTAAATAAAATTTAAACAACCCAAGTAAAAATTAAATCCCCCACTTAGCAGGCTAGACCTGCTTTTTGTATACATTTTATACATTTTAGATTAAAGCTTTTTTCCAAAAATCAGGCAACAGAAATATAATTTTGGCAGTCTTGAACACATAAGCTGCAAAACTTTTAGTTCGCAACTAGAAAATTTGGTATATGTAGCTGCCAATAAAATTAATTAGGGTTGATCACAGATCTGTGCTTCTACTTTTAGGTATGTCTAACCGCCCCTTGAATCTTACAAGACCAAAGTTATTTTGGCGACGCCTGTTCGCTGCCGCTTTCACCAGTAGTTTATTGATTCCCCACTTTGGCGGCCAACCCGCAAAGGCTCAAGTAACAGAGTATTGCCAATTATCCACAGCAGCAGCGCAAACAAAAGAAGATTTACGTTTGTCAGCGCTAAAAGGCAATCAAGATGCCCAAACCCGCTACCAACAATTGGTGCAACAACAGGCAAAGGAATTACAGGATTGCCGCAATCGTACTTGGCCACAAATTCAAGCGATTTGGTTACGCTTATATCCTTGTGACATTCAGCCAGGAGCGATTGACCAAATTATGGATCGCATCGTCAACCGTGGCTATAATCAAGTTTATGTAGAAGTTTTCTCCGATGGTCAAGTATTATTACCAGCAGTCAATAATCCTACGGTTTGGCCATCAGTAATTCGGACTCCAGGCGCTGAAAATATTGATTTACTATCTATTGCCATTCAAAAAGGACGGCAACGTGGTTTAAAAGTTTATGCTTGGATGTTTACTAATAACTTCGGCTATACTTACGCTCAACGTCGGGATAGAGAAGAAGCGATCGCCCGTAATGGTCAAGGACAAACTAGCTTATATCTTCCAGATAATAGTTCCCAACTATATATAGATCCTTATCACCCACAGGCAAAACGTGACTACTATCAATTGGTACAAGAAGTAGTACGCCGTCGTCCTGATGGAGTGTTATTTGATTATGTACGCTATCCACGACAGCCAGGAAGTAATTCCATTGCCACCAAAGTTTCAGATTTATGGCTGTTTAGTAAAGCCACTCAAGAAGCTTTATTTCGACGGGCACAAAATTACAAAGGGTTGGAATTAATTCGGCGATTTCTGGGGAAAGGATATGTCACCGCCGGAGATATAGCTGAAATAGATAAATTGCATCCCCAAGAAGGCGAACCAATGTGGCAAGGTCGAGTTCTCCAACCAGAACAAAAATCACTTTTGTCTGCAACTGACAGACAACCAATATTGCAAACACAATTGTGGCAACTCGCAGTAGCCCACGCTATGCAAGGTATTCTAGACTTTGTAGCTTTAGCTAGTTACCCAGCACAACAACAAGGTATTCCCTCTGGAGCAGTATTTTTCCCTGATGGTAACCAAGCCGTTGGACAAGGTTATGATTCCCGCTTACAACCTTGGGATAGATTTCCTAGTTCCTTAGAATGGCATCCCATGTCTTATGCAACTTGCGGTACGGCTAATTGCATTGTGCAGCAAGTACAAAAAGTTTTGAATTCTGCACAACCAGGTACAAAAGTAATCCCTGCATTAGCTGGCTCTTGGGGAAAATCAGTCAGTAATCGTCCATCCTTAGAAGCCCAAATGCAAGCACTACGCCAATTTGCTCCCCAAATAACGGGAGTGAGTCATTTTGCATATTCGTGGCAATACCCTGAACATGATAGCGATCGCAAATTCTGTCGTGTGCGGTAAAAGTAGAGAAACAGGAAGTTTAGGGGAAGATTTTTTCTTCCTCTGAATAGTTCAAGTTGTTGCTGAAACTTGTTGCAACCAAGCTTCTAAATCTTCTACTGAGGAAAAATCCAGCAGCGCCACTGCTAAATCTTCCAACTGAGTCAGCGATAACCCCTGAACTCGTTCTTCTAACTCAGGAGTCAGCGTACCCACCCGTCGAGGAAGTAGACGCAGAACTAAGGATAGTGTTGCTTGTTGCTTTCCTTGTTCAATCCCTTCTTCCATCCAACTTGTAACTATTTGCATAACTACCTCCTGTTCTTTAGGTTCTATCCTAGTAATATCATTTTGTAACAGTATTTGCTCTTGTGGACTTAGGCGTAAATAGGTGTCAATGAAACCAGAAATCAAACGCATCCGTGCTGGATCTAATCGTAATGTTGCCAACAGCCGCAAACATTCAAATTTGACTTGACGGCGTTCTGCTGGTGCAATTTTCATTTTTGCCATTAATGCAGTAGCTACTGGATTTTTTTGGCGCAGAAAATCTCGCCAATTTAGTTGATTTAATTGGATGACATCATAGTTGAACTGTAAAATAACTTTATGAGGAAATGCTATTTGATGTACATTGCTTTCTGGCGTTTGTGGAGAATCGTAAGATAATATAACCACTGGATAAATAGGTATGTCGAATTTTTCATACAAACGGGAGAAGTAGCGAAACATCCGCTTATCAAAGTTGGGTTGCTTATAAGATTGGTTTTCTACGTGAATCACAAAGCAAGACTCTTGTCCTAGAAATTTAACTTTGACAATTAAGTCAGCTTCGTGACGTTCCCCAGCCGTGACATCAGTGAAAACTTCCTTATCTAAAAACTGTATAAAATCTCGTTCCAGATAACTTAGTACTTCGGGTAAGAATAATTCTAGGAACTCCACAAAAAATGTAGTCAGGAGTTCCTTAAATAAACGGTCATGATCGATCATATAGTCATCTAAATTTAGTTAGAATTATTTTGTTTCCATCCAATTATTACCAGCACGCACATCCACAATTAACGGCACACTTAAAGAAACAGCATCTTCCATCACTGATTTAATTTGTGGTTGTAATTCTTCCCATTCTGGGGGAGGAACTTCAAACACCAATTCATCGTGAACTTGCAATAAAAGACGTGCTTGATACTTGGGCAAAATATTATGTAGTCGCACCATCGCAATTTTGATAATATCGGCGCTGGAACCTTGAATTGGCGCATTAGCAGCAGAACGTAGTAAACCTGCATCATAAGCACCCAGATTTTTCAATTTAGTCAAGTCAATATCTTCAAGATTGCTGCCGTGTAATTTGCGTAGACTATTATTGGTAAACTCAACATAACGACGACGACCAAGAATCGTTTCCACATAACCTTGAGCGATCGCTTGTTTTTTTACTCCTTCCAAATATGCAAAAATTTTGGGGTAACGTTCGTTAAAGCGCTTAATAAACTCGTTAGCAATTCCTTTATCTATCCCCGTTGAACGAGAAAATTTCAGCGAACCCATGCCATAAATTACACCAAAATTAATAGTCTTAGCTAATCTGCGTTCATCTGAGGTAATATCTTCTTTTTCAAAAATTAACCGCGCCGTGACTGTGTGAATATCTTCATTTTGCTGATATGCTTGCACCAAAACTGGCTCTTGACTTAAATGAGCCAAAATTCTTAACTCTATTTGTGAGTAATCAGCCGCCACCATTAACCATCCTGTTTCTGGTAAAAATGCCTTGCGAATTTGGCGACTAAAAGCTGTGCGAATAGGGATATTTTGCAAGTTGGGATTGGATGAAGATAACCTACCAGTTGATGTTGCTGTTTGATTAAAATTAGTATGTACGCGTTGAGTATCTGGACGTACTAAGGCTGGTAGTGCATCTACATAAGTAGACTTTAATTTAGATAAAGTGCGGTATTCAATGATGGCATCAACAAACCCAGTTTGATCAACTTCTTGGAGTCTTTCTAAAGTCGCTGCATCTGTAGAATAACCTGTTTGAATTTTTCGGGAATAGTTGGTGCTTAAACCCAATTTTTCAAATAAAATTTGACTTAATTGTTTAGGAGAACCCAAATTAAATTTTTCTCCAGCTATTTCTGTGGCTGTCTCTTCTAATTTGGCTAAATCTATCTCTAACTGCTGTGAAAGTTCCCGCAGATAAGGTGAATCAATGGAAACACCTGTATATTCCATCTCAGCTAAAACTGCTTCTAGGGGTTGTTCTACTTCTAGTAATAATTTGTGCAAGGCTGGAACTTTATTTAGTTCCTCCCGTAATTGCGCTACAAGTTGATAGGTAGCGTAAACTTGCAAACAACAATAATTAGCTACATGATTAACATTTATATCCGCAATAGTTTGACCTTTGGGGACTAAATCTGGATAATTTTGCAAAGTTATTCCCAAGGATCGCAGCGCTAAATCAGTTAAGTTGTGGCTAGTATCTGGATTGAGAATATAACTAGCTAGCATAGTATCAAATACAACACCTGCCAATTTAATTCCTTGACAACGGAAAACTAAGCGGTCAAATTTGCTGTTTTGAAAGGTTTTTGGATAATTAGTACTTTCTAGAATGGGCTTTAGTGCTGCTAAAACTACATCTTGACTAAGATTTTCCCCTGTTTTGTGAGCTAAGGGAATATATGCTGATTCGTCTGGTTTGGTTCCCCAACAGCAGCCAATTCCTACTAGTACAGCATCCCGTGGTTCTAAATCACTAGTTTCTGTATCCCAAGCGACGGGAGTTTCTGGGTTAGTAAATGTTTTCAGTACCTCCACCAATTCAGTAAGTTTGGCTTCGGTGTTAATGATTATTGGTTGAATTGGTGAAGCAGATACCTGGGGAACTGCTGCTGTATCAGCTGCACTGAAAAACCACACATCATCATCTTCATCATCACTGGGTGCTGTTGTGGCTTCTAAAACTTCACCGCCAAATCGTTCCTGAAGTTGGTTAACTTTGCCTAAAAAAGTTTTAAATTCTAACTTTTCTAAAATTGGGATGAGAAAGCTGGTATCAAACCCTGTTAATTTGCAATCTTCTAAATTAACTTCTAAAGGTACATCTATAACTATGCTGGCCAAATAACGAGATTTTTGAGCATCTTCTTGACCTGTTGCCAGTTTTTTATGAGTTGCACCGGGAATTTTATCTAGTGCGGCATAAATTTTTTCCAGAGAACCGTAGGTATTAAGTAGCTGGACTGCTGTTTTTTCCCCAATACCCTTGACGCCGGGAATATTATCTGATTTATCCCCACAGAGGGCTTTAAAATCGACTATCTGTGTAGGTAATACGCCTAATTTTTCTTTAACTTCTGCTGTGCTAAACTCAGTGATGCTATTTGTAGAGCGCTTTAATGCATCAGGACTAAAATTTAAAACAGTAATTTCTTTTTCCGGGTCGATGAGTTGAAATAAATCGCGATCGCCTGTGAGAATTTTCACTTTATATCCTGCGGCGGTTGCTTTTTGTGCTATTGTTCCCAACACATCATCGGCTTCATAACCAGGTGCGGTGAAGATTGGCAAATTCAACCCTGTCAGCAACTCCTGGAGATTTTTTAAATCAGGTACAAAGTCTTCTGGTGTACCTGGACGATCTGCTTTATAAGTATCGTCGGCTTCGTGGCGAAAAGTTGGTAAGCCTAAATCAAATGCGATCGCCATTGCTTGTGGCTGTTGTGTGGCTATGACTTCCAGTAAGCACTTGAGAAAGCCAAAACATACACTGGTAGGAATTCCCGACTTTGTACGCAGTCCACCATCACGTCCTTTAGCAAAAGCGAAGTATGAACGAAAAGCCAGAGAGTGTCCGTCTACAAGGATGAACGTCGGACGTGTTGTGTTTACAGAATCAGAAGTTAGAGACATAGCCTTATTTTAGCTGTAGCATACCGATATCATTGGCAAGTAACGAGAATCCTCATATCTACTAGATACAGGCATTCTGAGACTGGCAATTTTCCTTAATCCAGCGATATGTATAAAAAATATCATACTTGTAGAGTTAATACGTGAGTCTAGTTAAACTAGGTTTTCAGTAAATTGGCAAGATATCTCAATTTCCCTAAAAACTTGGATAAATCAACAAAAAATAGAAGTAAATTTTAGTGATTAACTATCAATATTATAGCCTTTTGGATCAACAAAACTTTATATCAAAGCTCTCGAAAGTATAGTTTTCGAACTAAGTTTCTTATGGAAGCTTTACATAAAATTACGTATATTTATCAAGCCAATCAGACCAATATCAGAGTTAGAAATAGATGAGTAATCATGCAATCGTTCGTTTGAAAAACTCATTTCCCATGACAACAAAACTACTCAACTCTCTAGCCGCCGCTACAACCTTAGCAGGTGTTTTAGCAACAGCTGGTGCAGCTAATGCAGCTTCCCTTAGCTACAGCAAAAGTGCTTCTGTAGCTATGCAAGAAACAGATATCATCAACGCACCTCTAAGCGTGCAAAAGTTTGATTCATCTCTTGGTAATCTCACAAGTGTGATCTTAAATTTCTCCACTAATGTGACTGGAGATGCAGGATTTGAAAATAGAGGTAATGGTCAAGCTAATGTAACAGTTAATTTAGGTGCCAATATTACATTAGGCACAGATAATGGCTTGGATTTAACTGGTATCAGTCCATTATCACCAAGTGTTTCTCAATTCTACACAGTTAGTGGCTTTGATGGTGTAAATGATTTTAATGGTACCTCTGGAAAGTCTATTACTGGACTAGTAGCATCAGATTCCTCTAGCAAGACTTTTACTGATGCTAACGACTTAGCAAAATTCATCGGTGCTGGTAATCTGAACTTTTTATTCAATGCTACCGCTAACTCCAATGTTACAGGCTCTGGTAACATGGCTAGTTTTATCAACACTCTTGCTGGTGCTAATCTCTCTGTTACATACAACTACGACACAGCTCAGGCAGTTCCTGAACCTACTGCTGTCCTTGGCTTAGGTTTATTTGCAGGGATTGGTCTTTTGTCACAACGCAAGAAAAGCTGGCTGAAGATTTCCAATTCCTAGACCTTCCTCAATGGGTGGACTGTTTCCCATCTTTTTGCATAGTGACGACATTTAATTTATAGACAGGTGTTAGTTTTGGTGTAATCAACGATCATACTTGCAAAAATAAATTTTACAAACCCGGATACTGATCTGGGTTTTTTTGTTGTGATGATGAAACCAAATAAATTGCTAAGTGAACAGAATTTGTTAATCTCAATACTGGGAGTTTAGACCTGGATGGGGAATTTATGCACCAAGCATCTGCCTCTGAGTTGGCATCCATTGATCATCAAGTCGCAACTGCAAAAGAGATTAAATTACTGGTATTAGATATAGATGGCACGATTTCTGGAGAGTCTAACACTTTGAGCGAACCTGTAAAGCAAGCGATCGCCGCAGTACAAGCCAAAGGAATTCCAGTGGCCATCGCTACTGGTCGCATGTATTGTTCAGCTTTACGCTTCCATCAGGAAATTAGCTCTGTTTTACCATTGATGGCTTATCAGGGCGCTTGGATTCAAGACCCAGGTACTCAAAAAATGCATCGACATTTAGCAGTTTCACGGGAAATTGCTAGGCAATTACTAGACTATTTTGAACAACCGCAGCTGCGATCGCTCTTATCTGTCCACTTTTACATCAATGACCAGCTTTATGTGCGTGAGTTAACCCCAGAAACTCAAACTTATGCCGCACGTTCTGGAATTACACCAATTCCTGTGGGCGATTTGCGCCAAGTCTTGACGAATGAACCGACAAAAGTCCTAGCTTTATGCCACGACACAAAAGTGATCCAAGATTTATTGGGAAATTTACGTCGTCAATATACACCCGCTGAACTCTATCTGACAACATCTGTGGCTACCTTCTTTGAAGCAACTAATGCTTTTGTCAATAAAGGCACTGCTGTACGTTACTTAGCAGAAGAACTATTAGGCTTACAAAGCAGCAATGTGATGACCATTGGTGATAATTTCAACGATTTGGAAATGCTAGAATACGCTGGCATCGGTGTAGCTATGGGTAATGCACCAGATGGCGTGCAGGCGATTGCTCAATGGATAGCTCCTACTGTAGAGGAAAACGGAGCTGCTGCTGCCATCGAAAAATTTTTACTGTCGTCAGGGTGATGTTTGATACTTGCCCTGTATGAAATTTATGAAATCAGAAGGGACACCGACGACTGGCCGTGTTTCGTCTCGGTGCCCTTGCTGGTTCGCTCCTCACACACCTGATAATATAGCCGAGGTGATTACATGAGTCAATAGTTACTACAAAAGTTTTGATTTTTTCTCAGAGACACTACTGTCTTTTGGGACATTTCTTCAGCACCAAATTGGTCGGCATTCTTTTTTAGGAAGCTCTAGTTAAATCAGAAATATTTGGGGTAACTTTTTTGGAGAGTCAGCAAGGGCAGACACCAGCAAATCATAACTCCAGAGGAGCAAAAATCCCCAATTTATTTACCAGCAAAAACTTCAACACAGACTGAGTAGCCATAACCAATCCCAACCTGGCTTGAGCCAGGTTGGGAGAAGAAATTTTGACATTTCCCCAAATGCGACACCTACACCAAAAAACTTCAAAAGCCTGACTTAAATCTAGTGCTGCTTTCTCCCAATTCACAGAACTATCTACATGAGGGAACTCTAAGTTATCTACAACTTTTACTAACTCCGCAATTAGATGATTCTCAGCTGGATGACTGAGACGCATTTGGTAATTATGGTTGAGCCAAGGTATCTGTTCTTGGGAGTTTTCGCCAGTATCGGCCAGTAGATTTTTTATATTTTTTAATTGAATTAATCCTTCTCGGTGAGCTAGTAGCACTAATGAGCAGCAGCGTGCATGGGTATATTGAACAGCAAATAATCGCTCAGAATTGTCAAGCGCAATTTTTCTTGTTGCTATTTCCGCTATTTGCCACTGATCCCCAGATGGGGACTCAACTTCCTCTTCGTTCCCTAAACTCTTAATGGCAATACTTTGTAACCAAGCTGCTAACAATAGGGGCTTTAATTCTACATAAATTGAACCAGGGGGAACAATTTGCACGCTGAAAACTTCGCCACAGGTTGCTAACAAGTGAGACGTGATACCACTCGCTATCTCCATTGGTGTTCGATTATGAGATTTTGATAGCTTGAGGGCTATATCTGAGATATACAAAACTCGATTATTATCTCTACCTTTATATAGAGGAATTTTTTGCTCATCTATGCATGAGTTCTGATGGTTAGAAGTATAAATACTGAGCGATTGGCTTAAATAGCTATGTATTAGCTGCTTAGTTGCTGTATATTTACTCACTAGTAGCCTTTTATGCAGAGATTATGATCCTCAAGCAGGATTTCATGATTATTTATCTATTTCCTTCATCTATCTGAAGATGGATGTCTAATTTAGATAAAGAAAAATGAGAGTAGGATAAAATTTGATGAATATTCGATGAATAGTAAGTAAACTTTACTACCATCATTGTACAGTAGGAAGTATAACAAAAGAGTAGAGTGTAAATTCAACGCTTTCTACTCTTTGTATGGCTGGCGCTGTTAGGCGTTAAGCCTACCCTGCCAACACAAAGACACTCCTTGCACCTTTTTATGATCGTCTTTGTCTTCAGCCGAACGCTCTTTGTTACCTATGCAATCTCCATCCTCCTTTTCTGAGGCATCACGGCCTTTCCTGACTTGGCAACGGATTCTTGACTGGGCTCAAGAACACTACCGCTGCCGCACCTTTAGCAAAGATGAACGCATTCCAGCCCGACCTGGTTTGCTGTATTTGGTGCAAAGGGGCGCAATCCGCATGGTAGGAACCGCACAAGTTAGTGCTACTGCCAGTCAGCTCACGTCTCGAAGAATTAACAGAACCCCAGAAGAAGCTTTCTTGGGTTTTGTTGGCGCGGGACAACCGTTTGAAATTGTTGCTCAGTCACCATTCACGCTCCAAGCATACGCCCACGTTGACCAAACTGCGGTGCTGTGGATGTACTGGCACGACTTAGACAATTGGCCTCACTTCCGCCGTGAAGTCATGGATGCCTTTAGGTATCAGCACCAGCGCAAACTGTTGTGGCTGAGTGCCTTGGGACAACGCCGCACCATTGACCGACTCTTAGGATTTCTCACATTGTTGATTGAGGAATATGGAGAGCCAGCTATGAGCGAGACTGATCCTGATGTAATTCGTGGCTATTGTCTGCCCTTTCCCCTCACCCATGCCCAAATTGGTAGCGCGATTGGTTCAACTCGTGTTACCGTTACTCGCTTGATGGGTAAGTTGCGCCAACGCGGCTTAATTCTCACCCAAGGGGATAATCTCATTTGCTTACCAGCAGAGTCGATTAATCGAGTCAGCTAAAGCGAAGTTTAGATTTTTGACGAGAAGCCCCAGTAAGCTAACGTCAGCAACACCACCTTACTGCTAGGCTTGACCAATCTGTTTGACCACCACAAACAGATGGCTCTTCACCGGGTAATTTACTGAGTCCAAAAATCTTAATGTTCAATTTGTTCCGTTTACCAGGGCATTTAAAAGGGAGAAGAAATGGTCTGGTAGGGAACATGAGAGAACAGTCTATTGCCCTTGTATCCGCCCCAACGGCAAGGGCCAATAGAATATTGAGGAAGCACTTTTGGGGCATAAGCGTATTAGATGTCAGCAGGACTATCAGCTAATTGTCTAAAGGCTGGGGTGGTCGTGGAAATCGATTATAGGGGAGACCTAAAAGTTGACCACCCACAATGCCTGAGACTCATTTGTTACTCATAATTCGCAATCAGTAAACTGATGCGAATAAATCCAACTATGTTAAGTAATGTAAAAAAATGAACTAGGCTTGTAGTGACAAGTAGCGTGGAACCGCAATGGCTCCCCATGAATGCGCTAGCTCGCCATAAGCCTTTAATTAGAGCTTGCAGAATAAACAAAAAACCTAGACAAATCAAGAGATTTGGGGTGATAAAAGAAAATAAAGTGCAAGAGAAAAGGATAAAATAGGTAAAAACCTTTGTAGCAAGTGAAGATTTAGTTTGGGTAGAGTCATGGCTAAACTTCCTCATACGTCTGTGACTGCTATTGCTATTACTTTTTTAGTCATGAATCTTTGTGCCCTTCTTTCACGGCTTTTTTGTCGATTTTTATGGCAATTTTTCAACAGCACATCTTTTTTTACCCCTTTTATTAATGAACGTTATAGGTTGAGTAATTGCAGGCAACAAAAACTTATCTCTTCTCTTGCCTGATTACTTAGTCAATCCTTCTCCTACCTTTAAATGACTTTTTCAGCAAGCCCTAATTATGTACGTCTTCCTAACTTAGAGCTTCTAAGGTATTCTGCAAAAGATGCTGAATTTGATTAACTAACAGATTCTTGTACTTCGTAGTGTAATCTGGCAGCTATACGGAATAATTCTTGCCCTGTATGTAAATGATGCTCGTCGTAGCTCAAAGGGAAGTAAGCCAATTCTTCTATACCATCTGCTACTTGATTAAGACTATGGTAAATGTAAGCAGCTGTTTTTGCTAAACTTGGGGGATTTGGCAGGGAACGAAAAGCTAATTGAGCGTGCTTGAGGTCATCTCGGCAGGCGTTTAAGTATTCCTGGAATTCCTCTAATAATTCATCATCAAAGGGATCAGCGGCTAGTTGCTCAATTTGATCCTCTAAAGAATTGAGAATGTTATCTAGCAAGTCATTGACTGGTTGATAAACTAGGCGCAACCAAGCTTCAACATGTTCATCTGCATCTCGTCCTGTTGGCCTGGTTGTCTGGTAACGTTTTTGAGCTGATGCTGTCCGCTGTTGATAATTGCTCTGGAATTTTTGGGAATCTTCTTGCAGTTTTTGGTCATAGCTGAGTCGATTTTGACTGTCCCCTAAGACTTCATAAGCTGCATTGATGCGAATAATTTGTTCTTTATCTGCTGTTTCTTGGTTGCTGTCAGGATGAAACAACTTTACCAAGCGGCGATAAGATTGCTTAATCTCCGCTTGGCTAGCATTGGGATTAACGTTGAGAGTTTCGTAGTGATTAGAAACGTGTTTAGAATCGACCATTTATCCAATTTAACGTTAGCTAATGCTAGTGGCCAACCTAGCCTCTAAGTCTTGGAACAACGGTGTACTTAAATATCTTTCTCCAAAACTGGGCTGAATCATCACGATTAAGCGTCCCTCATTTTCTGGACGTTGGGCAACACGGATAGCTGCACATAAGGCTGCACCACTAGAAATCCCAGATAGTAGACCTTCTTCTCTAGCTAAACGCCGACCATAAGCGATCGCTTCGTCATCCGTCACACTAATCACTTCATTAATCAATTCTGTCTTCAGTACTTGAGGGACAAACCCAGCACCAATTCCCTGAATTTTGTGGGGGCCTGGTCGTCCTCCAGATAGCACTGGGCTATTGGCTGGTTCAACTGCGATCGCCTGGAAACTAGGTTTACGAGCTTTAATCATTTCCGCTACCCCAGTGATTGTACCACCTGTACCTACCCCTGCCACGATCATATCTACCTGTCCATCGGTATCTGACCAAATTTCTTCAGCTGTAGTTTCTCGATGCACTTTAGCATTGGCTGGATTGCGGAACTGCTGCAACATATAGGTATGTGGGGTAGTATCAACTATCTCTTGGGCCCGCCGAATTGCCCCACTCATCCCTTCAATACCTGGTGTTAATTCTAATTCTGCTCCATAAGCCCGCAACATCGCCCGGCGTTCCCCACTCATGGTTTCTGGCATAGTCAAAATTAAGCGATAACCTTTAGCTGCTGCGGCCATTGCCAGAGCGATTCCCGTATTTCCCGATGTGGGTTCTACCAATAAAGTCTTGCCAGGAGTAATCAACCCTTCCTCTTCTGCGGCATTAATCATACTTACCCCAATCCGGTCTTTGACTGATGCCGATGGGTTCATACTTTCGAGTTTCACAACTATTTGTGCCACACATCCTTCAGCTTGAGGGATGCGGTTTAATTGTACTAGAGGTGTCCGACCAATAAGTTCTGTAATGTTACGCGCAATTTTCATTATTGTTCCTTATCTATATAGTTAGTGGTCAAAAGTCAATAGCCAAAGCAACTGTGGACTAAATGTAATACATAATATCCAACTGTCGCCGAGAATCTCGCTTCTCACAAAGATCCTGAAGTGTATAGTTTTGTAAAACTGAGTTGGCGGCTTGACGTGCTTCTTGCCAGATTTCTTTGATTACAGAAGTATCTATACTTTTAGGGTTAGTATCGTCTTCACATACCCGCACGTCTGACCCTTCCAGACATTCTAAAACATCGAAGAGTGTAATTTTCCAAGGTTCTTTTGTTAAAAAATAGCCACCTTTTGACCCGCGTTGACTTTTTACGATACCCCCACGTCTTAAAGTCGCCAATAGTTGTTCTAAATAGCGATCAGGTATGCTTTGTTGCGCGGCAATTTGTCGAATTTGCATCGGTTCGCCGCTTTCGTAATGAGTTGCCATCTCTATCAAGGCGAGAATGGCATATTCAGATTTACATGATAGTTCCACAGGCATGAATACTAGTAAGGGATCAAGTGTTAGTTGAGAAGAGTTATTAGTCTTTACCTTTTCTAGTATACTCCGGTTCTCCACTGGGGTTTGTTAATTAGTCATTAGTTACTTTCCTCATCCCCCTCATCTTCTCAAATAAAAAACCCTACCTAAAGGCAGGGCATAATAGATTCTCGAATTTTTAGCCGATTTACAAAACTCTAGAAAGTGAATGTAGTTCTGAGAGTACCAATCACTGCATCAGAGTTGTCGCTGTTTTGACCAGGATTGGTCAACCAGATAACGCCAGGAGTAACGGAGATGTTATCGGAAACTTGGTACTTGTAGAAGCCTTCAACTTGGTATGGCAATCTGTTAGAGCCATCTACTACACCACGCGCATAGGGTTGGGCACCTGCAAAAATACCTAAAACGTTACCTCTTTTACCAAAGTCAGGTAATGCTACCCCAACACCGTAAGTCCAAACTTCTTTGTCATCATCTACACCGAATCCTGTGACATCTGTGTAAGAAACGAACCCACTAACTGACAGTCTATCACTGGGTCTGAACGCAGCTGACACACCATAAGAATTGGTAGAAGATGGGTTTTGCAGAATGTTGGCTAAACTACTACCTACGATGGGATTAGTTACTGAACCTGCGTCGAATAAGCTACTACCTGCACCGTGATAACCATGTACGTAGGTTGCAGCTAAAGCCAAGCGATCGCCTACACTAAAGTTCAATTGTCCTAAAGCAGCATAGTTGCCGTTGAACACACCTTCACCGAGTCCTGGACTGTTAGGTTCCGATCCCAAATAACCGACAGTTAGTGAACTAGGTCTGAGAATACCGCCACCTTGACCAAAAGGTAAGGTTAAGGCAAGACCAGCACCACCACCAATCCGATAAATGGGATTTTCCGAAGCAAAGGTTGTTAAAGCACCGTTACCACCATCGAAGTCTTCAAAGTAAGGGTTGTTGGTAGCGGCGTAATCGCTATGAATACCTCCAGTGGCCGCAATATACACTTGTGCGGGGCCAACAGGAACATAGTATGCCAACCAATCTATGTTGACATTATTATTACCAGTGCTACCAACGTTAAAAGTTTGAAGACCTTCACCACTGGGAAGACCACCCACTTCAGTACCCAAATTAAAGTTTTGGGCGTTACCAGATGAAAGACGGGTGTGCAAAATATCTCGACCAGTGAAGCTGGTTTGCAGGTCTAGACGGACTCTGTTTTGGAATACAGTGTTATTATTGTCACCAACTGTATCACCGAAAGCATCTGTAACAGCAAATATGGCTTCACCAACTAGCTTGGTGGTGGTGGAGAACTGATTAGCTTCTAATTCAGCTGTCCGCGCTTCTAGAGAATCTACTCGACCGCGTAAAGTCGCCAATTCTGCGGAAAATTCTTCTTGTAAGCGTTGTAGAGTCGCTAAATCTTCTCTGGTCACCATGTCAGCTGTGGCTGTGGCGATCAATTCGTTGACTCTATCCAAACAAGCGTTTAAACCAGCTGCAAATTCGTAACGAGTTAACGCACGGTTACCGCGATATGTCGCATTGGGATAACCTGCAATACAACCGTAACGCTCTACTAAGGACTGCAACGCTTGGAATGCCCAGTCTGTTGGTTGTACGTCCGAAAACTGTGAAACCGATGTTACTTGGGATATGGTAGTGTTTTGTCTACCTTCGTTGCTATAGCTATTAACTTGGTTAATTACGTTGTCGTTAGCTGCTTGAGCCAATATTTCTGGCTGTGGCGCTATTTCAATAACAGTTTGTTCTGTTGCCGAAACTTCAGTGGTAATGCTTGGGGCGGCAATTGCTGCTCCTGAAACCAACAAGGTTGCTCCCAAAACTGCGGGGCTAACCACCAGGGATTTCCACAATATGTTAGACATTTTCACTTTTCTCCTCACACCTTGTACTGTTGTTGCATTAGCTACGCCTATTATCAAAATTAATTCGGTTATTCCGCATTAAGTTGAGAATGAAGCATTCTAATTTAATGATAATTGCACAAGTAGCAATATTATACCAAGCTGTCTTTAATCATATAAGAGTTTCTCGGTAGCTGAGTTCATAAATTGATCATAAAAGCCTGACACCTTTTGCTTGTTAAAACTTGTCTACTTTGAAAACTGTAGTTTGTAGTCAAGATTATGAGATTGCTTCCTGGCGTCGCCATGACAAAAACTCCACTTTTCATGATGGACGAGGTTTAACGCTTCACCCTTAGCAACAAAAAAACCCCACCTGATGGCGGGGTGCAACAAACTGTAAAGTTTGTTTTCAGTAAACTGACAAAACTCTAGAAGGTGAATGTAGTTCTGAGAGTACCAATTACTGCATCAGAGTTATCGCTGTTTTGACCAGGGTTGGTCAACCAGATAACGCCAGGAGTAACGGAGATATTATCGGAAACTTGGTACTTGTAGTAGCCTTCAACTTGGTAGGGAACTCTGTTAAATCCAGGTTGGATACCACGTGCGTAGGGTACAGCACCACCGAAGATACCTAGTACGTTACCTCTCTTACCAAAGTCAGGTAACGCTACACCAACACCGTAACTCCAAACTTCGCCGTTGTCGTTAGCACCAAAGCCATTAACATCGGTGTAGGAGACAAAACCACTGACGGAGAGTCTATCGCTGGGACGGAAGGCTGCGGAAACACCGTAGGAATTAGTTGCGAATGGATTGGTGCTACCATCGGTTCTATCAACACCACCAAGGTTGGCGATTGAAGTACCTACTACAGGAGAAGTGTTGTTACCTGCGTCAAAGATTCTGCTACCTGCACCATGATAACCATGAACGTAGGTTGCAGCTAAAGCTATGCGATCGCTAACGCTAAAGTTCAATTGTCCTAAAGCAGCATAGTTTCCTTGGAAGATACCGGAACCTAGACTGGGATCGTTAGCTTCTGATCCTAAGAAACCTACAGTGAGAGAACTGGGTCTGAGGATACCGCCACCTTGACCAAAGGGTTGTAAGGTGAAGGCAAGACCAGCACCACCACCAATGCGATAAATGGGGCTTTCAGAAGCAAAGGTTGTTAAAGCACCGTTACCACCGTCAGTACCATCATTGAAGTAGGGATTGTTTACTGCTGCATAATGGCTGTGTCTACCACCATTTGCTGCAATATAAACTTGGGCTGGGCCAACAGGAGCTTGGTAGGTTAATCTGTCGATTTCAACGTTGTTACCGCCAGTGTTACCGATGTTAAAGGTTTGCAGACCTTCACCACTAACAGTGCCAGGCTCACCCAGAATCGGTGGTGAACCAACACCTAGATTAAAACGATCTGCGTTGCCAGATGCTAAACGGGTTGTTAACACGTCCCGACCGGTAAAGCTGCTTTGTAAGCCTAAACGGACTCTGTTTTGGAATACAGTGTTATTATTGTCGCCTGCTGTATCACCAAAAGCGTCAGTTAGAGCAAAAACGGCTTCACCAACTAGCTTGGTGGTGGTGGAGAACTGATTAGCTTCTAATTCAGCTGTCCGCGCTTCTAGAGAATCTACTCGACCGCGTAAAGTCGCCAATTCTGCGGAAAATTCTTCTTGTAAGCGTTGTAGAGTCGCTAAATCTTCTCTGGTCACCATGTCAGCTGTGGCTGTGGCGATCAATTCGTTGACTCTATCCAAACAAGCGTTTAAACCAGCTGCAAATTCGTAACGAGTTAACGCACGGTTACCGCGATATGTCGCATTGGGATAACCTGCAATACAACCGTAACGCTCTACTAAGGACTGCAACGCTTGGAATGCCCAGTCTGTTGGTTGTACGTCCGAAAACTGTGAAACCGATGTTACTTGGGATATGGTAGTGTTTTGTCTACCTTCGTTGCTATAGCTATTAACTTGGTTAATTACGTTGTCGTTAGCTGCTTGAGCCAATATTTCTGGCTGTGGCGCTATTTCAATAACAGTTTGTTCTGTTGCCGAAACTTCAGTGGTAATGCTTGGGGCGGCAATTGCTGCTCCTGAAACCAACAAGGTTGCTCCCAAAACTGCGGGGCTAACCACCAGGGATTTCCACAATATGTTAGACATTTTCACTTTTTCCTCACACCTTGTATAGATAATTGTTTTCGTTGAACTTACTCTCTAAAACTCAACATGTTCCTATGTTGAAGTTTTGGATGATGCATCGTTGCCACTACTACAATTTTAGGTTTTTGCTGGGCTAATAACTGATTAACTAAAAATGTTAAAAATCAATGTAATTAACTTGTGCAAAAACATAGCTTCCTAACATAGCATTATAAAGCATTTGAAGTATATGGCAAGCTACAAGCGATCGCCTGATTAACTGTCACATGTGATGCTCTTTAAGTCTGAAGTAAGGGTAAGGTTTTTGCCATATTTTTTCTCTGTCTCTAGTCTTAAAAGCTCATTTAATTGGCAATTTTCCCCTGAGCCTTTTTAAATGATTTGAGAAATTTTTGCAGCTACTTCAAAGTCTTTTTGGGTTAACCCACCTGCATCATGTGTCGTCAGTGCAATATTGACTTTGTTATAAGAAATTTCTATATCAGGATGATGTCCTGATGTTTCAGCAGGTTCTACCAGTTTATTCACAAATTCAATAGCTGCTATAAAATCTTTAAATTTGCGGGTAGTCTGCAACTTAGATCCTACAATTGTCCAATCTGACAAGCGGCTTGCCTCTGCTTGAATTTCTGTATCAGTCAGTAGTTTCGCCATATCCAAAAATTCCTGCTTACATCTTGGCAATATCTTGCATTGCATGATTTTGGCGCTTCATTTACATTACACCCTTTATGCTCACATAGAGAAATACGCCGGAATCCTCTTCAGGGTTAAATGCCATGAATATGCAAGATATTATATTTAGTACTTAATAAAAACTTTAACGCAATTCCTATTTGAATTTGCTACGGCAATCATTAATCAATCAAAAGTCACCCCTAAAAAACTATCCGCTCTGATTTAGATCAGATGACCTAATACCAGAGCGGTGTAGCGGGTCTTCAGGTTGCAACCAGACTGCCGGAAGGAACTCCGATCTTTAGCCTAGCTACTTGAGCTAACTTAGTTTCACCAGGAAACTAAGGCTAACTTTTAGAGAACAGCCCCGGCGCGCAGCCGGCTAACTGCAACCTGATGACCCATGCGTATACTACTTTCTATCATGGGCATCACCTCCTTGTTGCCTAAGCGGACTTAGTTTCAAAAGGGCAGAGCGTTTACTCTGGGTTATTAACCTGGAATCAATATAACACAGAAATTTTAGAGAGGTTAACTCTAAATAAATAAACCCCCGCCAAAAGGCGGAGGAGGATGAAAAAATGGCAATTAAACCATTCTTACAGTGCGTTACCGCGAGGTAGAACTTCCTCAGGGAATACAAATTGTTCGTGAGGCTGATCTTGAGGAGCCATCCAAGCGCGGATACCCTCGTTCAGCAAAATGTTTTTGGTATAGAAGGTTTCAAATTCGGGGTCTTCAGCCGCGCGCAATTCCTGGGATACGAAGTCATATGCCCGGAGGTTGAGCGCTAAACCGACAATCCCAATGGAAGCCATCCACAAGCCTGTGACTGGCACAAACAGCATGAAGAAGTGTAACCAACGTTTGTTGGAGAAGGCAATACCGAAAATCTGTGACCAGAAACGGTTTGCTGTCACCATTGAGTAGGTTTCTTCTGCTTGGGTGGGGTTGAAGGCGCGGAAGGTGTTGGATGCTTCGCCGTCTTCAAACAAGGTGTTTTCGACTGTGGCTCCGTGAATGGCACACAATAGCGCTCCACCGAGTACACCTGCTACACCCATCATGTGGAAGGGGTTGAGTGTCCAGTTGTGGAATCCTTGCAGGAATAGTAGGAACCGGAAGATGGCTGCTACTCCAAAGCTGGGTGCAAAGAACCAGGAAGATTGTCCCAAGGGGTACATCAGAAATACGCTGACGAATACCGCGATGGGGGCAGAAAATGCTAGGGCGTTGTAGGGACGAATGCCTACTAGCCGCGCAATTTCAAATTGCCGCAACATGAAGCCGATTAAGGCAAAGGCTCCGTGTAGGGCCACGAATGGCCATAAGCCACCGAGTTGGAACCAACGGGTGAGGTCTCCTTGCGCTTCTGGCCCCCACAGTAACAACAGGGAGTGTCCCATGCTGTCTGCGGGGCTAGATACTGCTACTGTCAAGAAGTTACAGCCTTCCAGGTAGGATGAGGCTAATCCGTGGGTGTACCACGAAGTTACAAAGGTTGTACCGGTTAGCCAACCGCCTAGTGCTAGGTAAGCGCAGGGGAATAATAATACTCCTGACCAACCTACAAATACGAAGCGATCGCGCTTTAACCAGTCGTCTAGTACGTCAAACCACCCTCTTGTACTGGGGGCGCGTCCTACTGCGATGGTCATTAGAACAAATCTCCAAATCTTATAAGTACAAATCTGCTGACAGATTGGCTGTTTACAGCTATCCTTATGCAGAAAGCTAACCAGATTGTCAATCTAGTTTACAAATTTTTACCGACTCTCATAATTATAAGTGTAAATCGCTAATTTTTCCAGTAATTTTTTGCAAAAGGAGATTGGGTACTGGGTATTAGGAAAATTCTTATCTCATCCCTAATCCCCAATTCCTTATGCCCTGACGCTAAAATGAGTCCTACAGTTATGTTTTGATTAATCCTAAATGTTTACCATCGATTTAAGTCTCAGAAATACTGCCTTTCCTATCTCTGTACAACGTAAATCAGCAGAGGATGCTGAAGCAGTTTATCAGCTAATTTTGGCAGCGATGCGCTCTGGTAATCCTGACCTTGTGGAACTGAAGTGTGAAGGTAAGACAGAAAAGAAAATTGTTGTGCGTGCTAGTGAAATTTCTGGGGTACAAATTGTTCAGAAAGATGGTGCTAGCACTAGTAGTGGCAGACCACCAGGCTTTTTTGCCGTAACTGCTGAATAAGTGAATAACTAAGGTATGCACATGGCGGAAGCGGGCATTGAAGTTAAAGATTTACGCTTCAGTTGGCCTAATGGCGAGACGGCTATCCAATCTTGCTCTCTGGAAGTACCTGTGGGTGAATTTTGGATGCTTTTGGGTACAAATGGCAGTGGTAAATCAACATTACTCCGACTGCTGGCGGGGCTATTAGCTCCCCAATCCGGGGAAATTCGGGTTTTACATCCGGTTGGCTTTGTCTTTCAAAACCCTGATCATCAATTAGTCATGCCTACAGTTGGTGCTGATGTGGCTTTTGGTCTGGTAGAAGAAAAGTTGCCGCCTGCTACGGTGAGGGACAGGGTAGAAGAGGCGCTGGGGGCAGTAAATTTGTCTGCTTTACAACTACGCCCTATTTATGCCCTGAGTGGAGGACAAAAACAGCGCGTCGCCATTGCTGGTGCGATCGCCCGGCGTTGTGAAATCTTATTGTTAGATGAACCCACAGCTTTACTTGATCCAGATAGCCAAATGGATTTAGTGGCTGGTGTCCGTCGCTTAGTGAAAAGTCGCGGTATTACTGCTCTATGGGTAACTCATCGTCTAGATGAGTTGAATTACTGTGACGGTGCTTTTTTATTAGAAAAAGGCTTTTTGGTAGATAGAGGTGAACCTCAGCGTCTCAAACAACGTTTAATGACTCTAGAAGATGAAACTTCTTAAACAGTCAATTTCTACTAATTCTTTTTCTTCAGTTAATTAATCAATAATTAATCACAATTACAGCGCGCCTTAAACGGGCGCGTTTCCTTTTGATAAAGCTTTTGCACGTCTAATTTTGCCAGCATATCGCATTTTTTGCTGCTATGTAACATAGTGTTACAAGCAGTGTTTCAATTACTATAAAACTTATGAATGGATTTTGTTAACTCTAGATAACTGTGATTAAAAACCATGCCTCGTCCCTTACTCCGAGCCGTTTTGTTAGTAGACGGCTACAACATCATTGGCGCTTGGCCTTGCCTGAAAAAAACCCGTGATCAAGCAGGATTAGAGGCAGCACGCTGGGAATTAGTGGAAGCGATGACTAGTTACAGCTCATTTCAAGGTTATGATACGCAAATAATTTTTGATGCTCAATATCATAAAGCCTCTAGCAATCAAGAAACTATTACAGAACTTTTATCAGTTCATTACACTGATTTTGGGCAAACAGCAGATACTTTTATTGAAAAATCCTGTGCATCTTTGCGTTATCAAATAGCCCAATCTCTGATTGCTCGCGTGATTGTGGCAACATCAGACCGCGCACAGCAGTTGATGGTACAGGGGTATGGGGCTGAATGGTTATCGGCACAACAACTGTGTGGTGAGGTAGAAACCACAGTTTGTCGGATGCGACATAAATATCAAAAACGCCAACAACCTAAAGGTCGGTTTTTAGCTAACTCCATTGACGCTAAAGCACGGCAGCGATTAGCGGAATTGCGGATGGGATTACAGTAGGGGCTAGGGGCTAGGGGCTAGGGGCTAGGGGCTAGAGTGGTATACTCTCTCGTTCAAAAGTCTCAAACCATTATCTAGCATGGTTTTTGGTTGGGATTTTATAAAAATTTAGCATATACGAAAAAAAGTTTGGGAAAGTACTTGCCAAATCTTATATGTTGGGTTTAATATTAGAAACTGTGAGCGTTCCTCAGTAGCTCAGTGGTAGAGCGATCGACTGTTAATCGATTGGTCGCTGGTTCGAATCCAGCCTGGGGAGTTTAAAAAAGATAAAGTTAGATTGTGGAGTTAGATTACCTAACTTGCACTTTTGTTTGGTTGCCGATGAATCAAGTGCGATCGCAGCTAGAATATAAATCTCTTCTTGTGGTAATTTTTCACAACCCATGCATGAGATGGTCGCATGAAAAGCATTTTTTACCAGAAATTTTCCAGCCTAACCATAGCTAAATCGATAACTCTGGTCATGGCGGTTTTAGTGGTTAGTTTACCATTTGCTGCTAAAGCCAGTCAGCCAGTAATCAACGGTGCAATTAACCCCAGAGAGCCAAACTTTTTTACACGGGGTAGAGAGCAATTTGAGAAAGAAATTCAACGTTTGCTAAACAGAAGCCGTTCTGCTTTAGATACACCCCTAAAAATTAGTCCCCAACAACAACAGCTGATACAAGAACAACTAGCGCCACTCGAAAAGCCTCAAGTTTCACCGAATCCTCCTCATGAATCTCACAATTAGTTCCTATCAGCAAGAGGATTTGGCATGAATCACTGGATACCTGAGTGTGTAGCGCCACCTTCTTGTTTTGATGTGACCTATTTTTCCCGTTTATGTATGAAACATCACACTCACTAGCGGCATAAATGCTAGGAGAAAACTATTCCAGTAATGCCAGTTAATTTCTGGTGTGGGTTCTGGTGGTGCTAATAAAGCTTCTATTCTCTGTTCTAAGCGTAGCTTGCCGTCGTAGGTATCCCCTCCGCTAGACCCTAAAGCTGCACAGCAAATTTCTGATGATACACTGCTGTTACTTACTACCATTAGCAATGACTCTGCTAACAAAAGCGGGTCTGCTTGTGACGCTGCGTAACTGTCAGCACGTAATTCACGCAAAGCTAAAAGTTCTTCCCACAAAACATCTGTATTGGGTAACCAACTGGTACAGGCGCGTACCCAACCCAGCCAGAAAAACCAAAATGTGTCGCGGTAATGATAATGTCCTTGCTCATGTGCCAAGACACTATCTACATGTTCTGGGGAGAGGGTTTGCAGTAATCCTTGACTAACTACTAGTTCTGGATGCCAAAAGCCAATTTGACCAGCAAACGGTGCGTCTGTGTTCAGTAACCTAACTTGTTTACCTGCAAGATGCACCAAAGGAGATTGACGAGCAGATTCCACAGATTGCCAACCTTGGAAAGCCAATTTAATGCATAAAACTGCAAAAAAAGCTAGGCAAGTTAACGCAAATTCATAGCTTAACCAGCCAGTATGTACTCCACCCATATTGCCTTGGGGTCCCATAAATAAGACAGCGATCGCCGTCATAAAAATTAATAATGGCGGAAAGAGAAATAAAAATAGCGATCGCCGCCACCGGACACCCCAGTTACCTTGGAGATGATTAAGAGAGCATCTTAAACTCCAAGCAACTGTCAAAGCAGTCAAAATCATCATCAGATGCATTATTGTTGTTCCTCCCTGGCTTGGCGTGCGGCTTGAATGCGTTTAGCGATCGCTTCTAATTGCTCACTGGCGGCTGCATCTAGACTATCAGCAAAGGCAGCAATAACATCAGGGTTGCCCACTGCTAAAAACCGTTGTAACTGTTCGTGGGCCTTAATTACCTGTGCTTGCTGCTTTGTCAACTTGGGTTGCCAATAAAACGCCCGTCCTTGTTTATTACAGGTTAACCAACCCTTATCTGTAAGGCGGCGCAGGACTGTGGTGACAGAAGTGTAAGCTAATTCTCGGTTCGGGTCAGAGAGAATGCGATCGTGTACATCCTTGACTGTAGCTGAACCCAATTCCCAGATGATATTTAAAATTTCTGCTTCCAAAGGGCCTACAGACAGTTGTTTGGGGCGATAGTCAGGTAAAGGTGCCATATTGATTTTGTCACAGATTTTAGATATTGGATCAACGGATGAGATGCAAAAATTCCGGCTCTATTTGCCAAGCTGAGACTGCGAAAAAGATTGTTTTGGCAGGTCGATTCTTTTTTCAGATTACCGCTGTTTGTGTTCCTTGGCTGCAAATCCCCGATCTAAGATAATGAATACTCTTACCTAAAGATAAGAAATCATCTGACTTTAACTGTGATTATGGTTAATGACACCAATTAGAATGTAATCTCGGTAACAGTATTTAGAGCAGGTGTATCCAGCGCGTGAAGCTATTCATATACCACACTCCGGAATTGACTCCCACGGACAAAACTCCAGACTGCGCTATCGTAGTTGATGTTTTGCGAGCTACTAGCACAATAGCCGCTGTCTTGGCTTCTGGAGGCGAAGCTGTGCAAGCCTTCAGTGATTTAGATGAACTAATTGCAGTTAGCGAAAACTGGCCCCCAGAAAAACGACTGAGGGCTGGAGAACGCGGCGGTGCTAAGGTAACTGGCTTTGAATTAGGTAATTCTCCCCTCGACTGCACACCGGAAGTAGTCCAGGGGCGACGTTTGTTTATCAGTACCACCAATGGGACTCGCGCCTTACAACGGATACAACACTCCCCAACTGTACTCGCCGCAGCTTTGATTAACCGGGCAGCGGTGGTGCATTATCTCCTGGAAAAACAACCAGAGACAGTGTGGATTGTCGGTTCTGGTTGGGAAGGCAGTTTTTCGTTAGAAGATACAGTATGCGCCGGGGCGATCGCTCATAGTCTTGTAGAAAAGTCCCAATTATCCCCAGATGATTTAGCTGGTAACGATGAGTTAATTAGTGCGATCGCTCTTTACTCCCAGTGGCAAAATGACTTATTGGGATTATTTCACCAAGCCAGTCATGGTAAAAGGTTATTACGCCTTGAAGGTCATGAAGATTTAAAATATTGCGCTCAAACCGATATTTTAGATGTCTTGCCCATACAGCAAGAACCGGGGGTGTTAAAAAGTCAATAATTAAAAGATTGTTGCTGCTGTTTGAATATGCCTCCTTCTGGTTTCAACTGGGAAAGGGGCATATTTAATCATTTTCTAGTTTTAGATATGCTTATTTTTTATACATAAACGGAATATAATTTGTTTCTAGATATTGCTGTCCTCTATGTTTAAAAGTTTTTTTATAAAGGCTACAAAATTTTCAAGAGCAGGAACATTATTTTGAGTATTGTGACTAATCCAGTCATTATCTTTAATACTCACAGTATTAGTTTTACCTGGTTTCAGAATACTAACAACTGTAGCTATTAAAGCCTTCTTGTCATCAAAGGGTTGCCACCCGAGCTTATGTTCTGCATCGAAATCTGCTAAATAGGAAGCGGCTTTTTCCATGTGTAAAGGATAAGCATAGTTTCTACAACTACAAAGAATATTTTCTAATACACCTTGCTGTGAATTATCTGGCAGTACATAAATACCAGTTCGTAGATAACTTGTATCTACATTTCCTCCAACTGTTGGTAATCCAGGAAAATATACTTTAAATTTTTGACTATATTCTTCAGCAATATTATTTGGTGAATACTTATCAGCATCGGCAATAATTCCAAATGCTATAATTTCTTTTTGATATGGGGGATGATTTGCCAGAATAGCTAATAGACGTGGTGCCAGATTGCTTCCACCACCTGCGTACACAGCAACAGAGAGAGTATCTGTGAAAAAAATAGATGGCATATCTAATCTTTCATACAAATTCCCCCCTTTTTTGGGATAAATTGGTTTAAATTTTGCCCAAAATGAGTCCAAATTATGTTCTTTTCCATCAAATTCTTTGAATTTTAGCAGCTTGAGAATTTTGCCAACAAATGCTAAATCATGGGGGCCTTCAACGCCAATAAGAGCATATTTCAGACTCACCAGCGAACCTCCTGTCCTAATTCCTCGCGAAGTGTTTTGAGCATATTTCTATCCAACCGTACTGCATTAGTTGTTGAATCTTCAGGTTCTATTCTATACACTACTAATTCAGTTTCGGAAGTATCTGCAACTAATAGTGCATCAATAACTTCAAGACTGTGAGTGGTAGCAAAAATTTGTACTTTCATTTTTCTAGACCAATTAATCAACCACTCGAAGAACAATTGCAGTGCTTCAGTATGAATAGCGGTTCCTAATTCATCAATTAGGAGGATTCCTTCTTGTACTCTGGGAAGCATTAAAGCCATTAATAGCAAACGCGGCACTCCATCTCCAAAAGCACTGATTGGTGAGATCCCCGTTTGTTTATGGCTAATATATATACTAGGACGAGAGACTCTTTGACCTGGAGGAACTAAAAGCTCAAGATCAACAATTCCTGAGTCCATATATTGAAGTAATTCAATCACCTCAGATTTGAAATCTTGAAAAGTGGCGTCTGAAAGCAGCCGAATTTGAAACCGTTCTGCACGATGAGAAAATGGTGTAATAGTAGCAACAGGTAATGCTAAGTTTTTTTGCCCTCGTTTGGGAATAAATCTATCATTTTCCCATATTTCAAATTGTTCGCTAATCTCCTTTTGATTCTGCAACCAGTCTTCCTCATTAGTAGTTACCTTTAGTTCTAGATTGGCACCGTGTCTGGTTATATCTTCATCTTCAATACTTTCATCACTTTCTTTGATTTCTTCCTCCCCGAGTGTTTCTTTAGATATCCATGTTCCTTCGAGTTCCTGGTAGCTTGCTTCTAGTTTCCTAACTGGGAAATTACCCGTCCCGGACATCAATATCTGTCCTTGGTAACTCTGAATATGTTTTCCTTGTTTCTGTTGAGGAAATAACCACTTGAGAGCTTCTAGCCTTGAGCTACGATATGGACTTATTTCTCGTCGCCATGCTGTCGAGAGCCACTCAGATAAATCTAGTGGACGAGAGTAAGTTGAAATTGCCTCCAATACACTAGTTTTACCTGCGTTGTTAACTCCCACAAGGATATTGATTTGTCCTGTATCCTGTAATTTTAGGTTCTGTAAACCTCGAAATTGGTGGATGGTTAAACTCTCAAGATTTTTCATAACCAAACTAAACCTAGGTTGTAGCCATCCAATTTTATCTGACTAATACTTTTATTTTTCAGTTTAAATTCAACTCTTAATTATAGCTTTTTTATTGGTGAATGAAATTGTTGACCTGAAATCAAAAAATTCCCTAGTATTACTACTAGGGAAAAGTTTTTAATTCAACGACAGGTTTAAAATATTAGCCAGCATTAGCCAAAAGTAACTCTCGTTTTTCAGATCCTTGTATTCTCACTTGATTGTCATCATCAACATCGACAATGGCTGTTACTCCATCGCGGACTTCACCAGATAACATTGCTTCGGCCAGAGGATCTTCTAACAGGCGCATAATTGCCCGACGTAACGGTCTAGCACCGTAGCTGGGGTTATAACCTTCTTCGACTACACGCTCTTTAAAGCGGTCTGTAACTTCGAGGATAATGCCTTTTTCAGTTAAGCGGCTAGCCACTTCACGCAGCAAGATGTCAGCAATTTGCTTGACTTCATCCTTGGAAAGTTGAGTGAAGACGATAATGTCATCCAAGCGGTTGAGAAATTCAGGACGGAAGTAAGCCTTTAGTTCCTCATTAACTAAGTTACGAATACGGTTGTAGCTAGCATCAGCTTGAGTATCAAAATCAAAGCCTAAGCCGCCGCCACCTTTTTCAATTACCTTAGAACCAATGTTGGAAGTCAGAATAATTAGTGTGTTCTTGAAGTCCACTTTCCGACCTTTAGCATCGGTAAGATGACCGTCATCCAAGAGTTGCAGCAACATATTGAATACATCGGGGTGCGCTTTTTCGATTTCGTCGAATAGCAGCACTGAGTATGGTTTGCGCCGCACGGCTTCGGTCAGTTGTCCACCTTCGTCGTATCCTACGTAACCAGGAGGTGAACCAATGAGTTTGGATACGGTATGTCCTTCCATGTATTCGGACATATCCAGGCGAATCATGGCTTCTTCAGCACCGAAGAAGTACGATGCTAAGGATTTGGCTAATTCTGTCTTACCAACTCCGGTAGGCCCAGAGAAGATAAAACTAGCAATTGGACGATTGGGATTTTTTAACCCCACTCTGGCACGACGGATGGCGCGAGATACTGCTGTAACTGCTTGTTCTTGGCCAATTAGGCGTTCGTGGAGTGTGTCTTCTAGGTGTAACAGCAACTCTGACTCAGATTCAGTGAGTTTGTTGACTGGTACGCCTGTCCAGGAAGCGACGATTTGAGCAATGTCTTCCTCATCCACAACGGGAGGTGGAACAGCTTTATCAGTATGGAGTTCTGCTTCCAACTTTATTTCTTCGTCGCGCAGTTCTCCAGCTTTATCAAAATTCTGCATTCTGACAGCTTCCTCTTTGGCTTTAGTCACACCGACTAATTGCTGTTTGAGTTCTTTATTAGCAGAAATGCGAGAATTACGTAGCCGCACGCGGGAACCAGCTTCATCAATTAAGTCAATGGCTTTATCTGGTAAAAAGCGATCGCTTATGTAACGATCTGACAATTGGGCTGCTGCTAAAACAGCTTCGTCAGAAATATGGACTTTATGGTGCTGCTCATAAGCACCGCGCAAGCCGTAAAGAATATCAACTGTTTCCTCTACTGATGGTTCGCCAATTAAAATCGATTGGAAACGGCGTTCTAAGGCTGCATCACGCTCAATGTGTTGACGGTACTCATTCAGGGTAGTTGCACCGATGCACTGGAGTTCTCCCCGTGCTAAGGCAGGTTTGAGGATATTGGCTGCATCCAAACCGCCTTCTGTACCACCAGCACCCACTAAGGTATGAACTTCGTCAATGACGAGAATAATATTGCCAGCAGAACGGACTTCTTCGACAATTTTCTTCAGGCGTTCTTCAAAGTCGCCACGAAAGCGAGTTCCAGAAACTAGTGAACCCATATCTAGGCTGATAACTTGCCTATCTAGCAAAATTTCTGGCACATCTTGATTGACGATACGTTGTGCTAGACCCTCTGCGATCGCAGTTTTACCAACTCCTGGTTCACCAATCAATACTGGGTTATTTTTCGTCCGGCGACCGAGAATTTGAATGGCACGCTCAATTTCTTTAGCCCGACCGACTACGGGGTCAAGCTTACCTTCTTGTGCCAGTTTGGTAAGATTTCTGCCATATTCTTCTACGCTCAGGTTTTGGGTGCGTTTTGCACTACCACCACCAGAGAAAACAGAAGCAGATACACCTTCACCTAACCGACGAATGACTGCTGTACGAACACTTTTGAGGTCAACTCCTAGATTTTGTAGGACTTTGGCGGCGACACCTTCACCGGCCTCGGTCAATCCCAAGAGCAAGTGTTCAGTGTTGATGTAGTTATGTCCCAGACTATTAGCTTCTCTAAACGATTGCTCGAATAAGCTTTTCACCTTGGGGGTAAAAGGAATTTCTGGTGGTACAAAACCAGAACCTCTACCGATAATCCTTTCTACTTCCCGACGTGCTTCTTTGAGAGTAACGCCCAATTCGGCCAGCACTTTAGCAGCAACCCCAGTTCCTTCTCCAATCAAACCCAGGAGAATTTGTTCAGTTCCTACAAAATTGTGTCCCAGGCGACGGGCTTCCTCCTGAGCTAGCATAATTACTTTAATGGCTTCGGAAGTGAAGTGTTCAAACATAGCGGGTTATTGCTCCCTTGCTGCTTGGACTTTGGGTGAGATAAATCAATTCACCCTCATTTAAACTTTCTTGTATTTTCTTAAAGATAATGTATCTTTATTTAACATGTAATGGCAGTGGTGAGAGCCGTATGGGATCAGGTGTGGTTGCCGTCTTCATTCATTATGGCGCGAAGGCAAGACTCTGAACTCTAGATTTTGGTTGAATTAATAATCCGACTAAAGGTATAAACTATGTCTGAATTACACGGAAGTAAAGATCAACAACATCCACTTTACAACCGCGATCGCCCCTCTATTGATATTTTACTCGCTCAAGAGCCAACGGACTACAATTTAGCCGAATTGGCTAGACTACGAATTCGTTATCAAGGCTTTCCCGGAGCCAGAGACATTCAAAAAGATTTAGATAAAGTCTTACAGCAGTGGGGTTTAACGGAAGCTGAACTTTTGGAAAAAACTCGCCAAATGCATGACAAGGGAGGAATTTATAAAAGTCGCGGCAAAAAGGAAGAACAGGATTGGAATTAGAAACAGGGAGTGGGGAGTAGGGATTAGGGAGGGAAAACTTGACTCCATTTCCCTCATCCCCTCATTCATCCAATTTCCGCTCTTCCCCATACTGCCGTAGCTGCTTTAATAACTTTTCTTGGGGTGATTCTGGAATTGCTGGACTGGGGTTTGGTTGAGGGTTGGGTTCAGCAAGTTCTACAGCAGCAGGTAAGGGATTAATATTTAGCGCCTGTTGCTTTGGGGTGGGGAGAGAAATTGAAATGTCGGGTTTGTTAACTGGTGGTTTCCTAACTGGCGCTTTGTTAACAGTAGGGCTTTGAACAACAGGATTGTTAATCTCAGCTTTTACCGAATCTAAAGTAGCAGCAACTTTTACTTGTTCTTGCATTTGTTCTGTAGAAGACACCAAGCCGCTTAAACCATTGACTAACTGCCGTAGATTTTGTCGGAAAGCAGGATCACCGGTCAATTCATCTAAATCAGATGTAATTTTTTGGGTATTTTCAAACGTCACCCTGGCTGAATCTAAGGTTTGTTGTACTAGTAATAAGTTTTGCGGATCATTTAAGGTGTTGGACGCATCACGTAAATTAGCTGAGGCTTGTGCTGCATTAGCCGAAAGAGATTCTAAATTATTGAGTAGTTCGCCTTGGGTTAACTGATTCACCGCAGGTGATAGACTACTTACTGTCACCCGTAGTTGATTACTAGTTTCGGTAATATTATTCAAAGCGCCAACCAGCGTAGAACGATTGGTTGTAACCAAATCATCTAGATTATTCAGCAGACGATTAGCTTGAGTTGCAGTACTACTAAATTCACCTGCGGTGACACCTAATTGATCTACTGTTCTAGTAGTAGATGTAGTGAGTGCATTGGTTGCTCTTTGGACTGAATTAGCTGTAGAAGCAAATGTGCCTAGCTGTTGTTGAAAGCTTTGACTTAAACCGCGAATATCTTGACTGAGTTCGGCTACGCCAGTAGCGGCTTCTGTTGAGCTTTCTAAAAGTCGATTCAGTCTTTGATAAAATTGCGGGTCATTGTATGTAGTGGCTAAATTAGTTGAACTGCGAATCAATTCATCAACACTAATGCCAATTTGACCGCTTAACCGCGAACCCTGACAAACTATCAGGCTTTGATCACAATTTCTATCTAATGGTTTAGCAATAGTCATCCCAGTAGGTAAAGACCTTTTAGGTACAATGTCGATAATGCTTTCACTAATCAAGCCGCTCTGATTCGCTTCAATTACCACATCACGGGGAATAATTAAGTCGGCTGAGGCAATTTCAATTTCTACTTGGACAGCGTTTGGCCCTGGTTGAACTCGAGAAATATTGCCGACTTTCACACCACGGTAACGAACTGGTGCGCCTCTTTGCATACCGCCAGCGTTGGCAAATTCAGCAATAAATTTATATGAATTGCTAGTAGCTGTAAATCTATTCAACCACAAGACAATCACGACAAATGCCCCTATTCCCAGTAGAAATAATAACCCTACTGAGCCTTCTCTTAATGTCCGCTTAGACGTGAAGCGGTTTGTGATGATATCTCGCATATTTTTTTCCCACCTAGCCAGCCACCTGAATTGGGCCTTTGACACTGCCGCTGACAAATTGTCTAATTAAAGGATTCTCTGTGCTATCTATGTCACTTACTGTACCTTGCCACTGCACTTTACCTTGATAAAGAAAAATTAGTCTATCAGTGGTGCGGCGGATGGTGCTGTCTTGATGCGTAACGATCGCATAAGTGCTACAGACTCCTTGTGTAAATTGTAATTGCCGGATTAGATCTTCTATCACTGTTGAGGCAATGGGGTCAAGTCCAGCTGTTGGTTCATCGTATAGTAAAACTTCTGGGCCTTCTGAAAGGTTTTCGGGGTTCGACATAATGGCGCGAGCAAAACTCACGCGTTTTCGCATTCCCCCAGATAGTTCAGAAGGGTAAAGATGGCTGATTCCTGGCAAACCTACCATATCTAGTTTTTCTTTGACTAGTTGCCGAATCCGCGATCGCGGTATTTTTGAATGTTGATAAAGTAAAAAACCTACGTTCTCATCTACTGTCAAAGAATCAAATAATGCCGCTTGCTGAAATACCATTCCAATGTCAATGGGATCAGCTCCATCTTCAATTAACCCGTTTCGCCTGACTCCTTGGACATAAATTTCTCCAGCATCAGGTGTCATTAACCCGGCAATAATGCGTAAAACTGTTGATTTTCCTGTCCCGGAAGGCCCAATAATCCCTACTGCTTCTCCCCGGTAAATTGTCAAGTCTACATTATCTAAAACTTTATTGCTACCAAAGGATTTAGAAATGCCTTTGAGTTCAATTAATGGTTCCTTCATTAGTCGTTAGTCATTAATCATTGGTCATTGGTCAGGTAAATATGAATTCAGCACTCACAACGCAGGACTCTCAAAGTGATGTCATCGTTATTGGTAGCGGTATTGGCGGGTTATGTGCAGCTGGTTTACTGGCGCGTTATGGTAAGCGGGTAATTGTGTGTGAAAGCCATGTAATTCCTGGCGGTGCAGCCCATAGTTTTAGACGTAGGGGGTTTGAATTTGATTCTGGCCCCTCTTTCTATTGTGGTCTGACCCAGGAGCAAAGCTTGAATCCTGTAAAACAAGTTCTTGAAGTTTTAGGTGAATCTCTTCAAGTTATACCCTATGATCCATTGGGACTTTACCACTTTCCGGAAGCGACTTTTGCCGTTTATAGCAATGTTGAAAAGTATCGTCATGAGTTGCAAAAAATTACGCCCCAAGGTGCTATGGAGTTTCAGCAATTTGCCGAACGCTTGTTAGGGCTATATGAGGCGATGAAGGGTATTCCCACTTTAGCTTTGAGGTCAGATTGGCAAGTGATTTTGGTGTTAATGAAACGTTACTTGCCATCTTTGCTAAAAATGCTACCTTATTTGCCCATTGTTCAAGCATCTGTTGGCAATATCATGGATAGCACAGTGCAAGATTCTTGGGTGCGGCGACTCATTGACCTAGAATGCTTTTTACTCTCTGGCTTAAAGGCACACGGCACAATTGCCCCGGAGGTGGCTTTTATGTTGGGAGAACGCTCTCGTGCTGGGGTTGAATATCCTGTGGGGGGTAGTGGGGCACTTGTTAAAGCCTTAGTGCGGGGTTTAGAAGGCTGGGGTGGTCAGTTACGCCTGGGGTGTCATGTCGAGCAAATTTTGGTGGAATCGGGCCAAGCTGTGGGGGTGCGGTTGCAAAGTGGTGAAGTTCTCCCAGCACCTATAGTAATTTCCAATGCGTCAATTTGGGATACTTACAATCATTTGTTACGCCCTGAAGATTTACCTGCATCTTACCGACAAGCTGCATTGGATACGCCAGCAGTGGCAAGTTTTATGCATTTACACTTAGGGATTCGGGCGCATGGGTTAGAGAATTTAATCGGTCATCATGTGGTAGTTCATGATTCCAGCCAAGATATCACTGTACCGGGTAATACTTGCATGATTTCTATTCCCAGTGTGTGGGATGCAACTTTAGCACCAGAGGGACATCATGTGGTTCACGCTTATACCTTGGAAGCTTTTACTGGTTGGGAACGAAATGAAGAGTATGAAGAAAAGAAAAAACAGAAAGCTCAATCTTTATATGCTGCGTTAGAAAAAGTGATTCCAAATATTCGGGAACGTGTGGAATTAGAACTTATTGGTACACCTTTAACTCATGCCCATTATTTAAGAAGATATCAGGGAACTTATGGCCCTGCTATAGCTGCTGGTAAGGGTATGTTTCCTAGTACGCGATCGCCAATCAAAGGTTTATATCGTGTGGGTGATAGCACTATGCCAGGAATTGGTGTCCCTGCTGTGGCGGCTTCGGGGATTTTGTGTGCGAATAGTTTGGTGACTGTGCAGCAAATGACGGAAGTATTAAATCATACTTAAATTCTAAGCTCTCGTAGATTTGGTTAGGTTTTACTGTGTTTAATTCAACCTATCTTTTCGGAAATGGGTGTTACTTAAAGCTGACAAATAGATTTTAAAACTTGTAATAATTCAACTGCACGGGGAGGTTCCATAAAATTTAGTAATGGTAATAGGTTATAAATAGGAGGATTACCTTGTTCAATATAAACAAACTGATAAGCTCTACCGTTAGTGGTTAACCCCCAAACTGATTTTTGATTATTTAAACTTTTATAAGCATAGGTGAGTAATTGAGGTAAGCCAGTTGATATATCAATTTGACTGTTTTTTGATTCAATTAAAAGTATCCAAAAATATACTTGAGATTTGGTATGTTTAGCTTTACTAATAGCTAAAATATCCATCCTGCCTTTGATTGTGATATCTTCATCTTCAATTTCAATATCAGCAATATCTTCTTCTAGGCGAATTTCGATAGGATAGCGATAAAATCCAGCTAATCTCATTAAGGGTGCAAGTACAAGAAATTTGACCTGTCCTTCTGAAACTTTGCCAGATTTAAGATAGCATCGAAAGTCATCTCTAATTTGCAGAAGTTCATGTTGTTCTACTTCTGTGAGAGGTTCCAGGGCTAACAGAGGAGAAAATGATTCACTGTACTGTTCTTGAAAGCCAAACAGACGCTGAACATCTTCTAGAGATAAATTACTAGCGTTGAGAATTGTCATTATCTAACTTCCCTGTAAGTAGGATGGCATAAATATTTAAAAGTTTAATTTATCTGTTAGCAACTAACACCAAGTTTTTACTACACGTCCTTTTAGTTGTTGTCCTAGCCAGGGTGTATTAACAGAAAGTGTATGTAGGTTTTTCTTTTCTAGTTTCCAGGTTTCTTGGGGATTAAATAATATGATTTCTGCTGATTGATTGGGAGTAATTGTACTTGGTTTCTGTCCTAAACATTTGGCAGGATTAGTACTTAAAGCACTCCATAATTCTAAGGCTGTAAATTCACCAGTTTCTACAAGGTTTTGCCACAGTAAAGGTAATGCTAATTCTAAACCGATCGCCCCTGGTAATGATTCGGCAAAGGCTTGGACTTTTTCTTCGTAGGTGTGGGGTGTATGGTCAATGGCGATCGCATCGATAATTCCCTGCTTTACCCCAGTTCGTAACGCTCTAACATCACTAGCATTACCCAAGGGTGGTTCTAAATGCAAGCTGGTGTGATAACTTTTAACGGCTTTGGTATCTAGTAACAAATGCATCCAAGTAGTGCTGGCGGTGATGGGTAAACCAGCAGCTTTGGCTGAGGCGATAAGTTCTACACTCCGGGCTGTAGATATTCGCATGATATGTACTGGTGTACCGATGGCTGCTACTAATTCTATCAAAGAGGCGATCGCAGTGGTTTCGGCACTGGCGGGTATGGGTGGTAAACCAAGACGCAATGCTTCTGCACCTTCGCGCATGACTCCATTGGCTGATAATAGGCGATCGCTTGGCCAAAAGGCTACGGGTTTGCCCACTGGTTGGAGATATTCCAACACTCGCCGCACTAACCCTAAGTTTTCCCAAGGTTTACCATCTGTAAAACCTACAACTCCCGCAGCCGCTAACTCTGCTAATTCTGTCAGTTGCTTCCCAGCTAAATCTAATGTGATTGCACCCCAAATATGCAGATGAGGTATGGGGCTGACAGCATTAGTATGTTCTTGATCTCGCTGCTTCTGCAACTTTGCTATTAATGCAGGATGATCAATAGTTGGAGATGTATCAGGTAAGATACTCACTCTAGTAAAGCCACCCGCAGCCGCAGCTTGTAGTAAAGATAACAAGGTTTCTCGTTCTTCAAATCCTGGTTCACCGGAGTGACTGTATAAATCAACTAACCCGGTTCCTAAAACTAATCCTTGACAATCTTTAATTTGAGTCTGGGAACTGATATCGGAAATTTGGGGGGCGACAGCTTGAATTTTACCATCAGCAATGAGGACATCAGCTATTTGATCAGTTCCAGATACCGGGTCAATTACTCTAATTTTTTGTAAAAGTTCAATCATGAAGTTTTAAATTATTTTTTATCTGTATTTTTTAGAATAAAACAAACCACAGAGATCCGGAGCAATCAGCAACTAAGTGGATTGGGTATCAAATGTTGTTGTTTTTATGACATGGTGTTAGCGATCGCATAAAGACTATGAGCTATTCCCTAAACTGCAAAGACATTTATTTACCTTGTCATGATTCCGATAATGGTGAGGCATACCGCAAGAATAAGTTACTTTTTTGAGTCTCCCACACCTCTGTAAATTCAGGCTTATATTTTTAAATAAACCTGATCCATTGTGAAAAGTAGAGTTTTTTTATTGCGACATCCAGAAGCAATTTTATAATCTTGACTACAAACTACAGTTTTCCAGGTAGGCAAGTTTGAGGTAAGTTATTTTTGTACGAGTCTTGAGGTGATTGACGCAAAATTTGATTTCTTATAAGCTGGAAAAATCATGAATTTTCCATAGCAAACTGAGGTCACTATTCTCTTTTTCATTTGAATGAATTAATTAGCTGGATACTAACAACATAATAACTTATTATTAAATTTCGCAAATGAATTTGTCTAAATAATAATTTGCAATAATGCTAATTTTGAACGAAGATTAATTTACTCTATAAGTAATTATTTTTCATTCACATAAAATACTCAATACCGTAAGATAGAATTTTATCTGTTGAAAAACCCGTAGTTGTCTCATTACCATTCAGATTTTAACAAATTTAAAGTAAAAGTCTGTGCAACTAGTGTTGGAGGACAAATAAGTGGGTGTGCGGCACAGATATGCTCAATTTAAATCTGTGCATTGTTTCAGCAAACGATTGTTGCTGCCACTTTTAGTGGGAATTTTCGTCTCAATTGCTGTGGTTATATTATGGCAAAGACTACTAGTTGAAGAGCAAAGCAACATTGAACAACTGGTACAACAACAAGCGATCGCACTGCAAACTGAATTGACGACGGAACTGAGGACGCGTATTTTAGCATTAGAGCGTATGCAAAAGCGCTGGCAAATGCGGGGCGGTACTCCTCGTCTGGAATGGGAAGCAGATGCAGCAGCCCAAGTGGAAGACTTTGGCGGATATCAGGCCATTGAATGGGTGGATGCATCATTTCGGGTACGCTGGATTGTCCCGTTAGCGGGGAATGAAACTGCCCAAAATTTCGATTTGAGCCAGGAACCACGGCGTAAACAAGCATTAGAAACAGCACGCGATCGCAGTGAAATCACTTTTAGTCGTACAGTTAATCTTGTCCAAGGCGGCAAAGGCTTTTTAGCATATGTTCCCCTACGCAAACAACAGCAGTTTGATGGATTTATTTTAGGAGTTTTTCAAATCCAACGCCTACTAGATGTAATTGTCGAATTACCACCAGGGTACAAAATTAATGTATTTGACGGTGAGGAGTTGATTTACAGCGATGATTCCCGTTTGCCCACTTTATTACCCTTCCAGCAAGATGCATACATTGACTTGTACGGACTCAACTGGCAAGTGCAGGTTGCTCCTACTTCAGATTTATTAACAAGCGGGAAATCACTTTTACCTACAGTTGTATTGGTTGCTGGATTATTACTGGCTGGAACCCTAACTTTATTAAGTTACTTTATCCAAGCTACTCAATTCAGCAGCTATCAAATAGCCACAATCAATCAAGAATTAGCTCACAGAATTATTGAGCAAAAACAAATAGAAATTGCCCTGCGAGGCAGTGAAATTCGTCTGCGGCAATTATTAGAAACCGTCAAAGTTATTCCCTGGGAATTAGACTGGAAAACTTGGCGATTTACCTATGTTGGGCCTCAAGCAGAAGTATTACTAGAATATCCCATTGATGACTGGTATCAGGAAAATTTTTGGTTCAACCACCTGCATCCACAAGACAAAGCAAAGTTTTGCAGTTTTTGCCAAGAAGCAGTAGTTAAAGGTGAAAGTCACGAATGGGAATATCGCATGTTAGCCGCCGATGGAAGAGTTGTTTGGCTGCGAAATATTCTGAATGTGGCTCAAAAAGTCGGATCTCCTGCTGTTGTCCGGGGATTCATGTTTGATATTACGGATCTGAAGCTGGTAGAAGAAACCTTGAGATTGCGGGAACGGGCACTGGCTGCTACCAGTAACGGTATTATTATCGCCGATGCCCGACTGCCTAATAATCCAGTTATTTACGTCAATCCTGCGTTCGAGCAAATCACAGGTTACAGTGCAATTGATGTCATTGGGCATAACTGTCGATTTTTGCAAGGTCACGATACCCAGCAATCAGCACTAGATCAATTGCGGTTAGCTGTAAAAAACGGCAAGAATTGTCAGGTTATTCTCCGCAACTACCGTAAAGATGGCAGCGGTTTCTGGAATGAATTGAGTATCTCACCCATTCATGACGAAAACGGACAGTTAACCCACTTTGTGGGAGTGCAAAATGATATTAGCCAACACCAAGCTGCGCTACGCCATCGCCAGCAAGCCGAAATAACCCTCAGAGAACAAGAGGAACGTTGGCAATTAGCATTGCAAGGAAATAACGATGGCATTTGGGATTGGAACATCAAAACCAACGAAGTCTTCTTCTCTCCTCGCTGGAAGGAAATGTTGGGATATGCAGACCACGAAATTGCTAACGATTTAGATGAATGGGTAAAGCGTCTTCATCCAGATGACTGGCAAATGGTGATGCAAGTACGTAAGGATCACCTAGCTAAAAAAACATCCTTTTACATTAGTGAGCATCGGATACTGTGTAAAAACGGTAACTACAAGTGGATTCTTGACCGGGGACAAGCACTTTGGGATGAACAAGGAAATGCTTTGCGGATGGTGGGATCTCACACTGACATTACTGAACGCGTACAAGCACAAGATGCACTCAAACGCCAATTTAATCGAACGTTGCTACTAGGACAAATCACGCAGAAAATTCGTGAAAGTCTTGATACTAAAGGCATTTTTGAGACGGCTGCTAGCCAAATCGGTAAAGCGTTTGCAGTAGATCGCTGTTTGATTCACTCTTATATTATTGACCCGATTCCCCGCTTACCTGTAGTAGCAGAGTATGTTGTCTGGGATTATCCCTCGGTATTGAATATCGAGATGCCAATTATTGATAATCCTTATTTTCAGCAAATCATCGCTCAAGATCAAGCGATCGCTTCGGTAAATGTTTCTGTTGATCCTCTACTCCCAGATGCTGAACTGGTATACCCAGAAATTGACCTCAAGTCTATACTGTCAGTCCGTACCTCCTATCAAGGAGAACCTAATGGTGCTATTTGTTTACATCAGTGCAGAGATTTTCGCCAATGGACTCCAGACGAAATTGAATTATTAGAGGCCGTTACGGCTCAACTAGGTATTGCCTTAGCCCAAGCTCAATTACTAGAGCAAGAAACCAGACAACGTGAAGAACTTACCTTAAAAAACTTTGCTTTAGAGCAAACAAAACGTCAAGCAGAAGCGGCAAATCGGGCAAAAAGTGAGTTTTTAGCCATGATGAGTCACGAAATTCGCACACCCATGAATGCCGTTATCGGCATGACAGAGTTGCTGCTAGATACTAACTTGACTGCCCCACAACAAGACTTTGTAGAGACAATTCGCAGTAGTGGAGAGGCACTACTAACTATCATTAATGACATTCTCGATTTTTCTAAAATTGAATCAGGCAAACTGGAACTAGAAGCAAAACCTTTTGATTTAAGAACTTGTATAGAAAAAGTCATCGACCTCTTAGCCCCGAAAGCCGCTCAAAAAAATATTGAGCTGGCTTATTTAATCAAGCCTCAGATTCCAGCACAGATTGTGGGCGATTTAACTCGTCTGCGTCAAGTCTTGATGAACCTACTCAACAATGCCATTAAATTTACTAAACAGGGAGAAGTGATCCTCTCTGTGGAAGCCAGGCAAATAACCAGCAAGAAAGCCAAAAACATTTACAAAATTCTCTTTACCATCAAAGACACAGGCATTGGCATTCCACCAGAAAAAATGTCCCGCTTATTCCAGCCTTTTGCCCAAGCTGATGCTTCCATGAATCGCCGCTATGGGGGTACAGGACTGGGGCTGGCAATTAGCAAACGCTTAAGTGAAATGATGGGCGGTAGTCTGTGGGTGGAAAGCCAAGGTTGTGTAGGTGGTAATCCCCGTTCTGGATGGCATTTATCAGCTGATTCGGCTGTAGTAGGCTCCAATTTTTATTTCACTATTACTACCCAAGTTGTCGCCAATTCAGAACCTGGTGAATTTTATACTTCCCCCGCCCAGCTGATGGGCAAACGGGTATTAATTGTGGATGACAATGCCACTAATCGAGAAATTCTCAGCTTACAGGCAGCATCTTGGAAAATGCAAACTTATGCAGTTCAATCCGGACAGGAAGCTTTAGCTGCACTCAATGAGGGAAGACAGTTCGATATTGCCATGCTGGATATGCAAATGCCCGATATGGATGGCTTAACTCTAGCCCAGCAAATCCGCCAACAATTTGGCTGTCAGGATTTACCCTTGGTAATTCTCACCTCTCTAGGAAAATCGGCAACTTACAGTGAATTTAATGATCTCCAGTTGGTGACATTTTTGAGCAAACCAGTTAAACAGTCTCAACTCTACAATGTCTTCACCTGTGTTTTAAGTAATCAACCTATTAAAGCTAGTATCTCTGTGCGCCAAACTCCCGCGCTTGATTTGCATTTAGCACAACGATTGCCGTTACGTATTCTGTTGGCAGAGGATACCATCGTTAATCAAAAAGTTGCCCTGCTAACGCTAGAGAAAATTGGTTATCAGGCCGATGTCGCAACTAATGGGCTAGAAATACTCCAGGCATTGCAACGTCAGTCTTATGATGTGGTGTTAATGGATGTACAAATGCCCGAAATGGATGGGCTGGAGGCCACTAAGATTATCTGTCAACAATGGGACATTAATTCTCGTCCTTATATTATTGCCATGACTGCCAATGCCATGCGTGGCGATCGCGAAATCTGTTTGGCTGCCGGCATGGATGACTACATTAGCAAACCAGTCCAGATCGCAGATTTAGTTCAGGCACTCAGCAAATGCAGACTACGAATAAATTCGGAATTTACGGTCATTAATGCCCAAATTCTGCAATCCTTACGCAATATGTTAGCAGGAGATCAGGCGGCACTTACGGAACTACTTAATTGTTATTTAACAGAGCTTCCCCAATTGATACAAGATATTAATGCATCTGTGACTACTCAAAATGCCCAAGCTTTATGGCAAGCAGCCCACAAACTTAAGTCTAGTAGCGGTGCGGTGGGAGCCACAGTTTTAGCACAACTCTGTCAGCAACTAGAAGTACAAGGACTTAGTAGCAATTTGACAGGCAGTTTAGAAGTATTATCAAAACTTTATCAGGAGTATGAGTTAGTCAAAACCGCTTTGCAAAGAGAACTGAAGCAGGAGGCAGATTGAAAAAAATTTTTCCAGAAGACCAATCTTTAGTTCTCATCGTTGACGATGAACAATTTATCCGGATGCAGCTACGACTGGCCTTAGAACGAGAAGGATATCAGATAGCAGAAGCTCACAGTGGAAGAGAGGCTATCAATCTCTGTAACCAATTGCACCCTCAGATAGTACTGCTGGACGCGATTATGCCTGATATGGATGGATTTGAATGTTGTACTCTGTTACAGTCTCTAGAATATAGTCAGTATACGCCAGTGTTAATGATTACAGGGCTAGATGACCAAGAGTCAGTTGATCGGGCATTTGAAGTAGGTGCCATTGATTTTGTCACCAAACCAATTCACTGGCCTGTTTTGCGTCAACGAGTCAGACGCTTAATTCAACAAGCTCAAATTCAGCGACAGTTAGAAGCAGCTAACCGAGAATTGCAGAGATTGGTGACTATCGATGGATTAACTCAAGTAGCTAACCGCCGCCGATTTGAAGAATATTTCACCCAAGAATGGCAACGCATGGCACGAGATCAAATGCCTATTTCTTTGATTCTATGCGATGTTGATTTCTTTAAATTTTTTAACGATACCTATGGTCATCAAGCAGGCGATCGCTGTTTACAACAAGTCGCTAACACTATTAAAAATACTTTTAAACGTCCTGCCGATTTAGTGTCTCGTTATGGCGGCGAAGAGTTCGCCATTATCTTACCAAAAACTGATACCGAAGGTGCTATTCTCTTGGCTGAAACCGTTTGCTCTGTCATCAGGAAATTGGCTATTCCTCACGGTACTTCCCAAGTTAGTCCTTATGTGACCATCAGTATTGGCGTATCCACAACAATTCCTCAGCCTGGCTCGGACTTACAAAAAATGATTGCTATGGCTGACCAAGCATTATATCAAGCAAAATCAGAGGGGCGCGATCGCGTTAAATTTATACCATTGGATCAATAAACTGCGCCAATACTACGATCAGGATGAATTTCAATTACTAAATCGACTGCTGAAGGAGATTTTACTAACGGCGTAATAAATAATTCTGGGTGTAGCGATCGCCAAAAGTAATTGACAAAATCTTTTATTTGTGAATTACTCATGCCTGATTTACCAGCAGCGATCATTTGTTGTTCTGCCTGTTGACGCCACTCTAGGGAGCAACGATAGTCGATGGGATATAACACCATTAAACTGTCTAATCGCTCCCACAATGGTAGATAATTTTTTAGCTGTTCATTTAGATCCCTAGCAAATGCCTGATCTTCTTCTGTAACGATGGGTGGCGGTGCATGATCAAAGACATCGGGATTAATGGGTTGTACTCCAACAAACCAACCTTCAAATAATACAATATCCACATCTTGGACAATTTCTGGAGTAGTGCGATCGCCTGCACCGTTATATGCAGATTTATCAAAGCGAGGAACACTCACAGGACTTTGGCATTGACGAATTTGATCTAGGACTTGTAAACCTAAATTAATATCGTGGGTTCCCGGTGGGCCACGCCAAATTAACCGAGGATCTTGCTGTGTTAAAGCCAGGCGATCGCTATAAGTTTTATATAAATCATCTAAAGATAAACTCAAGGTGCGGTATCCCAATTCTTGAAGAATCAAGCCCAAAACCTGACACATGGTGGTTTTACCTGTTCCTTGTCCTCCCAAGATTCCCTGGATAAAAGGACGCCCCAACTCTTGGCGCTGCGACGCAATTTTCATTCCCAGTGGTAGCCACAAGTCCCACAATACACCCAACATAGCCTCAGGTGGCACGGAGAATTTAATTTGGTAAAAATTGGGTAGTACAGATTTTAGTAAGTGCGATCGCTTTTGGATCATTTCATCCACATTTGTAGGTGTGATGCCAAAAGCCTGAGCCACTGAAGTGTCTGCTAAAGCCGCTGTTTGTGCTTGCTGCTGCCATGTTGCATCTGCATCATCTAACCACCAACTCATAATTACGAACCCAATTTAAAGGCTTCAACAAACATGCTGTAAATAAAACCCACTTTTAGTAAATTGAGTGATTCTACCCAAAGTGCTTGTCTAGCCATAAAGCTCCGGCTATAAAATATCCTACTAGTAACCTCTGTAAATACCACTAAAATTCCTGCCATCAAAATGTCTAACGTACCTCTTTGTCCAGCTATGGTAGAAATTGCCGTTCCCAGAAAAAAGCCAAACAAAAAACTAATAGTCAGTAACGATAAGCGCCGCCAAGGATTTAAAAACCATTGCCCCAAACGCCTAGCGATGGCGTCAAACAAGTTAGTCAGACGAGTATTTTGCATCGTAGGTGAGGAACTTTCGCTAAATTTTTCAGTAATGACATATTTTACCCCAACCGCAGCAGAGGTGAAGGAGATAAATTCAATGTAGTATGGGTAGATGTAAATAAAGCTTTTTAATCTACAGAAGAATACGCTAAAATTATTGTAAATTATTAATAAATTTAAAGATGTCTAAGAGTTCAGTTTAAGAATTGACAAAAAAGCACATGGTAACTCACACTACCTGATTCTAAAAAGCTGCTTTTTGTATTTCTACAAATAAATTACTTATTTGTGCATCATATTTTACTCAATTTTTGTGTTTATGCTGAACTAATTGACGAAAAAGCTAGATTTTTCGTTCTTATTTAGTAAAAAAGCTATGTAATTATTTATGCCAATCTTTTCTAGAAAGACTGCCATTTATGATACATGGCATCACTTGATTTCCTCAGAGTCAATATCAACTGAATAGGCCAATATTTTAAATTACCGCTGCCGATAATAGGCTAGTATTTGGTCAAGGCTAAACAAAATATTATTGCTAACCATTATTAATGTAAACAACTCGCCGCTAAATCGGAGTACCGATTATAGCGGGAGCTTTATCCCAGATTTCACCTATCGGAAAGAGGGACAATTGTCCTTCTAGTTGACAAGCAATCCCCGGAATTTCGGGCGAGTTTACAAAAGTCACCCCAAGAGCAGCAATATTCAACGCCGCGTTTATATCAGCATCATGCTCAAATCCACAATGCCCACACTTAAAGACTTTTCCGTTGCGATACGATTTACCCTTGATTGGGTGGACGTGGTGGCATCGGGAACAGGTTTGAGATGTGTAGGCAGGTGGGACAAAGACAACCGGAACACCAGCAATATTTGCCTTGTACCCAACAAACAAACGCAGCTGATAGAACGCCCAATTATTGGTTCTACGGCGCTCTGTTTTGCTTCGTCGTTTTTGATTCAAAGACTCTCGAATATTAGTCAGATCTTCAAAAGCCAATGCCGCGTTTATCCGTTTTGCGCTACTGACAAGTTGTTTAGAAATATTGTGATTCAACCATTCTTGAAACTTCCGTTCTCTCCCAGAAAGCCTTCTCAAAAGTCTACGACTAGACCGAGTGCGTTTGGATTGAGCGTTTGCCCTGACCTTGCTGTAGCGGTCACGAGTCGATTGAATTTGTTTACCACGCCACGATTTACCCGTAGAAGTAGTGGCGATATCTCGCCTGCCCAAGTCAACCCCAATTACCTTGGGAGTTTTGCCCGTGGGTTGTGTTGGGATATCGACAACGAAGTTGATAAAGTATTGTCCAAGTTTAGTTTTATTCAATGTTGCACTGGTTGGAGTTTGACCCCTCAGCAATGCAATCTGATAACCACCAATGGACAACTTAAATTCAACTCGCCCACACATCAAAGTCACCCCTACAGATTGGGTTGCTTCCTTATAAACAAAGGTGCGAACATCCAAACTGATAGAGGTGGGTCTAAATCTGTGGATTTGTTTAACCGCTTTGGCGTTACCAATAACTCGTCTAATAGCCTGACAAACATGATTAGCTTTCAACTTAGTCGATTCGCGCACAGGTTTGTAAACCTTGTGGTGAAGCTTAGTAGTATTCCAGCAATTCTCACACTTAGCCACCTCCAATATCTGATTACAAGCATCAGCGAACCCCTCCATTGTGCGGTCAATTTCGCCGACAAAGTTAGGGGGCACTACAAGCTGGCATTTAACAGATATGGATTGAGTCATACTAATATTGTAACTCATCCACACAGACTATTAACAGCAACTCGCTCACCCCGCGCATTGTCTAAACTACGTTCAGAATTATTTGGGGGTGAAGCTCCTTGCTGTGCCCCATTCCTGCGCCAGCGCTGCGGAAGGGTTTCCCTCCGCAGGCGACTGGCATCCTCGCCGCTAACCCTTGCGGGTATAGCGGGAGTCTCCTGGGGGTGCTAGATGAAATCTACAGTGTATCGTAACGCTGTTATCACAGCTTGTGCTTTGGGGCTGCTTGGTTTACTAGTGGGATTCTGGGATATCAGTGTTTCTTTTGAGTCAGTCGATCCAGATATATCACAATTAGATGAAGCTCCAGTATCACCTGTCTTGGATCAAACAATTACTTCTACTAACACCACCAATCCATCTGCCACCCCAACTCCTCCAGAGGAATTAAGCCAGACTCACATTTTGGCAGATCGGCAAAACTCAGTTGCTGATGTCAAAAATCAGGGCAATTTACGCATGAGCAATCGCACAAATCAACCTGTGCGTTTAGCCTTACTGGCTCGGCAATCACAGGCAAAAAATGCTGATAATAAACACATAAACTATGATGTTCCAGCCCATTGGGACTTTGATCCCCAAGAAGGTAGTGAAAAAGGGTTGAAGCTGTCCCTACCTAATGGGAATCTCAAGTTAGAGCCAGGAGATATTATAATTGCCTTTGCACAAGATGGTTCCCGGCGCTACTGGGGGCCCTATGTAGTGGGGGAAACTTCCTTGCCTGAATGGAATCAGCAAAATCAAGAATGGTTATTGGTACTAAATCCATAAGAGGAGCGAGTACAAGGGACTCCCAACTAAAAAAATATCCCATAGCTGGGGTAGGCAGGGGAGCAGGGGGTAGGGAATGGGGGGAAGACAACAAATATTATTTGAGTAAATTGGATAATTTATTCTTTGGAAGTCCCCAAGAACAAAAATACGTCTTCATCTCCCGACTCCCGACTCTCTATTCTTTTAAGAACAAAACACAGCTAGTTAACGACTATGGACTAGTTATGTTTAATTGTGGACTATTGACTAATAACTTATGAGGATAAAATTGAGTGTTCCGCGTACTGTTAACGAGTGGCTCAATAATTTAGCGAAGAGTCCGGTGTTTACTGTGACTGTGTTAGTTGTGATTAGTTGGGTTGCTTACGGGTGGAATTTGGGCAATGTCGGCTTAGTTGATGAAACAGAGCCGTTGTTTGCTGAAGCCTCCCGGCAAATGTTTGTCACAGGTGACTGGATCACTCCTTTTTTCAATGGCGAAACTCGGTTTGATAAACCCGCTTTGATATATTGGTGTCAGGCGATCGCCTATACAATTTTTGGGGTGAATGAGTGGGCAGTACGTCTGCCGTCGGCCATGGCAGCATGGGCTGTAATTGGTTTAACTTTTTACACTTTACACTGGTATTTCACGCAAAAAGATACCTTAGAACAAGTTTCACGTCCTCATCGTCGCTACTCCACAGCTGCCATAGCAGCGGCGATGCTGGCACTTAATCCAGAAATGATTGTCTGGGGCAGAACGGGTGTCTCAGATATGATGCTGACTGGGTGCATGGCATCGGCATTATTGTGCTTTTATTTGGGATATGCCAGCAATGTCAGTACTCAGGGACAAGCACCTCAAACTAGATCTATCTTCCCTCACAAATGGTATTTGGCTTTTTATGTACTCATCGCGGGTGCGATTTTGAGTAAAGGGCCTGTAGGAATTGTTCTACCTGGGCTAATTATTCTGGCATTTCTACTTTATGTAGGCAAATTTAAAGAAGTATTCTGGGAAATGCGTCCCTTCATGGGTGCGCTGATTATTTTTGGGTTATCAGCCCCCTGGTATTTGTTAGTTACCTGGCGGAATGGGTGGGATTTTATTAATGCTTTTTTTGGATACCACAACATAGAACGGTTCACAGAAGTAGTTAATAATCACTCTGCACCTTGGTATTTTTACTTTTTAGTAGTGCTGCTAGGCTTTGCGCCATACTCAATATATTTACCTGTAGCGCTGGCTAGACTAAAATTTTGGCAGCGATCGCACTGGCTATCTCAAGAACGCTCTCAGCAATTGGGTTTATTTGCCTGTGTCTGGTTTATCAGTATTTTTGGCTTTTTTACTATTGCTGTTACTAAACTCCCTAGCTACGTTTTACCGTTAATGCCAGCCGCCGCTATTCTCGTAGCGCTGTTGTGGAGCGATTTTTTCTCGGATCAAAACCATGAAATTAGCTCTGCATCCTCTTTTATCAAGGTCAGTGCTTGGATAAATGTCGTATTTGCCACTGTACTTTCAGTAGCACTGTTTCACATATTTTATTTACTAGGTGATAATTCAGTAGCACCAGACTACCCATTACTGATTAAAAATGCAGGTTTACCAGAACTAGGCGGTTTTATTTGGCTATTTGGTGCCATCATCATGGCATTTTTGATCCTTAGTCGCCGTTGGCACTCACTGATCAAGATGAATTTAGCAGTGTTTATGGCATTTTTGATCATTGTCTTGATGCCTGCTTTGTTTTTAATGGATCAGCAACGCCAACTACCTTTGCGAGAACTGTCTGCACTGATGTTAGAAGTCCAAGAACCAAATGAAGAATTACTTATGGTTGGCTTCAAAAAACCGAGTGTAGTGTTCTACACCCAACAGCAAATAAATTTTCTCAAACTGACCAAAGAATCTTTAGATCATATTCAGCAACGGCGTGCCCAGCAAGAACAGTATCCCTCTTTGCTAGTCTTGGCTGAACCGAAAACTTTCGTAAAAATGGACTTACCGCCAGATAGTTACGAAAATTTAGCTACCAGAGGTAATTACCAGTTGATTAGAGTTTCTTTTAGGAAAATGAAAAAAGAAAAGCTCAAAATATCATGAGGGGCTGGGGACTGGGAAGATGAGGGAAAACTTTCTTCCCAATGACTAATGACTACTAACTGCTAAAGCGTGATTGATTTGACTTAATAAATCCTCCATGGAGATGGAACGAGGCAAAATCTGGGCAACCATACCACCCATCACAGCTGCTAATGAATTTGACCTGATTTTTTTCTGCTGGACACTGGCTGCTGAGGAAATATTTGGCAGAGAATTGATTTGATGACTACTTAACCGCTGATCAATGACCAGAATAGGTGGTAAATCACAAGGCAAATTCTCTAAGGCTTTCAGCGCTGTTAGTGCCTCTTTACGAATCGATGACTCACCTAAGCAAATTAATAGTAAGTCAACACTTTGGTGACGAATTTGTTGCAGCACTTCTGCCCAACAATGACCCATTGCTGCTTTCAATCCAGCTGTTTGTAAGTACTGAATTAAAGCTTGAAACCACTCAGATCCCCTTTCAGTAGTGTCACCACTGAGGGAGGAATTTTTGGCTGGGCGCTGACCCCTGGACTGTTTGCCCTTGATTTGTGGTATGTCACGCAGCATGGTTAAATCTACTACTAAGATGCTGGGTGGACAGGAGACACCAGAGGCAATTTGCAGCACCGATAATAAGGGATCTGTTTTATCGGTACGGTTGTGATTGTCTTGAGTAAATGGTGTTAAATAAGGAAATACAGATAAACCAGGAATCTGGGAGGCTGCCAGGGTGGTTTCAACATCACAAGTTACTAGGGGCAGCTCGGCCAAAATGGGATGCTGAGTTAACTGTTGTAAGTAAGTTTGGGCTACAGAAGTTTCTATATCCAGTAAAATCACGTCGAACTGCCAAACCCGCGCCAAAAGTTCTGCTTGGTCTAGATCATCTACTTCTATCACCCGATGCTCTCGCAGTGAAGGATGGGGGTTAATTGATTCTAAATTGTGATCAACTAACCTGAGAATTCGTAGTGGATTAATAGGGATGATTTCCGGATTATCTAATCCTGACGGCAAAATTGCTGGCGTAGCACATAACTTTTCCACAAGTGGTACTAAAGACTGATGCTCAACTGGCAAATTCAAAAAACCATCGGCTCGGTTAGCAAATGCTTGGTCTTTTTCGGCTCCCGTTGCTGTCACTACTACGGGAATGTGGCGAGTAGCATCATCAGATTTTAGTAAAGTCAGCACATCCCAACCCGAAAGTAGCGGTAATAAGGGGTTCAAAAAGATCGCTTTTGGTTGTAGACGACGAGCTTTTTCTACGGCTTCTGTTCCTGAACGGGCAATTACCACCCGATAACCCAAACCTTTGAGCTGCTCGGTGACGTCTTCAATATATCGGGCTACTGCCTCAACTATCAAGACCAACCTTTGTGAGCTAATGGGATGATGGGCGGTAGTGCCAACGACGCGCTGAAGACCGGAGTTTGTGGCTTCTCTTGTTGGAGTACTTGGGCTTTGGGGGTCTTCTTCAATTACCTGTTCTGTTTCGGTGAAGTTTGTTGTCGGTGGGCTAGGTGGTAGCAATAATGTGAACTGACTGCCTTTACCTTCACGAGATAAGAAGCTGACATCACCCCCGTGGAGGCGCGCCAAAGCCCTAGTTAAGACTAGCCCTAAACCAGTACCTTCAAATTGGCGAGTCAGGGGATTTTCTAATTGTTGGAATTTTTGAAAGATTAAATGTTGTTGATGTTCGGGAATGCCAATACCTGTATCCCAAACTGTAAAAGCAATCCAGCCTTCCCAGCGATTTACCCGCAAACCAATTTCACCAGAGTTTTCTGTAAATTTAAAGGCATTGGACAGTAGATGTACCAGCATTTGCCGCAAGCGTAATTCATCTGCCACGATTTGGTCTAAACCTGGTTCAATACAAATAGTAAATTCTGGAGCAGAACTGACTACTGGGGGCTGAGTGGTTGTAGCTTTGGTGGTTTGAGTATGAACAGCTTTGGCTTCTGATAAGGCGCGATCGCACACTGTCTGAATTTTCACTGGTACTAATGCCAAATCCATCTGTCCGGTTTCCATGCGGGTCAAATCCAAAATGTCATTGACCACACTCATTAAATGCCGTCCGCTTTGATGAATTAGTCCAGCATAACGGGCTTGGCGCTCGTTGAGTTCTCCTAATTGCTGGTCTACTAATAACCGCGATAATCCCAACACTGCGGTGAGGGGTGTCTTTAATTCATGACTAATACAAGCTAAAAATTCATCTTTTAACCGATTTAGTTGAATAAGGTCGGCATTTTTAGCTGCTAGTTCTTTACAAATCTGCTGCTGTTCGGTGACATCAGTAGCTAATACCAACCAGAGGTCATTGCCTAGTTCAGCCCCTATGGTGAGCGCGGTTGCTTCTAATGCTAAACTCGCTGGTAACTTTTCACTCAATAGTAGTTCCGACTCTGGTTTATCTAAAGAAATTTTGGTAAATTGCCAGATGCGCTCTTGACCATTTTGCACTTCCACAATACAAGTACAACTACCCATCTGATTATCTAAAAAGCAGCGACTAGATGCAATATTTGTGCCTACTGGCTGCTCTTTTTGGTTATTTACTAATGGCGCAGAGTATGATGCCAAGGGCGATAAGTTTTTTGGTGGCGAAGCTTCATTTTTCACCGTAAAGCTATGTTCTGCTGTATTTAACGGTGAGGATTGTTCCTTGTTGTCATGCTCATTGCTTCTATGATGAGGACGATATTTATTACGGCTTGGCTGACTGGCATATTCTGGCTGTTGATCGCGAATTGGAGCCAGTATGGTTTCTACCTGTTGTCGGACGCCTTCAGGATCTTTCAATGCTCCTAGTTGTTGCCACCAAGCCGGGTTTTGTGCTACTACCTCACCTGATCCCCTTTGCAACATCAAAGGCCAAGGTAGTAATTCCAATAATTGTATTAATGGTTGATTCCCTACTGACTGGCGTTGATGAGTGCGACGCGATCGCCAGTGAGTTTTCACTGGTTTACCGGAGTTGTTGATAGGCTCTGGAGAATTTCTTTTGGCAGATGCAGGGCGCTTTCCCTCTGCATTAACTCCTAATTTTTCCTTGGCCAATAATTTTAATAACCGGGCGCTATTCAGTAGCCCCAGAAACGTACCATCTGTATCTATCAGCGCCCAATCTAAGTTATTGTTTTTTTGTGTTTGTTGGTAACTGAAAAGTCGCCGTAATTGATCTATACAATAAGTTGCTGGTATTGTTTTTAATGGCTCAATAATAGTTTGATCCCAAATTAATAATGGCTGCTGCAAATTATCATCTAGTTCTTCACCAGATGTGGCCAACAATTTTTGGGTTAATCGGGCAGAGTACACCAATCCCAAAGGGCATTGCTGCTGGTTCAATATTACTAAGCGATCGCACTGCTCCTGCTCAAAAATCTCCAGCACCATTGCCAGAGTGCTGGTTTCTACGCAGTTGGGTACGGTTGTTAGAAAGTCATAAAGCGGGTACTGTAGCATTGACATAAGGCTTTGGGGGTCATTCTTCTTGGGGAAACCTGCGGGCTGCACCATCAGCATTGCGGCAAATAGTATTTACACCTGAAGTAATATCCTTGCAGAAGACTCATTTAAGCGATTCTTGTTACAGCTTCAACGCCATTGAAACAATTAACTTGATTCTCAAGATACACCGCTGATTAGATTTGCTCGTTTTGGGAGTAGCAGTGATCGTCTTTGCCACTTTGAATTTTGGGGGAAGATCATTGTCAGTGTTCTACTGGTGCTGAAACTTCTCTTCGATAAGTGACAACTAAAACAATTATGGCCCCAAAGATTCGCTTTAGAACCTTGAGGAATTATAATGATTTAGAATGCGACGATACTTTAAGTTAGTTTAAGTATCTTATCAACAAGAGAAATAAAAGGATCTGTATCTAGGGAGATATGCATATGCGAATCATCAATTAAGTAATGTAACTACATTTACCAAGAACACCTGATCAGCAACTTGTCTCCATCCTAGCGCTGATTAAATTGCATTATGTTGTGAAGTTCTCATGTGTAAACTAGCTGTTGACACGCCGTGTGATTTCAGCTTGAACTTGTAACTTTCCTCAACACCCAGTCAGAATCAACAAATGTGACCTTAACCTATTAGTTCACTAAATCTTGGTCAGGATGGTTAATAAAATATATAAGTATACAAATGTTACTACATATAGATGTTACTACCCATCTTGATTGTTCCCACAGATATTAAGAAAAATTTAGATAACCCAACTCAGTTAGCGACTAAACCAAGATTGAGTGGGCAGATGTGGCGTTATAGACAGTACAACCAAAATGAATTTTGGTTATCGCCTATAGTTGCTACTGCTAAAATTTACTACTTACTGCATCGGTGGCAACAATATCTTAAGGAAAATTTCACTAATAAATATTTTTATGTGTTTGCATGTCAAAGGCAAAAATCACAGCAGTTCTTTCCCCACATGACTCAAGTTGATCAGCAGGTATTATTGCAACAACTCAAATCAGATTATCGCCAGATTCTTATAAATTACTTTACTACAGACAAAACATTGAAAGAACAAATTGATAAATTTATCAATGCAGTATTTTGTGCTAATATTCCTGTGCCCCAGATTATTGAATTTCACATGGAACTAATTGAAGAGTTTTCCAATCAGCTAAGATTAGAAGGTAGGAGTGATGAAGCTTTAATGGATTATCGTCTAACACTTATAGATATCCTAGCGCACCTCTGCGAACGCTATAGATGTTCTGTTTCTAAATAAATTAAATTTATCATAGTTAAAATGATGCCAATTAACGGATACAATTCCGCTGCATTCATTTGATAAACCTGTATTTTCATTTTCACATTTAGCTTTACCTTATATGAATAAAGCAAGGAAGACTTATGTTCTCAAGCTCTATGTAGCAGGGAATACACCCAACTCAGTAAGAGCGTTAAAAATACTCAAAAATATTTTAGAACAGGAATTTCAAGGTGTTTACGCTTTGAAGGTAATTGACGTGCTGAAGAACCCACAGCTAGCCGAAGAAGATAAAATATTAGCTACGCCAACATTGTCTAAAATTTTGCCGCCACCTGTTCGCAAAATAATTGGTGATCTATCAGACAGAGAAAGAGTGTTGATTGGATTAGATTTACTTTATGAAGAACTGAGCGAAGAAGATTGGGAAGAATAAAATCATCTTTAACATAATTTTGACGACAAAGTAGCAACTTGAGTAATATAAAAACTGGGTTTACTACCCATTTATTATGAAGCAATGAGCGAAAAAGACCAAGCAGCACCGAATAATCCATCAATTGGTGGCATCGAAAAAATTCGCACGATGATAGAGGGCTTTGACGATATTAGTCATGGTGGTTTGCCTGTTGGTAGAACTACTTTAGTGAGTGGCACTTCTGGTACAGGCAAAACCTTATTATCTCTGCAATTTCTCTATAATGGTATTACCCGTTTTGATGAGCCGGGAGTATTTGTTACCTTTGAAGAATCTCCCAGTGACATTATTAAAAATGCCCATATTTTTGGGTGGAATTTGCAACGCCTGATAGATGAAGGCAAATTATTTATACTAGATGCATCCCCCGACCCAGAAGGTCAAGATATTGTTGGTAACTTCGACCTTTCGGCACTGATTGAGCGCTTGCAATATGCTATTCGCAAGTACAAAGCCCAAAGAGTTTCCATAGACTCAATTACAGCCGTCTTTCAGCAGTACGAAGCGATGGGAGTAGTGCGCCGGGAGATTTTCCGTTTAGTAGCACGTTTGAAACAACTGCATGTCACGACAATTATTACCACTGAACGAAGCGAAGAATATGGTTCTGTGGCTTCCTTTGGGGTAGAAGAATTTGTGTCTGATAATGTGGTGATTGTCCGCAACGTTTTAGAAGGAGAACGTCGCCGCCGGACAATTGAAATCCTCAAGTTACGCGGTACAACTCACATGAAAGGTGAGTATCCCTTCACAATTACCAATGAAGGAGTGAATATTTTCCCCTTGGGAGCAATGCGTTTAACCCAAAGGTCATCTAATGTCAGAGTATCTTCTGGGGTAAAGACCCTAGATGAAATGTGTGGTGGTGGTTTTTTTAAAGATTCGATTATTTTAGCCACGGGAGCCACTGGTACTGGTAAGACGCTTTTGGTAAGCAAATTTCTCCAAAATGGCTGCGTCAATGGTGAACAGTCCATATTATTTGCCTATGAAGAATCACGCGCCCAATTATCGCGCAATGCCTCTTCTTGGGGAATTGATTTTGAGGAATTAGAGCGTCAAGGGTTACTGAAAATTATTTGTACCTATCCTGAATCAACTGGTTTAGAAGATCACCTACAAATTATTAAATCAGAAATTGCCGTTTTTAAACCTGCGCGGATTGCCATTGATTCTTTATCAGCACTAGCTAGAGGCGTAAGTAATAACGCTTTTCGTCAGTTCGTTATCGGCGTGACTGGTTATGCCAAGCAAGAAGAAATAACTGGGTTTTTTACCAATACAACTGACCAATTTATGGGTTCTCATTCGATTACTGACTCCCATATTTCTACAATTACTGACACAATTTTGATGTTACAGTACGTAGAAATTCGTGGGGAAATGTCGCGAGCCATCAATGTATTTAAAATGCGCGGTTCGTGGCATGACAAAGGTATCCGTGAGTACAATATTACTGCTGACGGCCCAGAAATTAGAGATTCTTTCCGAAATTACGAACGCATTGTCAGTGGCGCTCCTAGCCGCGTGAGTGTCGACGAAAAGGCGGAACTTTCGCGCATAGTTCAACGCTTTGAAAATAAACCGAGTGCTGATTCCTAAATTTAGTGTCATGATATATTCATTTCTAAATTTAGGATCGTGTTATATTCTGTGGAGAAGAAGGGGTTTCTGCCGCTAGATTGATTTTTGTGTGAGGGGATGCGGTGAAAGGACAATACTTATTCCATAGTTTCTTACCTGGTGTCACAGCAGCGGTATTAACAACCCAGCCTGCTTTGGCTGGGACAGTCAGTGAGGTACATCTGGCGTCTTCTCCTGATGTCTTGACTGCTACTGATAGTCGAACCTTGTTTGCAGATCATATTAATACCCAACTGCCTCATAGTACAAGACAGATTTTTCCGGATATAGTACCCAAACCTGGGTTGACTCCACTTAATTTACGGCTTTCAAGTAGTAAGAGTAACCTAGTAGTCTTAACAAGAACTACTGGGATATTTGGAGAACAAATATCTAAAAAAGACGAAGGTAAATTTTCCCATCTCAGGGCTAAGTTAAAATCTGCTAAACGTTCAGAAGATGAAGATTTTAAAATTAGTCAACAACAAAGTCACATTGATACTTCTGAGCAACAAATAGTTGCATCTACGGCTGTAGCTACACCAGATGTTGATCAGAAAGCTAGTTTTTCTCTGTCTGCTTTACGACAACCAGTAGTATCATCAACAAATTCTGTAACTCCGTTATCGAAAGTTTTACCAACTGCGGTTAGAGGTACAGGAGCAGCAAATTTACTAGCAGCGAACAATTGCCCCCAGGCACAGAAGCACAATAGTACATTGGTTTCTGCATCCTTGCTTGCCAGTAGTTGCCGACCTCAAAATCTGAATAGAAATCGGGTAGTTCAGGGTTATAACTTTACTCCTGACAGCATATCCAGCCCTGAAGAGACTATTTGGGAAGCAACTCCTACGCCACAGCAATCAGAGGAATTTTCGGACCCAGCTGATACCGGACAATTGCCTCAGCAACCAGAAACTCAACCAGAAACTAGGGAATTTGCTCCAGCAGGAGCAGTGCCAATTCCCGAAAACTTAATTCCTGATGCAAATCCTCTACAATTTCCGACTAAACCAGAGGAAGTGACACTGGAAGAAAATCAGCCGATTACTTTGGCACAAGCATTAGAAATTGCCAAGCGTAACAATCGGGATTTGCAAGTGTCGCTATTGGAGTTAGAACGTTCTCAAGCCGCTCTGCGTGAAGCACAAGCAGCATTATTGCCTAATGTAGGACTGAGTGCTGATGTCACTCGTAGTCGCTCTGCCGGCTCTGACCTACAGTTAAGACAACAAGAACAACAAACAGGTATTCCATCGCCTAGTGCTGAATCTAGTACAGGATTTAGTGGTCAAGCACAACTCACCTATGACATCTTCACTTCGGGCAGACGACAAGCCAACATCAGGCAAGCGGAAGAACGAGTAAAATTTGATGAATTAGCTGTAGAGCGTCAATCTGAAGAAATTCGGTTGAATGTCACCACAGAATATTACGACTTGCAACAAGCTGATGAACAAGTACGGATTGCTCAATCATCTGTGGAGAACGCCCAGGCTAGTTTACGTGATGCTCAAGCCTTAGAAGCAGCTGGTGTAGGTACGCGGTTTGATGTCTTGCGATCGCAAGTAAATTTAGCCAACTCTACCCAAGAACTGACTAATGGCCTCTCCCAGCAGCAAATTTTCCGGCGGCGTTTAGCGTTGCGCTTAAGTTTGCCACAATCGGCCAATATTAGTGCCGCAGATCCAGTACAATTAGCAGGTTTGTGGAATCAAGACCTAGAAAGTAGCATTGTTTTAGCATTTCAAAATCGCCCAGAATTGCAACAACAATTGGCACAACGTAATATCAGTGAACAACAGCGGCGAGAGGCACTTTCATCTCTAGGGCCTCAAGTCAGCTTGATTGCTAGTTACAACCTGTTAGATCAATTTGATGACGGTGTTGGCATTAGCGATGGTTACTCTGTCGGAGTCCGGGCCAGCCTCAATTTGTATGATGGGGGAGCAGCCAGATCTAGGGCATCTCAGGCAAAAGCCAATGTGGCGATCGCAGAAACTCAATTTAGTGAACAACGTAACCAAATCCGTTTTCAAGTAGAGCAAGCTTTTTCTACCCAGCAAGCTAATTTGGAAAACGTGCAAACAGCCAATGCTGCTTTAGAACAAGCTAGAGAAGCACTCCGTTTAGCTCGGTTGCGATTCCAAGCCGGTGTAGGTACTCAAACCGATGTGATTAACTCCGAAAACGACCTCACAAGAGCCGAAGGTAATCGCATCACCGCTATCTTAGATTACAACCGCGCTTTGGCTCAGTTACAACGTGCTGTCACCTCTAGGGCATTTACTGAATAAGTTATTGGTCATTAGTCATTAGTCATGAGTCATTGGTCATTAGTACTTATTTAAAGGAAAATGATTATAGGCTAAAACTTTTGACTAATTTACCAATAGTCTTTATTGATCAAACTCCAGATGCTTAGAAACTTTCAAGTTTGTTCCCTGTTATAAGTGGAATATATTCGACTACCATATCTGAGTATTCCCATACTTAGCTTGTGAAGATTTTATGACTACAGTTACATCCCAGGAAATTGCCCTATTTCGCTCTCAATTAGCAGACTATCCCAGTGCTATGGAAGCGTTGGATTTAATTGAGGATTGCGACGGCGATTTAGAAGATGCAGCCATGACCCTCGCTATCCGCGTAGGTCAAGAACCAGGGATGACTAACTCAGAGTGGTTAGATGCTATGGCCAGAAGATGGCGGGTGGTGATTTGTGAGCAAGAATATCGGTCAGATTTACTCAATAATTCACTTGTGGGGATGATGGCACATCTCCAATCAATGCCGGCATTCCCTCAGCCTTTAGCAACACCGATTTTAATATATGTTCTTAAGCAAGGCGTTAATGAGTTTTGTGAACCTCTAGATGCACTCAAAAGTTCTGAATGCTAATTTATGAATGCTATAAAAACTCTCTGCTCTTAGCGGGTTTCGTCGCTTAGGAGGATTTTCTTCCCTATTTGTTGTAAGATAATCGCTCCTAAATTGGCGAACAAGCAGATGCTTCCCAGTGCCAATAAAATGTAGGTTGGAGCCATGACAACTCCAATCATGAACCAAGCGAATACGTGAAGTATCATTAATAAAGCAAAGATACTGGCAATTGCTGCACTTCGCCAAACCTCGATAGCTGGACGAGATGATAATGTGAATCCTATTGTCAACGAGGTAGCAATTAGGTTGGCGGGAATAAGAAAGGCACAAATACCAATACAGTAAGTGCTGGAAAATACCGTTAAGGTATTGAAGTCTAACATTAATTCTCCTAGGCTAAGTTGTCAAATTTTAGATGAATTTTTTTTCTAATATTTTAAAGGCTAATGTTTTACTTAATAATTTGAACCACCAATTTCTTGATGGTTCAAAAAAGACATAGTATTAACTACTAGTTCAGTACTTAAGCAGGAAAGAAACTCCGGAGAATCAGTGTTCTGGCAAATCCGGAAATACCAAGCGCTAGTAAAACACTAGTAAAAAGCAGACTTATTCGAGGGTTAGAATCTAATTTTCTATCTTCTCTACCACCTGTAAAGAATAAAGACCAGGCTTGGGAAGCATTGATACTCTTAAAGCTATTAAACTCAGAACTGAAAACGACAGGGCTAAATAGCTGAGGAGATTTGAAGTTTAAATTATGTGTCATGTAAATAAGTATAACAATAATCTTGCAAAATAACTATTTTTCTGATATGTACCTACAGATGAAGGCAGGGTAGACATATCGAGGTTAGCGATCGCCTATGAAGTATTCCTCCTGTTAGATGTCCATCTGAAATTAGGTACAGGATTGATCAACCCTAGACTGATAAGCTGTTAATTAAGACAAACTTTTATCAGATAACTACTATTCCATCAATGAATTACCTTGTTGCTGTATTACCAGACCGCTTCCAAGCCGAAGCAGCTTACTTAGCTTTAGAAAAACAAGCCATCGATAGTACCATTCTCGGTAGAGGTTATAAAACTGCTGATGAGTTCGGTTTGATTGACCCCAAGGAACAAGCTAAAAAGCAAGCAAAGCTAATGTCCTACTGGTTGATACCTTTCGGCTTTTTCGCTGGGTTTACCTTCAGCCTGATTACAGGTTTAGATACCTTTGCCTGGGCTGGTGAAATTGGTAATCATATTGTTGGCGGACTTTTAGGGGCTGCTAGTGGTGCTATGGGTAGTGTGTTTGTTGGTGGGGGAGTAGGTTTAGTTTTGGGAGGTGGTGATGCTTTACCCTATCGTAATCGCTTAGATATGGGTAAATACATCGTTGTAGTTCAGGGTTCAGAAACTCTGACTCGGCAAGCTACCCGAATATTACGTCAGTTTGACCCAGAAAATATCCAAGGTTACGCGGAGACAAGCATCACTTGAAGTGCTATCGACAGAGCGTTTTGCCTTGAGTAAGTATTATTTCTCTTACTGAGATGCCTCCAGTTTCAGCAAATGAACTCTCAAATCAAAGCTGAAAAAAGATAACTCATAATTTGTAAGCATGTTGCCAAGAGAAGAACTGTTAAAGGGTGTTGAAAATCGAGATAGTGTAGCTCGTGTCATTGATCAGGCAGAACAAGCCATTAAAACTTGGGAAGTAGTGTTGACAGATTTTTTGTCACCGCCAGAATTAGCAGAAATTCAACGGGTGTTCAGTCGGTTAACAGAAGTACAATTAGTCGCCTGGGGTGGCTATCCACAAGCAGAACGCCAACGAATTGCCATCGCCCGTTCTGAATTACCCTTAGATCAATCTCAAGTGGCCCTGTTAGCTTTAGAAATAGCTGGGAATTTCTTGTTTGATACAGCTACACACCGCGACTTTTTAGGGGCCATGCTGGGTACAGGTATTATCCGTGAAAAGACCGGAGATATCATTGTGCTGGGAGAACGCGGGGCCCAGGCTATCGTCGCCCCAGAGTTGGCTGAATTTTTAGCTATGAGTCTGCAACAAGTGCGATCGGTGCCGGTAAAAACTCAACAAATTGACATCAGTGAGTTAAAGGTTAGGGAACCGAAGAAAAAAGAATTAACCACAGTAGAAGCTTCATTGCGGTTAGATGCGATCGCCTCCGCTGGTTTTAGTATGTCCCGTAGCAAAATGGTAAATTTCATCGACGGTGGTGATGTGCGCGTCAATTGGAAGGAAGTCACTCAAGCTAGTTCTCAGGTGAAATCAGGCGACTTAATCGCTATTCGCGGTAAAGGACGTTTGGAAGTTGGAGAAATTGCCGTGACCAAAAAAGATCGTTACCGGGTGCAATTAGTAAGGTACATGTAGAGACAGCAGTTATCTTGATAGCTCAAACCTGGAGGACAATTTTTCAAATCAAAAACTAAAACTTAATCCCTGAGTATGATACAAATCAGCACAATATATATAAATATAATTGTTGTGTAGTCTACTCAGTGCTTGTGATTCATCAACATGCTGAAAACATCCTCAGCACTCAACAGACAAAAACATCAGATGAAGGTTATAGATTTAGCTGGTTTGACTGGTTGTGTTTATGGTATCCTCCTGGCTGGCTGATTTTATTTAACCGACACTGGCAGCATTATCACGCCGATCCAGATGGTTGGAATTGGCTAGAATATGTATTATTTTTAATTCCTGGGGGATTTTATTTAGCGCTACTTAATCGGTGGTTGCGTCTTGGTTGTCGTTTACCCAGACAAGACGTTAGCGATTTTAACCCTCAATATCAAAAAGCCTTTAGTCAAGAAATTCTGGCTTTCATCGTTAAATATTATTTTCGCGGAGAGTTGCAACAAAGCGAAAATTTGCCACCTACAGGGCCAGTAATTGTAGCCATGAATCACGCAGGGATGTGTTTTCCCTGGGATTTTATCACCTTGAGTTATTTATTAGGAGAAGCCCAAGGCTGGATAGTGCAACCCATAGCAGAAGCATCATTATTTGAACATCCTTGGGTGGTGTGGTGGTTACCACCTCAATGGTCAAAAGTTTTAGGTGGGGTACGCGCCGAGTTAGGTGATTTTGAAGCCGCAATGGCACAAGGTAAAATTCTCGTTTATGCACCAGAAGGAGTGCGTGGCCCCCTGAAAGGTTGGAGTCAACGTTATCAGTTGCAAAAGTTTAATGTCAGCTTTATGAAATTGAGCGATCGCTATCAAGTTCCCATTGTCCCAGTTGTGTGCATTGGTAGCGAATCTTTACATCCTTGGACAGTAAATCTTCAGAGATTGCAACGTTTATTTAAATTACCTTTCTTGCCCCTCTCGCCATTTATCATCATTTTAATGATATTTCCCTCTATGGGAGTTTGGGCTATGAGAACTCGTCTGCGTTACTTTATTCAACCTGTACAACGAGTCAACTTAGTCCAAGGACGTGCGGCAATTTATCAACAGGTACAACAATTTAGAGACAACCTGCAAGTTCAAGTTAATGAATTAATTCATTCATTTTTATAAGTTACTTGTCAGTACGGAAACCCTTTCCTCAGCGTCTGTTAGCGTAAATAATTAAAATCCTCTGTCTTCTGATGGAGCATTTTTTTGGATATTAAAATTGTTTCTTCATTCATGGGAACTATAAAGATAGGGCGGGCAAGATGCCCACCCTACAGGAGAAATTAATAATATCTTTATATAATGCTAGAGTCGAGATTTAAAATTTATCACAGAAGATTGCCTCATTGGGAATTAGATGGAGCAGTTTACTTTATTACTTTTAATACTTGGGAAAAATTAGAACTGAATTTAAAAGCTAGAGAAATAGCTTTTAATTCTTGCCTATTTTTTAACAACAAAAGATATCAAATATTTGTCTTAGTAGTAATGACAAATCATGTACATTTACTCATTCAACCTCTACTGAAGTCTGAAAAGGATTATTGGTCATTGAGTAGCATCATGAATAGCATTAAAAGTTATAGTGCTAAACAAATCCCTAAAGTGATGAATCATATAGGAATAGTATGGCAAAATGAACGATATGACCGTATTGTTAGGAATGAGCAAGAGTTTCAACAATTTTGGGAATACATCAGACAAAACCCTGTCAAAGCAGGGCTTTCTTCTACACCAGAAGATTATCCTTTCTTTTGGCAAACCTCAGAATAACCTCAACTATTTTATTCAGTCTTGTAGGGTGGGCATCTTGCCCGCCCTTTCAACATTTACTATCGATAGTAGTTTAATGAATCCTAAACTTGTAGAATCACTATTGCAAATTATCCTATCTCTTTCTGATGAAGAGCGATCGCTTGTAGAAACAAGACTATTTTCCGATTCATCACAGCCTTCTACCCCTGAATTAATGCAACTTGCTGATATTAGTGGAACTTTTGATTTTCTCAATGAAGAACCAGACATGTACACCCTTGAATATGGGGAAGCTATTTAAATTGACAGCCTACCGACACTGATACGGGCTTTGGTTGTAAAAATCCGATAAACTATACTTCACTAACAAGCACAATAATTGTGTCTATTTTTTTCTAGTTATTTTTAAACAACAGTGAATTTATTTGCTGAAGCTTGTGGTGAGTGGTTTAGCATTCAGGACAAGGATTTTCAGTGCTAGAGCCGCTGATTACGAACAAATAGGTTTATTAACGAGTTATTTATGATTCAAACAAGTGGTGTGGTGATCTGTCTTGGTTTTATTTTAGGATTACTGTTGACAGCAGTTCCTGGGGGTGGCTTCTGGATTTTAGGTTTAGGGATAGTAGGAGCAATTCTGTCTATCAGGCGCAGAACAGGGAAATTTGTGCAAACACCGGAAAACGGTGGTAATAAAACTAAGACAGTACCTCACACTTGGCAAACTCCCCATCCACGAGTATGGCTTGTTGCTGGTTTAGTAGGGTTATTAGCCACTTTATATTTTCAATGGCGGATACCACAACCGGGAGAGAAAGATATTAGTGCATTGCTGGCTTCAGGCAATAATAATCAACAGCAATTGGTAATTGTGCGTGGCGAAGTTGTCAGTAATCCCCGGTTGACTCGCAGCCAGCGTGGTCAATTTTGGTTGGCAGCAACTCAACTGGATGAGGTAAAAAACGACAAAGGCCCGGCAGATGTCCCTAAAGGAGTCACGGGTAAATTGTATGTAACAGTGCCGATGCTTCAGGTTACCGGGTTATACCCTGGGCAACAAATTGATGTGACTGGAGTTTTGTATAAGCCGAGAACAGCGTCAAATCCTGGGGCTTTTGATTTTCAGAAGTTTCTTCAGCAAGAAGGAACTTTTGCAGGTTTGACTGGACGGCAAATAAATATTTTAGATGCGGATGAAGAGCGTAAATGGGGATGGTGGCAAATTCGACAGCGAATTGTGCGATCGCAAGTTCGTTGGCTGGGTGTTCCCGAAGGGCCGTTGGTGAGTGCAATGGTGTTGGGTAGCAAAGCTGTTGATTTACCCTACGATATCCGCGATTTGTTTGTGAAAGCTGGATTGGCTCATACTTTGGCAGCTTCCGGGTTTCAAACTTCTTTGGTTTTGGGTTTGATTTTACAGTTGACTAGGCGTGCATCTAAGGGGACACAATTTACCTTTGGCTGTTTAGGGTTATTAATTTTCCTGAGTTTAACCGGGTTTCAACCTTCGGTACTGCGAGCCGTAATTATGGGTTTTGCGGCGTTAGTTGGTTTACTATTAAAAAGAAAGGTTAAACAATTTGGCTCTTTGCTATTAGCGGCAACTTTATTATTACTAGTTAACCCTTTATGGATTTGGGATTTAGGCTTTCAATTAAGTTTTTTAGCAACTTTGGGGTTAATTGTTACAGTTCCCGCCCTAGTTAAACGCTTAGATTGGTTACCACTGGCTATGGCTTCTTTAGTTGCTGTCCCTCTGGCGGCAATTATTTGGACGTTACCCCTGCAATTGTTTGTCTTTGGGGTTGTACCTGCTTATGGTTTGTTACTGAATATTATTAGCACACCCTTGATTTCCATGATTAGTATCGGTGGCATTACCAGTGCGATCGCCGCCTTAATTTGGCCGGAAGCTGGCAGTGCTGTAGCTGGAGTTTTACACTTCCCTATTGATTGGTTAATTAAGTTAGTGGAATTATTCAGTAACTTGCCGGGTAATTCTTTGGCTGTAGGCAGTATATCTGTGTGGCAGTTACTGGCCATATATGCACTGGTGATCTTAGTTTGGCTGATGCGTTGGTGGCAGCAACGGTGGTGGTTTGCGAGTTTTATTGCCATTGGTTTGGTGCTGGTTCCCATGTGGCATTCGGCAAATACATTATTTAGAATTACAGTCTTAGCAACTGGGGCCGAACCCGTGATAGTGATTCAAGACCGAGGAACAGTAACCTTGATTAATAGTGGCGATGAGGGTACTGGAAGATTCACCATCTTACCGTTTTTACAACAGCAGGGTGTGAATCAAATTGATTGGGCGATCGCTAGTAATTTTCATAATCAAGAAAGTAATGCTTGGTTGGAACTTTTACAAGGTCTGTCAATTAAAAATTTTTATGAATATTCACCCAATCCCCAAGGCACCATTGCTACTCAAATAATTCAACAAGAAGTCCAAAAACAAAAAGGCATCTACCAACCTTTAGCACCCGGTCAAACTATAAATACAGGTTCGGTAATTACTCAATTAATTAATGAGCAGTTGCCTATTTTACAAATGCAGATTCAAGGTCAGAATTGGCTCCTCGTGGGGAATGTCAAGTCTAGAGAAGTGGAACAGCTAGTTAAGACAGGGAATTTAATTCGTCCCCAAGTGCTGTGGTGTAGTCCCCAGTCTTTGAAAGATTTAGTAGAGATACTACAGCCACAGGTGGCCATCGCCTCTGCTGCTAATCTTGATGCCAAAACCTTATCTGAATTGAGTAAACACCAGACACAACTATTTTTTACTAGAGACGATGGCGCTATTCAATGGACACCTGATGGTCAGTTTGAGGCGTTTGTGCAAGCTATAGAAAGTAAATCTTCTATTTTTTGATGCCTTTAAACATGTCTTGGGCCTTCTGAAATGCTTCTTTCATGACTGCTTGAATTTTTTCAGGGTCAGGTTTTTTGCCCCCCATTAAGTCACCAAAATACACACAAGCACCTTCCCCCAGGGCCCAAGTATAAGCAGCAGCCCAGGAAGCAGCAATGACACTACCAAAACCAGGCACAAATTTGATTAACTCCCGTGCTACAGCTTGGGCTAAAAACCCTCCCGCTATGGCACTAACAACACCTCCCGCTTGGGATGGAGTCAAGGTTTGTCCATACAATTTTCCCAACAAACCCACCATTGATACTTGCAAGGAAGTTAAAACTGGCATGGTGGCGAATGGCAGAGGTACAGCCGCCAAGGCCGCTGCCATCACAGCAAATGGTAAAATATAACGCCGTCCAGCATCACGGTAGACATCGCCTAGTTGTTTACCAGCGACATCATCTAATAATTGATAAATTGCCCGGGCTTCTGCTTCTGGGAGTAAGTCGGCTAGAGAATCCCGCAATGCTTCTAAGCCGTAAAAAACAGGATTGTAACCATCTTCTTCTAAAGTGAAGTCAATGAGAACACAGCCGTCGCACAGCCCTGTAAAATCTTGCTCAATGGCGGCGAAAGCTCGGTTAATTTCCTCATAGTCTGGTGGATAATCAGGATGATCAACAATACTTGGGGGATAAACTTCGTGCAAGCAGGTAACCGCTAGTAAGCAGGGAATATCGGGATACTGCTGACGTAGTTGTTGAGCAATTTGTCGCAGTGTATCAGTCGCAAAATCATTGATTTTCACTGTGAGAATTAAAACTCTGGCACGGCGACTCGATTGTTGCAAATCACCAATTAATTCTTGAATGATTATTTGCGTATCTTGGTTGACATCTCCTAGTCCTACGGTATCCGTGAAAATCAGCAAAGGTAGGTCATTAGAAGGATAAGCATAACGCTCGGTATTTTGGGTATGGGGGCGAAATCCTTGACCAATAATCTCGGCAGAAACTCCCGTCAAACCCCTGACAATTGAACTTTTACCAGCTTGGGGTTTACCAATCAGCAAGGCTTCTGTGGTGGGTAATTCTGAGCGAACTGTGTCTAAAATCTCGGCAATTTCGGCTTCACTGACACTGAACCACTGCACAATGGTCTGTGTCACTTGTTCTACGGGTATGAGGTTAACTAAGTTTTTTGTAGCTTGCTTCCAGATTCCCTCAATGCGGCTCGACCAAGCATGATCTGATTTAGTCACCGCATGATCAGTTGTTTCACTAATTTGCTGAGAATCAACTGAGTTATGTTGAGTATCATTTTGCTCAGTCATGGTTTAGCCTGGCGATAACTTCATTAAGCTGCGCGATCGCACTGTTACTTAAAGCTTAAATTTATTTTTATTTCAAGTATAACTTTGCCACACTCGTGCATCGCACTACTACAGATAGACATGGAGTTAGAACTTATGTTGCAAGCGACTCAGACGTTCGGAATAACTTTTCATCACCTTGAGGGCAAACATAGGTGTTTCTTGAACAGCAAATAGAAACCCTGACTCATCTACGAACGCAAGTTTGCAGTTAGTCTTAGCGATCGCTGTATAAGTTCTAGCTTTGATCCCTACTAGAACACCTGTGCCAAAAACCTCACCTTCCCCAATTTTGTCTACAATTTTACCATTGACTAATATTTCCACCTCTCCGTCTAAAATACCAAACATACAATCTCCAGCCTGTCCTTCTTCAAAGATGATTTGACCTGCGGAAAATGCTTGAGGATCGGGTTGTTTTTGAAAGATACTGAGTGTTAATACAGGACTTAACATAAGACAGGCGCGAAATTTCTAGTATTTATCCGAGTGTTCGGATAAAATCATACCACGGCTCAAGAGACGAATATTTAGCATGATTGTCAGCAAAATATGGGTTTGTGGCAATTTGGCAGACAGACATTTTGGGAAAATGGTATCTTTTTTATTGTGCAAGGGGTGTAGCAGAAGTTGCCTAGGCTAATAAGTCGGGGCAACTTTTGCAATTTATACCTATTTTTTGCCCGGACTAAGATGCTCAATCAACTTGAAAATCAAAGTTGAAACTGGCCCAAGACTTCACATCTAAGATATAAGAGTCAGTAGAATTATTGCTATTAGTATCATATTTGGCTGTACTGGTGTTATGTAAATCTTGGAGTAGTGCTTGGGCAATTTCTAAAGGATTCACTAATGCACCAAATGGTCTTTGGTCTGTAATCGGATACTTAGAGGTTTCTAAAGATTTCAAGGTTTCTTTAAAGGGAGCAATACTGAGAATCATTTGGTGTTCGCATTCGTAAGCTGGCCCAGGAATCATCCATTCAGAAGCGATAAAACTTTTTGGTAATATAACTGTCTGTCCTGGAGCAATTATTACTTGTTGAAATACTGGTTTATAGTCGGCACTAGTAGATTCTTCCGGGGATGTCCAAGGGTAAAAGGCGATAGCACTGCGATGATTTTTTAATCCCAGGAGCATTAAATATATCGGGATATCGCTCTTGTTTTGCAATTTATACTGCATTTTACTACCAATAGGCACAGTAGGATTACTCAGGGCTGTTAGTGGTAATTTGCTGGTTGATTTTTCGCCATTCAGAGTTCGTTTAGTTTCGCGTTGCATAACTACGCGAGATGATAAGCCGTTAACAATTTCTAAAGTTGCCTTGACTGGTAGGCGAGAAGAACCCTCATTTTCTGTGAGTCGCCACAACTTGGCTGCTAATAAAGTTGGTAATTGGGGTAATAATCTCTGCACTGCCAATTTTACAGCTTCTCCCGCTTCCCCGACTGTGTTGGGAATTAGTTCGCCGCCTGGAGTAAATAAACCATAGCGACTAGGAGTTTCTTGGAGTTTACCAAATATACAATCAGCTGGTTGTTCTCCCGCCATGAAGGTGGAAATATGGGCAACGCCGGAAAAGGCACTTGTAGCATCTACGCGCTCAATTCTTTCTAATCCAGTATCTAAAGCCACAGTTAAATTGAGATTTCGCGGTAATACTCGAACTTTTTCCCAGAAGAGTTGCCCAACTTGCAGGGGTGTTTCTGGTTTTACTCTAGATATTTGGGCTTTTGCTGTTAACCCCGCACGCGATCGCAATGTTAATTGCTCTCCAGTTAATAGGGTAATGCGGGAATTAGCTCCGTAGTATTCTAATACTTGCGGCGGTATGCCACCTAACCACAAATCGGCTGTTTTCCCATCGTCTTCGATGGCGGTAATTACTCCCTCTGCACCCACTTGGGGATCTGGAAGTAAATTTTGGATGCTGACAGTTCCCTGTTGATTTTTTGACCCACTGATTAATCCTGGTTGCTGTTGGCTACCGAGTTTGTACATCAAACTGCCCACATGAGAAAGGCTGAATTGAATTGTCGTTGCTGATGTTGTTTCCCACAGATATTGTGTCAAGGCATAGGTAAATAATCCCGCACTAAAACCAGAAAATAGTACTTCCCTGGCTAACTGTTGGGGATCTGAAGTGGCAGATAGCATAATACCTGTATTAGCGGCTGTGTTTTTGCTTTTGAGTTGTTGTAGCAACTCCAATTCTGCTGTGGCCAGATGTGCTTCTGCTAATTCTTGACGGGCGCGGATGCGCCATCCTGGTGGCTGGGGTGTCTTAGGCACATGGTAACTAGTATCCAAGACAGCTATCACATGTTCTGTAGGCAGCGATCGCCCCAATAGTTCTAAGGTTTCTACTAATAAATAATTGGTATTGACTATTTCTTCATTTTGTGGTTGTTGACGATCATGCGCTGTAACTAAAGCATTTTGCACCGTATCCACAAATTTGCCCGATTTGATGCGGGTACCATAGCCACTAAAGTGGAACACAACAACATCATCAGCTTTAGCTTGCTGAGTCAGGTGTGCTAAAAAAGCCGCTTCAATCGATTTCCTGGTTGCTTGTTCATTAGTTAATGTCAGGATATCTGAGGATTGGAAGCCAAACCGATGAATCAACAGTTCTTTTTGCAGTTCGACATCAGTGAGACAGCCACTCAAAGAGGGACTTCTTTGGTACTGATTAACGCCGATCAATAATGCTAATTTCCGTGTACTAGGTTGTGCCAAAGCTTGGGAATAGCGATCGCTTAAAGTCAACCACTCGGCTTCAGTTACACCCAACACCGCGAGTATGGAACCAATTCGTTGTAAAAAAGTCCGACGCTTCATCGAAACTCCTGGGTCTCAAACCCCGTGCTTTTAGCACGGCTTTACGTGGTAAAGTGAAAACTATGTACCGAGGGACATCCGGGAATTTAAGTCTGTGGAGCAAACATAAGACCGAAAAACCTTCGGGGTGGAGGCAGTTGCTAGGAAGCAGAAATCTAAGTCGTGAGGTTTAGATAATCCTTGTGCCTTTAGGTCAAGGAGTATGTCAAAATTAACCATCAGTCATCAGCCCATCAGCTATTAGCTTAAAGGGCTGATGTCGGTAGTGTAAATTGAAAGTTGATGTGTTTGCCAATTAACAAACTGTTTTAAGCCAAGACTTTGACTTGCATGGACTGAGCCAATTCTGCCGCCACTTCGGGACGAGAAAATTCTGGTGGTGGTAATTCACCCCGACGCAGCATTTCTCGGACTTTGGTTCCTGACAGGTGAACGCGTTCTTCTGGTTTACTAGGGCTAGTCTTAGTTGTAGCCATTTGTTTAGTGCGTGTGCAGTAGAAAGCGTGTTCAAACTTCATCGGCACAATGCCCAATTCACCAGGCTCAAACTCATCAAAGATGTATTGAGCATCATACGTACCGTAATAATCACCCACCCCTGCATGATCCCGTCCGACAATAAAGTGAGTACAACCGTAGTTTTTCCGTACTAAGGCATGGAATATGGCCTCCCGTGGCCCAGCATAGCGCATTGCTGCCGGATTAATTGCCAAAATCACCCGGTCTTCGGGGTAATAGTGTTCTAGCAAAATTTCATAGCAGCGCATCCGCACGTCGGCGGGAATATCATCTTCTTTTGTCGCCCCTACCAATGGGTGCAAAAATAGACCATCAACGGTTTCTAAAGCGCACTTTTGAATATATTCGTGGGCGCGGTGGATGGGGTTGCGAGTTTGAAAGCCGACAATGGTTTTCCAACCCCGATCTTTAAACATTTGCCGCGAAGCAGCGGGATCGATTTGGTAAGTAGGGAAATGAGGATGGGGATCACGTTGTAATAACCAAATGTCACCTGCAAGATTGACAGCACCTTGGTTATAGACTACCTGGACACCTGGATGTTTTGCTTCATCAGTCAGGTAAACGTTAACGGCTTCAAGGTTTTTATCATAAATATACTTTTGCGCGAGTTGCAAAACACCGATAAATTCACCCTTGGGGTTATCTAAACGAATCAGTTCGCCTTCCTGGAGTGGGGATGCTACTTCTTCTGTCACTGAGAGTGTAATCGGTATTGACCACACAAGACCATTGGCTAGCCGCATTTCTTTGACGACACGATTATAGTCGGCTTGGTTCATAAAACCCGTCAGTGGACTAAAACCGCCGATGGCAATCATCTCTAAATCAGAAACCGCTCGCTCATCTAGTTGCACTTGCGGCAAAAAGTCGGCTTTGGAGAGGAATTCGGCCTTTTGTTCGGGCGTCGCAATACGGTTAACCAATTGTCCACCGTGGGGTGCAATGGCATCTGGATGTTGACTCAACGTAATCCCCTCTTTGTTTTAACTACAATGTTGCAAACTATGTACTAACTTATCAAAATGCTGGTACGCAGATACAAAGAGTTTGGAAGATGGGATGACGACTGTATTTCCTGGATTCATCATTTGAGATAAATTAGTAAATTCAATCCGGGGATTGTGCGGGAAAGCGTCCATAAAACTAGTGTAATATAAAGCACACCCAAACTCCACTGATACCAAGCAAGTGTAGCGATAATTCCTGGTAAATGTTCATCTCGCAGTCGAATATCGTTAAAGCCTAACCTGACTAAATTGTTCAGACTAAAGTCGTAATAATTCAGCCAATTCCAACGGCGATTCCATAACAAATGCATATATCGCTCACGGAATATTTGATTTCTAGGTATTACAGGTAATCGCCCAATCAACAATCTTAATTGGCGAAAAGTACCGTCTTCTGTAAAATAAGAAACATCCATTAAATCGTGATAGCGTCCTTGTTGGTAAAGTCGGATGATTAAAGTTACTGGTAAGGGCACAATAATCATCAAAAGACATGCTAGCGTCAGCCAAGGATGTTCAGCATTGCGAAAAATAGCTAATAAACTAAAAAGTGTTAAAAAGCTAAATCCGGCAAATATCCAGACAGTTTCATAATATGTAGGAATAATGGGAACTGGATGTAAGCGACGATAGCGATCTATTAACCAAAATAGCCAACCAAAAAAAGCGATCGCTACGCCTCCCACACCAAACACTAACCAAAAGCTGGTACCATAGCCACTCAACAGTAGCAATACACTCAACGCCAACCATCTCACAGCTAGGAGTAACCACCCGCCTGGTGGAAGTGGTTCCGCAATCACCAAGCGATCGCTCAGTTGGTTGTATGTATCTAAATCGATGTCTGCTAAACTTAACAAATCATTGTTATTCCGAAACGGTTTGATCAGGCGACGAGTGGCGATCGCTTCTGTCTGAGTCGTACTAAAACCCAGATGCATCAAAGTTTTTCGGGTAGCACTATTAATATTTGTATCCACCAAAACATGGCTTAATTCTCTCAGGCGCAGTTTTTGTTTTGTGTACTCTAACTGATTAGCATCGGCAATTTGCTGCTGTTGACGGAAATTTTGGCTTAAATTTCGCAAAATATTTTGATTACCTTGCAAGCTAGGAATGTAAAATATCTTGCCAATTTCACCAGGATTACCTAAGATTTTGGCTTGGTTAGAATTAAAGGTTAAACCAGGGACATTTAAAAAAGCCGCTTGAGCAAAACTCGCATCACTAAAATCTGCTTGATTAAAAATACTCGCACCACGTAAATTTACAGATTGGTTAAACTGTACTTCTCGAAAAACCACAGCTTGCTCAAAAATCGCTTCTTTCAGGAAAAGATACTGATTAAAATTAGCCTGAGTAAACTGGGCTTGATTAACAAAACGCACCCCAGAAAAATCAGCGTTTTCTTGCCAATGTACCCTATTAAATTTAGCTGCTTGCTTAAAATTGGCATCATTAAATTTACTAACTTTTTGAAAAGTGCTGTCTTGGAAATCAACATTTTCTTGAAATTGCACTTCCTTAAAATTAGCCTGATCAAAAAACACACTCGTCTGAAAATTAGTTGATTTCCAAAATTTAGCTCCAGTAAATCTCACAGAACGACTAAAGCGCGTTTCATTCCAGTTAGTTGGTTGTAAAAAACTAGCATTTTCCGCATCCACCGCCTGAAAAAAGTATGTATTGGTAAACCGCACTTCCCCATTAAACCGAGTTTGCACCAGCGTCAGCGAACCACGAAACACACTAATTTCGCTAGATGCACTCGGCTGAGTTCCCAAAAGCGCCCGACAGTCCTTAGAATCAGGTAAGGCGATCGCCAGAGACTGTAAACAAACCAAACGTAAGTTTTTCAGTTGTTCTTGTTCATTGGCAGTTAAAATCGGTGCATAGACACTCGCAGACTCTTTACTAGATATAACTGGGGCATAAAGAGGAGTTCTTAAACCCAAATCACTCCCGACAAAATCCCCTTGAATCAGAGAATTACTCAGATCTAAACCCAAAGGCTTTGTCCCAGATTTTTGCAGTTCCTTTCGCAGCAATTGGTAAAAATTATCCCGAAATTCCCCATTCTCTGGTCGCAAATCAATAATCATTTCCCGCAAATCCACAGTCAAATTACCTTCGCGGATGGTCGGTTTACTGACTCGTTCTTGTAATAATTCCAGAGTTAAAACTGTCCGTTCTGGCTGAGTAGAAATTGCCCCAGCAGGTAACAAGAGTGATAAAACAATGAAAACGCACAAACATACAGAGGTTAAACGCAGAGATACACAGAGATATTTCTTGGCCCTCCTCTGCGTATCCCTTAGCCATTCTTTGCGGTTCTCCCAAAAATTAAACAAACTGCTTTACACTCACTCATCACTCATTAGCAGAACAATTTTACCTGCGATAGAGCCAGTTTCCAGTAATTGATGTGCTTTAGCCGCTTCCACCAACCGAAATTGATGATTCACCTGAACTTTTAATTTTCCTTCATTCATCCAGGTTGCACAGTGTTCTAGAATTTCTGCATGATGCTGTAAACTTTCTGCCAAACCTTCTAACATGGGAGTCAACATTAACTCCAAGCCGATGCGGAGATTACGTAATCTGGCAGCTTTCCACACAGTATCAGCCTTTGGTTCTAGAATCGTCACAATATCACCATATATCCGCACCGCCGGAAAGGTTTTATGAAAGGTTTCACCCCCAACAGTGTCAAAAGCCAAGTCTACGCCTTCACCACCAGTCCAATTTAAAGCTGCTTCCACAAAGTCTGTTTGTTGGTAAAAAATTACTTCATCAGCACCGAGTTGCTTGACAAAATTTGCCTTTTCCGGAGAACTCACCGTAGTAGCGACAAAAGCACCTTTAAGTTTCGCCAGTTGGATGGCGACATGACCAACACCACCCGCACCTGCATGAATTAACACCCGTTCCCCAGGTTCCAACCTTCCCCGTTCATACAAAGCTTCCCACGCAGTAATTAAGACTAAAGGTGCAGCCGCTGCTTCCGCAAAAGATACTGAAGCGGGTTTACGTGCCACAAATCGCTCATCAACAATTGTATATTCAGCATAGTTACCTTGATGGGCGCCTAAACCGCCATAGCAGAAAAATACTGCATCCCCTGGGCGAAACCGTTCCGCACCAGCACCCACCGCCTCAACGATTCCCGCACCATCACAGCCTAAAATTGCAGGCATTTGCTCAGGGTAGAAAGTACCTCGCTGACGCAATTTAGTGTCAATGGGGTTCACACCAGCCGCGACTAAGCGGACTAAAAGTTCAGTATTTCCTAAAGGTACGCTAGGGTTTACCACTTCCTGTAATTGCAGAACCTCAGGACTACCAGCTGCTGTCATTAAAACTGCTTTCACGAATTTTTCCTCCGAAGATGCACGGTTATCTGCAACTTTACCGTAATCGGGAGGGAGCAGGGAGCAGGGGAGCAGGGAGCGGGAGAGAAAAGAAAATAATTCTCATTGCTGGTTAAATGCCGACAATACCTACTGGATAAGAAATACGCGCATTTTTCCGGCGTTTCTTGTATTTGCTTCCCCACCACCCCTTTACTCGCTAATTTCTAATTTCGCCACAAAGCAATTCCACCCAATAAACCAGTAATATTGGGGATGAGTTTGACATTTAAAGGTAGCTGAAGATTTACCCGCACAGCTTCACCACCACCAATGTAAAGGTAATCATAATTGAACAGACTTTGTAAAGAAGCGATCGCCTTATCTAAACGTCTGTTCCATCTTTTCTCACCAATTTTTTCTAACTCTGCACGTCCCAATTGTTCTTCGTAAGTTTTTCCCTTACGAAACGGATGATGTCCCATTTCCATATTCGGTACCAATTTGCCATCTACAAATAAAGCCGAACCAAACCCTGTACCCAAAGTTATTACCAATTCCACACCTTTACCTGCAACTGCGCCAAACCCCTGCATATCGGCATCATTAATTACTCGTACAGGTTTATGGAGACGTTGTGATAACGCTGATTCCAAATCAAAACCAATCCAATCTCGATCTAAATTGGCTGCTGTTTCCGTCACCCCGCAGCGCACCACACCGGGAAAACCTACAGCCACACGATGAAATTCACCTTGGGCAGATGCTAACACGGCGATGGCATTGATAATTGTCTCTGGTTTAGCAGGTTGGGGAGTCTCTAAACGTTTCCTTTCCGTCACTGGAGTACCCGTGATATCCAAAACTATAGCTTTGACACCACTACCACCAATATCCACAGATAGGGTACGAATAGATCCGTTATCTTCCAACATTGAGTTTTGTCCTTTTGTTTACTGCTTGGTGTACCGGGGACTGGAAAGAAGAAGCAGGGGAGCAGGGGGGAAAGACTTTCGGTAAGTACCAACATCTTTGTTGTTCATCTCTCCCTCATCTACCCCATCCCCCTATCCCCTCATTTCCCAAATCCCGATAACATAAAAATGACGCGACAGTAGTACAATGCACAGCTTTATTCCCCCAGAACGCTTTTTTCCCTACCTCACTTGGACTGATATCCAGGCTATGCCAAATAAGGAAAATGTGGTGATCATTCAACCAGTTGGGGCCATTGAACAACATGGCCCTCATTTACCGCTGATTGTCGATGCTGCCATTGGTGTAGGAGTTTTGGGAGAGGCCCTGAAAAAGTTGAATGCTAGCATTCCCGCTTATGCTCTACCTACTCTTTATTATGGTAAATCGAATGAGCATTGGCATTTTCCGGGAACAATTACTTTGAGTACGGAAACTTTGACAGCAACCATTATGGAAATGGGTGAAAGTATTTACCGTGCTGGGTTTAGAAAATTGGTGTTGATGAATTCCCACGGTGGACAACCCCAGGTGATGCAAATGGCGGCGCGAGATTTGCATGTTAAGTATGAAGACTTTTTGGTGTTTCCCTTGTTTACTTGGCGTGTGCCTAATATTACTAAAGAATTATTAACTCCCAAGGAAGCAGCCCAAGGAATGCACGCGGGAGATGCGGAAACTAGTATTATGCTGGCGATTTTGCCGGAACAGGTAAAAATGGATCAAGCCGTTGCTGAGTATCCACCGGAACCAACACAAAGCAGTTTACTAAGTTTAGAGGGCAAGTTACCTGTGTCTTGGGTGACAAAAGATATCAGTAAAAGTGGTGTCATTGGCGATGCTACAACCGCAACTAAAGAAAAAGGCGATCGCATCCTCGAATCTGTTTCTAATGGTTGGGTGCAAGCTATCCAGGATATTTATGCTTTGCGTCATGGAGATTGGGGTGTGGGGAGTAAGGACTAGGGACTGGGGAAAGTTTTTAGCCATGACTAATAACCAATGACTAATGACTAAATTTGTTAGTCTAGGGATAGTACCAGTCAATATTGTTGGTCAGTGACAAGTTCTTAGTAAAAGTCACATTAAGAGAAAATAATTATGACGACAGAACCTAAAAGCCTCTATTCTTATAGTCAAGAGGATGTACAGCGTATTTTACAGTTAGCGATCGCTCGTCAAGCTGATGATCAAAATAAAGAATTTTCTTATGAACAACTGTTGGAAATTGCTACGGAGTTAGATATATCACCAAGTTCTTTAAATTTGGCGGAACAGGACTGGCGATCGCAATGCAGCGAAATCCAGCAGCGGCAGGCATTTAAGACCTACCGTATCAGCAGATTTAAAAAACGCGTTGGCAATTATGCGATCGTCAATGGTTTTTTAATCATGCTAGATTTGGTGACTGGTGGCGGTCTAACTTGGTCGTTGTCTATTTTATTATTTTGTGGACTAACATTAGGTCTGGATGTTTGGAATACTTTTCAAACTAAAGGTGAAGAGTATGAAATGGCTTTTCAAAAATGGTATCGCCAACATCAAATTAAACAAACCATTAACACAGTTGTTAGTCGTTGGTTTAAAGCCTTACAAATTTAAGTAACGTCAGTTCGGGTGAAGAACTAAATATCATGTCCAGTATAAAAGTTGTCATTGGGAGCAAAGGGAAGCAATCCCAAAACCCTTGTAATTACGTCGTTCTGCTTCTTTCACTCGCGGCGAACATATCGTAAGTATTCACAGAATCGAGGTTTCAGATTATCCCGCACTCAGGTTAATTACTCATTTCTTCTCAATTACCGTTTTTGGTTTGGGAGTTTATGTATTTATTCCAGCACGTTGAAAGATGGTATGGGGGGTAATTTCTAACGTTGGTAGTAAATCATCAGTAATTATTTGATGACCTCGATAAGTCATAGGCAGGGAAGATGATGCAAATATAGTTATAGTTTTAGCTTTTGTATCAATTACCCAAACGCGATCAACACCAGCTTTAAGATAATCAGTGGCTTTTTCAGTCATTTCTCCAAATGTTTGACCAGGGGAGATAATTTCTATTACTAATTCTGGTGCGACAGGACACGCTTCATCTTGTAACCAATCAGCAGCAAGACGGCTATAAGAAATATAAGTTAAATCAGGTATGGGCATCCAATCTTCATGATCCAGTTTTAATTTAACAGCCCATTCAACCACCACACGACCTTGATTATTCAAATATTGGTCTAGAAGAATAAGTAAATATTTTTGTACCGTAGAATGAAAAAATTTAGGAGACATTTCATTGTCTTTATATTTGGGTACAGCTTCACCGTTAACAAATTCATATGTAATATCACCTTCAGGAAGTGCGAGAAATTCCTCTAAGGTCATACGTTTATTAGAAGACTGAACCATAGGGTTAAATGTGTGAATGAGTTTTATCTTATAAGAGGGGTTGCGAAAACCCCCATATTTAACGTTACCAGTTAGCCACGGCTTGGGCGATCGCTTCATGGACTGCGTCTAGAGATTTGTTACGCGCTTCATCACCCGCATTTAAATTATCAGCATGGATAAAGGTAAGATCTGTCAGTCCCATATACCCAAAAATGGCGCGGAGGTAAGATTCTTGATAATCATAAGCTGCTTCAGGAAAAATCAAAGATCAAAAAAGTTACTAAATATAATTTAAATCGATTAAAGTTAATATAAAAAGTAGACACTTCAAAGTAAGATACTTACTCAAAAGTAACTATGAAAGCTGAATTACAACACCAGAGCAGACTCACTTGTGAAGTTGAAACCACACTCAAGGTAATTGGTGGACGCTGGAAAGTTTTAATTATTAGAGAATTAATAGCTGGGGTAAAACGCTTTGGAGAATTACAACGAGCTTTGCCAGGAATTACCCAAAAAATGCTCACACAGCAACTAAGAGAAATGGAAGAAGACGGAATCATACATCGAGAAGTGTATGCACAAATCCCCCCAAAGGTAGAATATTCACTAACTCCTATGGGGGAAACTTTAAAACCTATTCTTTATGCTATGCACAATTGGGCTGTTGAACACTTTTCGCAAATTAACGATTAGTGTATTTGAGTATATTTTGAATTTAAGAGTTGCTTTGTAAATATTCGATAGCCGCCTCTAATTTCGAGGGATAACCTTGAGCAAATCTTTCAAACCACAGTCCTTCTGATGAGAAAGAATCTAAATTTTCTAACCATGTTATTGCCTCAACTTTTAAACTTTCTAGTTGTTGAGCTTTAATTTGTGCTAGGCGAATTTTTTCTTGTTCTAGTTCTTGCTGTTTTTTTAACTCTTCAGCTGCATCTTGGACTGCAAAATCAGCTTGAACTTCTGCTAAAAGGTTATCTATTAAAGATGATGATTTAGATTCTTGGGTGCTAAATGATTTAGCCACCTGTGAATGTTGTAAAGTGGGTTTATCTTCATCATATTCAGCTTTAAGTTGAGCTAACAGCTTATCAAGAGAATCCATACATAGTAGTTCCCAATTACACCAGGTACATTCTAGCCCCTAGTCCGTAATAGCATTCAACAACACTTCCGATAAACTCAAATCTTCCATATCATCCATTGTAATGGTGTCACAAATATCAAATTTAGCTCCAGCACTTTGTAAGTCATCATCTAAGACTTTTAAGAAGCGGGTAGCTTGGGCATCTTTACCCACTTGAATGAAAGAAATACCTAATTCTTCATCCCGATCCATTTTGCGAGAAGCTTCAATAATGACCTTCATTACTGCTTTACGATCATCTGGTTCACCATCAGTCACAACTAAAATAATTTCCCCATTGGGTTTAGTTTGACCCGCGCTTTTGCGTTGAAAATAATCATCAGTTGCGTGTTTTAATACACCAGCTAAATCTGTAGATCCCGAAGGGTCATTTTCTTGAAAAATTTGTGCGACTTTGCCTGCTGTCACATTTTCATAGCGTTTAAATCTACCGGAAAATAAATAAACAGTGATGCCATCTGGATCAAATTGATCGCATTTACTAGCTAAAGCTAAAGTAGATTCTTGGGCTGATACCCATCTGCTTCTACCACCTTTCTGATCTGGGGTGGCCATGCTACCGCTTTTATCAATAATTAGGGTATAGTCTCGATTTTCCAGCATTTCAATTCTCCATTTACTCAAAAAATTAGTCAGTAATCGCGTTCATTAAGACATCTGCGAGACTCATATCTTCTAGGTCATCTAAAGTGACCGTATCACAAATATCAAATTTAGCACCAACGCCTTGCAACTGATCATCTAAAGCTTTAAGAAACTTTGTAGCCTGGGAATCGGAACCTACTTGAATGAGCGAAACTGCCAATTCTTCATCTCTATCCATCTGGCGAGTGGCTTGAATCACCACCTCAAATACGGCCCGGCGGTCATCGGGTTCGCCATCAGTAATTACTAATATTGTTTCGCCATTGGGCTTAGTTTGACCCGCACTTTTGCGTTGAAAGTAATTATTGAAGGCATCTTGGAGTACACTGGCTAAATTTGTGGTTCCAGATGGGTCATTTTCTAGAAATATCTGGGCGACTTTGGCTGAGGTCACATCGTCGTAGCGTTTAAATCTGCCAGAAAATACATAAACTGTAATGCCATCGGGGTCAAATTGTTCGCACTTTCTGGCTAAAGCCAGAGTAGATTCTTGGGCTATCTCCCATCTACTTCTACCGCCAACTTGGTCAGGGGTAGACATACTTCCGCTTTTATCAATGATTAATGTATAGTCGCGATCGCTCATCATGAATCTTTCACCCTGTAATTATTAACCAGTCTAACCGTTGGTTGATAACACGACATTACCTCCTCATAAAAAAACTCCCCCAAATGCTGAGGGAGTATTGGTGAAGAGTAATAACTATGCAGGGTTTGGTTGAGTCCGATTTTGCAGTAGTTGAATAATCGCAGTTTTTTCCAAAATTCCCACCAATACACCGTTATCACGAATCACAGGTAGTGCAGATAACTTTTGTTGTTCGAGTAGTTGCACTACTTCTAACAGGGGTTGATCTGATGTCACTGTGGTAGTTTGGGCTATGGGTTTCATGAGTTCTCTAACTTGAGTCTCTGACCACTGGGTTGTGGGAATGATTCGCAAGTCATCAATATTGATTGCACCTACCAATTTTCCGCTTTCATCAGTGACTAAGAACCGTCGCCAGTCTTGATTATTTAAAATTCGTTGGTCAGCAAACTCTCTGAGGCTAAGATCAGCAGAAACGATAGGGCTATTGAGAGTTACCGCATCTGCTGCTGTTAAGCCTGTGAATTTTTCTTGCACTCTGGCAAATTGCGCTGAGTTACCTGCATTCTGTAGTAAGAAGAAACCAATTAACAAATTCCAGAAGTTAGCAAAGCTACCAAAGAATAATAGAGGAATTAAACCAGAGGCGATCGCTACCCAACCAAATACTTGTCCCACTCGACTGGCAAAAGCTACACCCTTATAAGGATTACCTGTAACTTTCCACACAGCAGCCTTGAGGATATTACCACCATCTAAGGGCAAACCAGGAATCAAGTTAAACAATGCTAACGCTAAGTTGACAGAAGCAAGAACACCCAGAATAGCTGCGGCTGCTCCTGTGGCTGCGGTGGTGACACCAATGACTGTAAAGACACCACATAATAGTAGGCTGACTAACGGCCCGGCGATCGCTACCCAAAATGCTTCACCTGGGGTTTCTGATTCTTTTTCTAAACTAGCCAAGCCACCAAAGATAAATAATGTAATAGATTTGACATCAATTCCTTGGCGAATGGCGACAAAGCTATGTCCTAATTCATGGGCGACGACAGAGGCAAACAACAACAACGCTGTCATCAATCCCAGTGTTAAAGTTAATCCCCCAGATAACCAGGGAAACTGTGCCGCTAGTCCACTGCTATAACTCCAAGCTACTAAGCCCAGAACTAAAAACCACGACGGATGGATATAGAAGGGAATCCCGAAGAGATTACCAACGCGAATTGTGCCATTCATGCCGTACACCTTTGAATTAATACGCGAGAGATTTGCTTTAACTCCTCTCGATGTCTTTATTGTAACGGAATGTTAAGGAGCTTTAATCTTTCTCAGGGTGGTGGTGTCCGTCCCTTCTGGGGCGGTTTTTAGGAACTTTGGGAAAAATCTCCCAACTTTTCCGAAATGCTGTGCAGGCAATTAGTAGATATCGGTGTGTTCAACAAACACAAGTTATTCAAGTTTGAAAAGACCTGTGCTTATCCAACCTGAATAACTGAAATTTTCCAGCATCTGACTTCATAAATCTACTTTCCCGATCTTGTCAAACAGTCCCGTTAGACCTACTAGGCAAGCATATCGGGAATTTCAGGCGTATCTACTTATTAGTTTTGTGGCCTCATTCTATTAAAATTCTCAAGGAACTTCACATTATGAAAAACGAGCGTCCAACACGTCCAGGTCGTCCAGATCGTCCAGGTCGTCCAGACTGTCCAGACTGTCAAGAACTTGGGCCGGAAAATAATAAACAACGGCAACAGTCATCTCGCACAATCCGCCGTCAAGCAGCCCAAATTGCCTTTAACAGAGGGATTAAAGACCATGTTTGTAATGGTGAAGAACAGGAATATCGGGGTGCAGATGGATCACCTAATTATATTGCTAACTTCTCCAAAGGTTTGCCACACAATCAACTAGGTGAAGTAGATCCCAAGGCCTACAAAGCCCTACTCAAAGCACTAGAAAGTGGTAAATCACAAGACTTTGAAGCTATTCCTTTGGGCAAAGGTCGTAAGTTGACTAATCCCCAAGCTGGGCTGGGTTTTGACCTACAAGGGCCTGACGGTCATGCAATTACTATCCCTCCAGCACCCCGCATTGATTCACCACTCAACTCAGGGGAAGCGGCGGAAGTTTACTGGATGGCATTGTTGCGGGATATTAACTTTACTGACTTTAACCAAAGTCCAGAAGTAGCAGAAGCGATCGCAGATTTATCCCAATTTTCTGATTTTCAGGGGCCAAAGGTAGGCGGGAAAATTACCCCAGAGACTCTTTTTCGAGGTAATTATGCAGGTGATTTAGTTGGCCCTTACATTTCTCAGTTTTTGCTCAAGGATATTCCCTACGGTTCCCTGACAATTTCCCAAAGACAGGAAACTGTCGTGTCAGATATTAATTACATGACTGAATATGACGAGTGGTTAAATGTGCAAAACGGCGGTAAATCAGGTCAAGATAAATTTGATCCACAACGCCGCTATATCCGCAACATTCGAGACATCGGTCAGTATGTCCACGTCGATGCTCTCTATGAAGCTTACCTAAATGCTTGTTTGATTCTGTTAAAACTAGTAGATCTAGGAGAAGTGGAAGTATATGAGGGTAACCCCTATAAGAACTCGAAAAATCAAATGGGGTTTGGTACTTTCGGTGGGCCACACGTTCTCAGTTTAGTAACTGAAGTAGCAACCCGCGCCCTCAAAGCTGTATGGTTCCAAAAGTGGTATGTGCATCGCCGCCTGCGTCCAGAAGCATTTGGTGGACTAATTCATAACCATCTGACTGGAAGAGCAAAATATCCGATTGATCAAGAGATTCTTAAATCCAGTGCATTGGAAAAAGTCCATAATCTCTATGGTACTTATTTACTACCAATGGCATTTCCTGAAGGTTCTCCTACCCATCCCGCCTATGGTGCTGGACACGCTACTGTAGCCGGTGCTTGTGTGACCATTCTCAAAGCTTGGTTTGACGAATCATCTGTAATTACCCAGCCAGTGGTTCCCAATGCAGATGGTACCGAACTAGTCGCATACACTGGCGCTGATGCGGGAAAACTGACTGTCGGTGGTGAGTTGAACAAAGTGGCTGCCAATATTTCACTTGGTCGTGATGGGGCTGGTGTTCACTGGCGCACTGATTATACTGAATCAGTCAAACTAGGTGAACAGATAGCAATTGGACTTCTGCAAGAGCAGTCACTTACTTATAACGAAGACAACTTTTTCACACTCACTAAGTTCGATGGACAAAAAGTCAAAATTTCTCGTCATGAGGTCAAACATTTAATGAGTGACAGTGAAAATGATTAATAGTTATTAATTAGTCATCATTAATAATTACAGCGCTTTGCAAGTAAATGAGGTACAGACTTATCTATTGTAAATCTTGTAGGGTGGGCATCTTGCCCGCCATTGTGTACCTCACCGCTATGAAATCTGCTGTAATTCTTACCCTCGACTTCGGGGGTATTTTTTTTGGCGTTGCATAATAGGGTGCTAAAACATGAATTGTCCTGAATGTGGCTCTCATCATATCCGTAATAATGGGATAAAAAGAGGTAATTAGAAACTTTTGTTGGCTTAAAAAAAACAAAATTTGGATATGGACAGCAGTAAATCACTTTCAAAAAGGTATTCTGGCTTGGGTGTTGGGTGATCATAGCGCAGAAACCTTCAAACCTTTATGGCAAATAGTTTGCTGTTGGCATTGCCATTTTTATGTCACAGATGGATGGAAAGTTGATCCTCAGTTTATTGACCCAGGCGATCAAATTGTGAGTAAGATTTATATGACCAGAGTAGAAGGGGAAAACTCCCGTTTGCGTCATTATTTAGCTCGACTTCATCGAAAAACACTGTGTTATTCTAAATCCGTAGAAATGCTTAAGTACTCTGTTCGATTATTACTTCATTACTTGAAGTATGGTTCTATCCCTCTGTTTAGGTAATTCATACCGCACCCAGCAACGCCCTATTTTCATGTGTTTATCTACCGAGATTCTGGAGTTGTTTGCAGACGAATTAAGCTGTTGTAAACTTGTCTTTTTAAGTTGTTGTTATTTTGTAGCTCAACAGTAATATTGTTAAATCGATCAATACTTAGACCATTCTCTTCGACTATTTGTTGAGAGCGGTTACAGTAATTCACAGCGATGGTTTGAGCCTTGCGTGGTAAAGCGCTCATACTGTTGGGATCGTTACAAACAATCCTCGGCATATCTCCACTTCCAACTAATCTCTTAATTTCTTCAAAGGCTTGTTGACGCGGTGTTTCCATTGCCAACACAGCTTGAGCATAGCTGTCAATATCAGCATTGTTAACTGATGCTGTTTGTGCGTTGGCTTTGCTACTGAAAGTTAAACTGCTAACCAAACTAGCTGTGGCAATCATGCCAAAAAATAAGCGTTGGGAAAGTAGATATGGCAAGGGATTTTGGCAAAACAAATTAGTAATTCTTTTCATAAGATGTTTGACACAGAACCATAGTAGGGAGATGTTAATGGCTTTGAATTATTTTAGGAGCGAGAAGTTCCAGGCAAGCATATGTCAATTAAATTTTGATATAAATTTTTATAGTTAATATCCGTGTTGGCATACTTGACAAAGTTCTATTACTTTGGTTTGCAGTGCCGATACTTCTGTGGAACCTTGTTTGAGACTAACTTCTAACTCTAGCAGTAGCGGGAAGCAGGAGATTAGTTGTTGCACAGAAAGTGATTTGACTTCTTGCTGTAGAAAGTAAATACGTTTGGGATTGCTAATTTCTGCGGCTTGGGCGATCGCTTGAGGATTACGTTCACCGCTTTCTATAGCCATCTTTACCAACAACCAAGTACGAAATTGTCCAATCAAAGTCGCAATTATCCGCAATCCCGGTTCAGCAGCATTCATAAGATCCGCCAAAATAGTCAAGGCTTTAGCCGTATCTCCCATTCTAATTGCCGTAGCCAATTGTAAGCTATTTTGTGTAGTATTTCTGACTAATTGCGTAATTGTATCTACGTCTAAAGGTTTACGGGTATCTGAGGTATAAAGACGTAACTTCTCAATTTCATTATCAAGTAGCCTTGTATCATTGCCTACAGCCTGGGCTAAAAATTCCGCAGTCTGGGGAGTTAGTTTTAATCCTGCTGTTTGAGCCGCTTGATTGACAGACTGGACTAGCAATTCGGTTTTCCAGGGTGGAATAAGGGGAAATTCTCGGAATTCATGAGCTAGTTTCTTCAGCAGTTTTGTGGATTTGAGGCGTTCATCTGGTTTATTGCGACTGGTAAGTAATAAAAATGAGTTTTCGGGGATGACTGGTAAGGTGCGTGTGAGTTCTCCTAAGACATTTTCTGGGCAATGCTGACAAAGGGTAGTATTGATTAGCCAAACTAAGCGTCCACCAGCGCCAAAGGCTGGTGTCATGACTTGATTTAATGCTGCAATTGCTGCGTCTGGTTGATCTGGAGATAATGAGGTGTAGTTAAAGTTTGTCCAGAGGGGATCAAGGATGCGATCGCGCAACGTTGTCACCGCTTTTTCAATGGCGAAATCATCTTCACCCCAGTAAACATAAATTGGCATAGATCAAGTTTAGGAATTAGGAATAATATCAGCAGGTTTTCAGCCAGATGTCTTGAAAAAAGGGGTGTTTGTCATAGTAAAATTGAATTTACACTATAGAAATATAGCAATTTTTTTCTGCGTTATCAAAGTTATTTTTTTAACAAACCGCAAAATACGCACGCGCCCAGTGATGCCCACAAGGGCTGTAGTACATGAAGAAGAAGATTAAGAGAAAAATACAGAGTTTTACGACTTTGAAGATTTGATTTTTAAATTAATAAAATTAATTATGAATACATCACAAACAGTACAGCAATTACAAACTACGTTGATAAATTCAGAAAATTTTCGGCGTTATGGACAAGTGATTTTTCCTAGCCCAGATGGTAAAAACTTTGATGTAGAAGATGCTCAATTAAATTTAAACAATGGCACGCCGCGCTTTTATATTATGAGACTGGAGAAAAGAGGGCGGAAGTTTCATAAAATTACTCGTCATTTGCAATGTACTCAATGTTTAGGATCTTTGGAGGGTAAGGATTGGTTAATTGCAGTTTGTCCGCCCCATAATGATTTGCCAGAACCAGTATTAGCAGAAATTGCAGCTTTCCGCATTCCCGGAAATTGTTTTATTAAGTTGCATCAAGGGACTTGGCACGCTGGCCCCTATTTTGAGCATGAGGTGGTGGATTTTTATAATTTAGAGCTTGCTGATACTAATGTGGTAGACCATTTCACTCATGATTTTTTACAAAGTTGTCAGGTAGAATTTGAGATGATTTAGGGCATTACTCAAATAACTTGATTTTCTTTCTAAAGTAAGAAGTGTTTTTGATATACTTCAGGGGTATTAATATCTAGTAATACATCCGCACAATTAAATTCTATTTGATGAATATCTGAGTAAAATTCTTGGATAATTTGACGTAATCCTAAAGTTTCTTCCCGAATATTTTGTAAGTGCGATCGCATGTGATTTCCCCACAGTATGGGATGTCCTATTTTACCTTGATAGGTGGGTGCTGTAATCAAGGTAGGATTATTTACATGTGCTGAAATAAGTTGCTGATAAATTTCTGATTTCCGGGGTTGATCAACAGCAGAAATTGCTAATATGTGAAAATTTCCGGGAATATGTTCTAATCCTGCCAGAATTGAAGTGGTTTTACCAGCATTAGGATGGGGATTAATTACTGTTACACTACCAGGCGGACAATCTTGTTGTTTGTGGCTATTGTGTAAACCGAACACAATTACCGGGATAAAATCTACACTTAACCACTGTTCTATTTGATAAGTTAATAATGTTTTTCCTCCCCAAGCTAGGGAGGTTTTACAAGTACCCATACGAGTAGATTTACCCGCAGCTAGGATCAGCGCGAAGTTTGTCAATAGCTTTGATTAATGGTATCAGCAAAATATTAGCGTATATTTACTGTTGTTTTTCCTAGATTTCAGTATATATTCTGTTTCATGTCAATTCTTTTGTTCTGACTCGCCTAATTTTCCAAAATTAAGTATTGTTAAGCATTTAGTAAAAATTTAATACTTTATTTACGAAAAATTACTGCTTGATTAAATTTAAAATTATGATATTTATGGTGGTATTTGCTTGATAAAACTACTAGTTTGTTAACATCTACCCTCAAGATGAGCGTAAGCACACAACCTAGTAAACTTGATACGAGCTAGTCTATTTCAAGCCGCATTCTGCCGCCTGAAGGAAACCTCGTACATCCCCACCTAAAAAATTAATTCTGGGTGTATGACCTTTCTGAAAGAGCGACTATTTACTTATGCACAAACAACCGTTAATTTTGGTTGTAGAACAAAATCTGAATAACTTAGAACTGCTAGATTCTTACCTGAAAAAATTAAATTTATCATGTATTTGTGCCACCAAGGGATTGAGGGGGATGATATTGGCACAAACTCATCAACCTGATTTAATTATCTTAGATATGATGTTATGTGATTTAAATAGCAGTCAAGTAATTGATTACCTCAAACACAACAAAAAAACCGCAACTATTCCGATAATTTCAGTAATACCTTTAGCTTCTGCACAAAATATGAATTGTCTTTGCTTAACAGGTGCTGATGATTATATTACCAAACCCTATGATTTAAGTAGATTAGAAATAGTTATTAATCGCCATCTCCGTCGGGTAAGTACTTCAAATTTGTATTGGGAATAGATTCAGGGTTGCGAACCTGCGGTAACTGCTCCAAAAATACAGTGATCAACGTGTACCAAACAAGCGATCGCCTGCATCTCCTAATCCTGGAATAATATAACCATGTTCATCCAGATGGTCATCAATGGCTGCTGTATATATCGGCACATCAGTATGTACCGCACAAAAATGCTCAATACCTTCTGGTGCTGCGAGTAAACAAACAAACTTCATAGATAAAGGATTTGTTGATTTGAGCCTTTCCACCGCGGCGATGGCTGAATTACCAGTGGCCAGCATTGGATCAACCACAATCATGTCTCGTTGTTCAACGTCATGGGGAACTTTAAAATAATACTCAACCGGAATCAAAGTTTTTGGGTCACGATATAAACCAATATGCCCCACCCGTGCGGATGGCATCAACTCTAGCATTCCATCTAAAATACCTTGTCCTGCCCGCATAATAGAAACTAACACCAATTTTTTATCAGGTGCCAATATGGGGGCATTCATGGGAGCTAGTGGTGTTTTAATCGACTCATATTTTAAAGGTAAATCTCGTGTCACTTCATAAGCTAACAATAAGCTAATTTCTTTGAGGAGATTACGAAATTTTGTTGTACTAGTTTCCGCTTTACGCATGAGCGTCAGTTTGTGCTGAATCAAAGGATGCTCAATGATGTTTACTTGATTAATCATTAGTTATTAATTATTTAGTCAGCCAACAGGTTGAGAACTGTTGACTAAAATTTAAAATTGTTTGACTGATAAATTAGAATACAGTGCCATCGCTGGCCATCGCTATGGGGGATTTACCACTTGTTCTAAGTTCAGCAGCAATTTTGCGTCCCGCCGTCCAGGTTCCACCTTGCAGGATTTTCACCAAGGGTAATTCTTCCTGACTCATCCCTAATTTTTCGCGTACAGTAGTAGCAATTCGATCCAAAAGAACCACTGTTAAAGCACGCCACTCAACTATAAATTCTGAGCTTACAGAGTGGGATAATTGTAAAATTTCCGGGTCTTTAACACTAATTAATCCTAAGTCCAAACATAATCCACCGTTGCGATATTCTGGTAGTCCAGTTAAGGCGTCTAAATCAATGACTTCCAAACCCAGTTCTTGGAGTGGTTCTAATAAAGAATAAGTCAACCATTGGGATAATTTGTGAAATGGCACTAAATGATCATCTGCAACCCCTGAATGTTGCCACACATCACCTAAATTCACCCCAGTAACTTCTAATCTTCCTGGCCAAATATCACTAAATCCTGCAAGAACTGCATTTAAAACCGTTGTAGCTGCTAACTGTCCATTTTTTGATTTGTCTAACAAATAATTTACTAAATTGCCGGGACGGGGGTTTTCACCTCCAAATATATGCGGTAAGGAGATTAATACCTGACCTAATTTTTGTAATAAACCCCATCGTCCAGCAATACCCACAAGTGGATTTTTTTCATTTACTTGAAACTGAGTTGTTAATTCTGCTGCTGTTAACGCTTGTAATCCCAGCGCATCTACTTGCGGTAAATTCTTACTAGAAAAAACTCCCTGACAAAACATTTGTAAACTCGCAATAGCCAACCCTTCAGAACGTCCCCAACTCAATCCCGTAGACTGTTCATGAAAACGCCAAACTTCACCAGCACCAGCATCCAACAGCACACTGATAATTGCCAAATCAAACTTAGCGATCGCCCTTTCCAAAGGAGTAATTTCTGCCAATTGATTATTCAGTTGATTTAATCGTGGCATACCCCCAACCTCAAAATGTCGCCAACGACTGTGAAACGGAACTTGCAGATGCGGGTAATCACAGCGCATCACCTCAATCACATAGTCTGCCACCCGTCCCAACTGTGCCAAATCACAGCTAAAATAATGCGACCTACCTTCACATACCCATGCAAAGACCTGTCCACAACGCTCCCGAATAGCTATTGGAGAACGAAGATATGCAATCTGATTCTCTTCTCTTTGCGTCTTCGCGGTAGCCTGTGACACGCCGCTTGTGCGTCTAAGTATTTCCACTCTGTAACTCCTAAAGAAATTGTGAGGACTGGGGGACTAGGTAATATGTGAAGCTAGTGCTACATTCCATCCCCCTCATCTTTCTATTCCAAAGAACGTCCCTTCACATCTGCCAAACCGCCAGCATCTAAAACATCACCTGTAGTGTAATAGCCAGCAGCCTTTTTAGCTTCCATTTCCACCCGTGCATCTTGAGGAATCAAATCTTCGGGAATTGCGACCCTTTCGCCAATTTCAATTCCCGCCTCAGTAATAGCGTTGTATTTCATATTACTCATCGACACCATACGGTCAATGCGGGTAATGCCCAACCAATGCAACACATCGGGCATTAATTCTTGGAAACGCATATCTTGCACCCCTGCCACACATTCTGTCCGTGTAAAATAGGCATCAGCGCGATCGCCTCCTTCTTGACGCTTGCGAGCGTTGTAAACTAAGAACTTGGTGACTTCTCCCAATGCTCGGCCTTCTTTGCGGAAATAAACAATAATTCCCACACCGCCTTCTTGTGCCGTTTGGATACATACCTCAATCCCGTGTACTAAATAAGGACGACAGGTGCAAATGTCCGAGCCAAAGACATCAGAACCGTTGCATTCATCATGTACCCGTACAGCTACAGGTTTACTAGGATCTGTAATGGCTGCGAGATCTCCGACAATATACACTGTCAGTCCACCAATGGGCGGTAAAAATACTTCCAAATCTGAACGTGTTACTAGTTCGGGGAACATTCCCCCAGTTTGTTCAAATAAAGCCCGGCGCAAATCTTGTTCGGCGATACCAAAGCGTTTAGCTACTCCCGGTAAATACCACACAGGCTCTATAGCAGCTTTAGTGACTACCAAATCCCCGTTTGCTTTCATAATTCGACCATCCGCTTGCAAACGTCCTTTTGCTACAGCGTCTTGCAATTCCGGCATATTGATATGAGCCGTGGTGATGGCGATGGTGGGGCGGATATCGTAACCCTGTTGACAATAAGAAGCAAAGACTTCAGAGGCGATCGCACCGAATGGGTCTAGTGAGACAATCTTATCAGGGTCAGCCCAACTAGGATGGGGCCCAATCTTTGTTACTGGGGAAGTGTTAGTTAAATCAGCTCGATGATCTGTCTGTAAAGCACCACTAGCCACGGCTAAAGCGCGATAAATTGCATAACTGCCAGAGTGGGTACCAATCACGTTGCGATGTGCTTGTTTGGTCAAAGTAGCAATCACCGGGCCACGTTGCATCGGCTCTGCGGTTCCCCAATTAATGGCAATTGGCTTAGGGCCAAAGCTACTGGGATGGGAAGTGAGAACAATATGCCTGGAAACGCTATTTTGCTTTGGCATAGTCATATGTTTATTTGTGATGTTTTTATAAACTATTAGTCACCAGTGATTTGTCAACTACTTATAGTTAGTTTTTCTTTTTAAAATGTTGATATTTTAACGACTAATCACTCATTACTTTACAGGTTGCTTTTAGGGTCAATAGTATTGCTTAATACAATAAGTAACACAGAAATTGCTGACTTTACAATTCCGGGCTGAGAATTTTAAAGATGACTTTAAAAAAGACTTAGTAGATTTCCTGGGAAAGTTGATACCTTTATACAAAGATACAAAGATATAATCACTTATCTCAAATTCATGGATTCTTTATCTATCAGTTCTTTACTTGAAGATTTGAAAAACCCCGACGCCACTGTTAGAGACCAAGCTACCAAAAAACTCTGGCGGATCTGGTTTCAACAAAAGGGAATTTATGGGCTGGAGAGAATTGACCAGAGTCAAAAGTTACTTGATGCTGGGGAAACAGCTGAAGCCAAAGTCATGTTGACAGAACTCATCAAAGACCAACCAGATTTTGCCGAAGCCTGGAATCGACGCGCTTTTCTCTACTACAGCATAGGAGACTATAAACAATCCTTGGCAGACTGCCAAATGGTGATTCAGATTAATCCAGTTCATTTTGGAGCGTTGCATGGCATGGGCTTGTGTTACGCCGCACTAGGAAAATATAGTCAAGCAATCAAAGCCTTTAAGCGCGCTTTAGAAATTCAGCCTTATTCCTTGGTAAATCAAAAATTAATTTTAGAATGTACACTCAGACTCAGCTAAACCAGCAGTTGTACCAATCTTGGTGTTAAATAAAAAGTTGATTTTATTGTTTGATGGATTTGATCACACCAACGTCAACTGCAACTCATTGGTTGAGTTGTCCCAATTGCTTTAACTTGCTTTCATTTACATGGGTAGCAGTGTTTTAGCTGGTTGTACTCAGAGTAACCTTGTTTATGGGTTGCGGAATTTATGCCGGAAACGCCATAGCCCAGGGAATTTCCAAAGTTTCTGTAGCGGCCATCTTTCACCCGCAATGTCTCATAGCCCATCCCAACACAGCAATTAACATTTTTTCTAACCTCAAAGGCTAACCTATTTATATTTCTACGGTTGTTAATGTCACTGAGTTGTTATTACTTCAAGGCAAGTATGGTTTTTTTGATGACCAAAAGAATGGGATTCAAGCCTCGCCCTTCTAGGGCGACTTTTGATTTTGGATGTATTCTTTTAGAACTTCAATAGGTGCGCCACCTACAGAACAAGCAAAATAAGAAGGACTCCAAAGGTGTTCAGCGTGGGGAGAGTCTGCAAACTGCTTGCGGTAAAGCCTTGATGATACGCCTTTAAGGTGGTTCACCAGCTGAGATACAGAGTACCTAGGTGGATAATCAACCAGCAAGTGAACGTGGTCGCCTTCCCCGTTAACCTCAAGAATACTAAAATCCATCTTCTTTGCTACTCCCTCAAATGCTTGGATTAAGACATCCAGACGTTCGGCATCAAATATCTTTTTACGGTATTTAGTAACAAAGACCAAATGAGACTTAAGCGATGTAACGCTGTGTTTACCGCGTCCATATTCTTTATTCATAGTGGTAGACCAAATGGTATAATTTTACCCTTCGGGTTCGCCAGTTGCTCTACTTGGGGAAACCCCAAGACCGCACTGGACTCACTATGAAAGCACGTTATCGTTACCGAATCTATCCGACTGATGCCCAGCAGCTGCTATTAAGCAAGTTGTTTGGGTGCGTTCGTGTGGTGTGGAACGACGCGCTTGCTCATTGCAAGACTGAATATCTTGGTGGCAATAAAAAGCCTTCATGTGCAGACTTGCAAAAGCTGTTCATCACTCAAGCCAAGAAAACAGTTGAAAGGGAGTGGTTATCTGAAGTATCAAACATCCCCTTACAGCAATCTCTAAACGACTTAGAACAGGCATATCAAAACTTCTTTAAATCATGCAGGAAGGAGCGCAAAGGTAAACCTGCTCGACCTCCCAAGTTGAAAAAGCGTCGCGCTGCTCAGTCTGCTCGTTTTCGGAAGGGTGGTTTCAAAGTATGCCAAACATCGGTTTATCTTGCCAAGATTGGGCAAGTAGAAGTTGTTTGGTCAAGGCAGCTACCTGCCGAGCCATCATCTGTAACTGTTGTCAAAGATGCTGCGGGGCGGTACTTTGCTAGCTTTGTAGTAGAAATTCAGTCCTCGCCCTTGCCGTCGCTAAACAATGCTGTTGGAGTAGATTTAGGTATAACAACTTTTGCAACTCTCAGCACTGGCGAAAAGGTAGACGCACCAAAACCGTTAAAAAAGCGTATTGGGAGACTGCGGCGACTCAGCAAAAACTTATCTCGCAAAACAAGAGGGTCAAAACGATACGAAGTAGCGCGTAAACGCAAAGCTAAACTACAAGCCAAACTTAAGGACACTAGAACAGACTTTTTACACAAGTTATCTACTAGGTTAATTCGTGAAAATCAAGCGATTATCTTAGAAGATTTAAATGTTTCAGGAATGCTCAAAAACCGTAAACTTTCCAGAGCAATTAGCGATTTAGGGTGGAGACAGTTTAGAACATTTTTGGAAGGTAAAGCCGAAAAATACGGGCGCGAATTTCGCATTATCAACAGATGGGAACCAACGAGCCAAGCTTGCTCATGCTGTGGATTTAGAGGCGGTAAGCTCGACCTTTCAATTCGTGAATGGATTTGTTTAAATTGCGAATCTACACACGATAGGGACGTGAACGCCGCGACTAATATTAAAGCCGCCGGAGGATATTCGGAGGCTCAAAACGGACGTGGAGGAAAGCGTCAGACTACGACAAAAGTAGCAGCATCCTGCGAAGCGTCAACCCGCCAAGAATTCATTCAGTGAGTCCACTTGCCGTCTTGGCGCTTTGCGTCGATGGCAAAGTGGCGAACCCGAAGGGTTAAGTCTGTTTGATTAGATTGGAATCACCGAGGCTTCAGCCCGGTGAGGATGTCAACAAAAGCACTTTTATAAGTTTACAACCAGAAATAAATTATGACGCAATTAGATGAATTAATTAGCTCTCTACAAAGCATAGAAATTATTACAGATCCGCCTCAAGTAGCCAAATTATCTCAGGATTACCACACCTTTAGCCCTGTTTTAGTACCAAAGCTAGAGGGAAAAGTGGGGGATATTGTTGTGCGTCCTGCTAACCAACAAGAAGTTATCACAGTAGCAGCCGCTTGCGCTAAAAATAAAATACCCATAACAGTGCGGGGTGCGGGAACAGGTAATTATGGGCAATGCGTACCCTTGCATGGCGGTGTCATCCTGGATATGACCAAAATGCACAATATTCCTTGGGTAAAACCAGGAGTAGCGCGGGTAGAAGCTGGCGTAAAGTTGGTAGCCATAGATAAAAAAGCGCGAGACATCGGTTGGGAAATCCGCATGGCACCTTCCACATACCGTACAGCCACAATTGGCGGATTTATTGCTGGTGGGAGTGGGGGAATTGGCTCAATTCAATATGGATTATTAGGCGATCGCGGTAATCTTTTAGGTCTGCAAGTTGTTACCTTAGAAGATGAACCCCGTGTCATCGAATTACGCGGCGACGATGTGCAAAAGGTCAATCATGCTTGGGGAATTAATGGCATCATCACCGAAATAGAAATTCCCTTAGGGCCAGCTTATCCTTGGGCCGAAGTCATTGTTACCTTTGATGACTTTATGGCAGCCGCCAAGTTTGGGCAAGCCCTGGGTAATGCCGATGGCATGATGAAAAAATTAATTGCTGTTTTTGCATCGCCAATATCCCAATATTTTCATCCCTTACAACAGTACATTCCCGAAGGTACTCACCCAGTATTATTAATGCTGGCTGAACCCAACTTAGAATCATTACCTGGTTTAGTAAAGCAATACGGCGGTAAAATTACTTATGAAAAACCAGCAAATGATAAAGGTGCGAATTTAGGAGAATTTACTTGGAATCACACCACCTTACACGCCCGGACTGTCGATACTTCCATCACTTACTTACAAAGTATGTTCCCTGCTGATACCAGCTTAGAATTGGTGGAGCATATGTATCATCATTTTGGTGATGAAGTAATGATGCACTTAGAATTTATTCGGGTGAATGGTAGAGTAACTCCTGGTGCTTTACAGCTTGTGCGTTACAGCACCGAAGAACGTCTCAATGAAATTATTCGCTATCACGAAGCTAAAGGTGTATTCATTGCCAATCCTCACACATACATTATTGAAGATGGCGGGAGAAAAATTATTGATCCTGAGCAGTTAAAATTTAAAGAAATGGTTGATCCTTATGGATTGATGAATCCTGGTAAAAGCAAAGTTTTGCAATGCCAAATTTCACATTAAGTTAAGAAATCACAGATCATACTTAATCTGTGTTTATCTATGGTATGTTTCCAGAACCGTGGAGACTATCCTCAAATCCAATATCCAACATCTCCCATGCTTGAAATTGACGGTTCCTACGGAGAAGGAGGCGGACAGGTTCTTCGTACCTCCTTGAGTTTAGCCGCCATCACTGGCCAACCGATACGCATTGCAGGGATTCGCGCCAAACGCAAAAAACCAGGATTAGCAGCGCAACACTTAACAGCTGTTCGCGCAGCTGCGAGAGTTTGTCACGCCCAAATGCACGGTGATGCTTTAGGTTCATTGAACTTAGAATTCATTCCCAGTAGTTATGTACAAGCGGGAAATTATACCTTTGATGTCAGTGAAGCTCGACAAGGTAGTTCGGCTGGTGCAATTACTTTAGTTTTACAGACTATCCTCTTACCTTTGTCCCTAGCCTCTGGTGATTCTTTGGTGACGCTGCGGGGTGGAACTCATGTCAACTTCAGCCCCACAATTACATATATTCAACAAGTCTATCTACCAATACTCCAGCGTATGGGGATAGAAGCAGAAGTTCAATTAGGTGCTTGGGGGTGGTATCCCCAAGGTGGGGGAGAAATCAAGTTGCGGGTGAGGGGTGGTAGAAAACTCAGCGGAATCAACTTGGTAGAACGTGGAGATTTACAGCAAGTACGGGGACTAGCGGTAGTTACGCAACTACCCGCACATATTCCCCAACGCATGGCGAATCGGGCCGAAAATTTGTTGCAAGAAGCAGGATTAAAAGTCAATATACAGGCTTTGCGAGAAAAGGGTGTAGCACCAGGGGCAGGTATTTTCTTAACTGCTGAATATCAAAATAGTTTAACTGGCTTTGGTGGATTTGGTCGTTTGCGGATGACATCAGAAAAAGTGGCAGAAATTGCTTGCAAACAACTGATGAGATTTCATCAAACTGGCGCACCAGTAGATGAACATTTAGCAGATCAATTATTATTGCCTGCTGTGTTATCTAGCAATGAAAGTCAATATCGAGTAGCTGAATTGAGTACACATTTAACAACTAATGCAGCCATAATTGAACAATTTAGACTGGCGCGCATCACACTAGATGAAAGAGAAAACCTTGTGGCTGTACATCCGGTTTGTGGATAATTTAGATTAAAACCTAGCATAGTTAATACATTGTTAATTACTAGAATATCCAAAAATTAGGCTACACACTCTCCTGGATATATTATATTTAAATCAAAAATGCTATCAGTTCAAACATAGAGATTAATTGTAACGGATATCGACAGATAAATTTTGTATTTTGACTATAATAATTAGCATGATCTAGTAAAAGTATACATAAATTGTATGTTTAAAATACTAAGCATCAAAATAAATATCAATTTTTTAGCAGGAGTTTCAACCTGGGAAAATGCCAAAATTATTGTCAGACAAAGAGTTGGTATTCTTACTAACTCATTTCAACAAGTTGGTTCGTCGTTACAAGAAACAGCAGCTACAACAACAGATATAGCAATTGATAAAATTACAAATACCCTTGAACAAGCTAAAAGTTCTATAGACCAGACATGGCAAACCGCCGAACAAATTCATAATACAACATCATTAGCAATTAAGACAGGGATGACTTCTTATGTAAATGATTTTTTAGCACAGCATCCTGCAATTTTGCGGTTATTACAAATTTTATCTTCGGCAATCAATCACCCAATTTTGAGTTTAGTAGTCTTACTATTCAGCATTGCTTTTATTTGGAGTATTATCAAAGCTATTATTCGTTTGATTGAGACAGCAAGTTGGTCAATTATACAATTTCCACTAAAACTAATTCAATCTGTTATCCAAAACAGTTTTGTTTATTTAAAAAAAATAATGTATAGTTCTACTATTCAACAAGCAACATACCAGAAAGTAAATAATAAGCTACAATCATTACCTACAACATCTCAGATTATTTATCAAGATAAACAACAGCGTTTAGTAGAAATTATTGATCGCTTGGAAGTAATTCAAGAAGAGCAAAAAGAACTTCTACAAGAAGTAGCAAATTTGATGAATAAGGATAACAACGACTTCAAAAGTCAAGAAATGAAAAAAGAGAAATAATATACCTCTGTTCTGTCACTTTCCGAAATAAGCAAGTAGTAAATAGTCTAAACTCCAGTTTGTTCAGAAGCTGTGCGTATAGTGACCATAACTTGATGGGGTGCTAACTACCACTAACAACAACTGTAAATGACTAGTATGTGGATACTAATCAAGATTGCAACTACCAAAAGAAAGAGTTTGCACACCAAACCCTGTTGTAAAATAGACATAAGCAGGATTCGGGGGGCCATTTACTGGTCATAAACGCCTATAGAAACTATCTTTGGAAATCTTCAGGGCTTAAAGTCCAGTCAGCTGAAACAACTACAGCGACTGTACCACCAGCGCATACCAGGCGATCGCATCACAACGCCTGAGTTCTCCCAGCGTCTGGCAGCCATTAGCACAGAAATCAATCAGCCTGTGTCTGCCTACCTCAATCGTCGTGGACAAGTGTTCCGGGTAGGGGTAGGCACACCGCGTCAAACACAAATCCCACCGCTGGAATTGCCCCGTTACGGTGCAGAACGTCTCAGCGGTATTCGTTGTATTTCAACCCATCTGAAGCCAGAACCACCCAATGAATCGGCACTGACGGCCATGGCGATGCAACGTTTAGATGCCCTAGTAGTATTAAATATTACGGGGACAGGATTTACGCGACGAGGTGGCGGCTCTACTGGATACGTTAAAGAAGCTTATTTAGCGCACCTAGTATCAAACACTAATACTAAACAACTAGTCTCAACTCAGCAATCAGCTATCGGTACGCAAAATTCGGAAATCTTCTCCAGTGTATCGCCGCCTATGAGCTTAGATATGCTGGCAGAACAGGATTTCATCGAATTGGTGGAAAATCTGGAAGCAGAATTTCAGCGAGAATTTGTTGCCCAGGAAGTAGATGCGGAAAACGATCGCGTGTTAATTGTGGGAGTAGTAACAGATCATGTGACTGCCCAACAATTCCAGGATACCCTGATAGAATTAGCGCGGTTGGTGGATACGGCTGGCGGCGAGGTACTACAAACATTACAACAAAAGCGATCGCGCATTCATCCCCAAACAGTAGTAGGTGAGGGTAAGGTGCAAGAAATTGCTCTAACGGCCCAAACCCTGGGAGCTAATCTCGTGGTTTTTGACCGCGACCTCTCACCCGCCCAAGTCCGTAACCTAGAAAGACAAATTGGTGTCAGGGTAGTTGACCGCACTGAAGTGATTTTGGATATCTTTGCCCAACGGGCCCAATCCCGTGCTGGTAAATTGCAAGTAGAACTAGCACAGTTAGGATATATGATGCCGCGACTAAGTGGTAGAGGTCTAGCCATGTCGCGGTTAGGTGGTGGGATTGGGACTCGTGGCCCCGGTGAAACTAAACTGGAAACAGAACGCCGGGCTATTCAAAGACGGATTTCCCGATTGCAACAAGAAGTAAATCAGTTGCAGGCTCATCGTTCGCGGTTGCGCCAACGTCGCCAACATCAGGAAGTGCCTTCGGTGGCTTTGGTGGGCTATACCAATGCTGGTAAGTCTACCTTGCTGAATGCCCTAACCAATGCTGAAGTATATACCGCAGACCAATTGTTTGCAACTCTTGACCCGACTACCCGCCGCCTGGTAATTTCTCATGGTGAAACTGGGGAAACTCAAGAGATTCTACTGACAGATACGGTAGGATTTATACATGAACTGCCTAATTCCTTAATGGACGCCTTCCGCGCCACATTGGAGGAAGTCACAGAAGCTGATGCTCTACTGCATTTGGTGGATTTATCCCATCCGGCTTGGTTGAGCCATATTCGCTCAGTGCGGGAAATTTTGGCACAAATGCCAGTAACTCCTGGACTAGCTTTGGTTGTGTTTAACAAAATTGACCAAGTTGACAGTGAAACATTGGCTCTAGCGCAGGAAGAGTTTCCTCTAGCGGTGTTTATTTCCGCAAGTCAACGCTTGGGATTAGAAACCCTACGTCAACGGATTACCCAGTTGATTCAATATGTTGTTGATAATCGTTAATCTCTCAAAGGAAAGTTAACCTGGGTGGATTCAAGAAATTAAGATGTTGAGCCTGCATCAGCAGGCTTTATTTATGAAAATCGCACCGCTTTAAAAAATAATCAATCGCTTTAACTAAACTGTTGAGCATAAAACTGAGCATAGCGTTGCTCAAGTGCGATCAATTCCTCATGGGTTCCCGATTCGACAATTTGACCCCGTTCGAGTACTAAAATGCGATCGCATCGGCGCACTGTACTTAAACGGTGGGCAATAATAAATACTGTCCGGTTTTGCATCAGTCTTTCTAATGCTTCTTGGACTAGTGCTTCTGATTCGGAATCTAGCGCCGATGTGGCTTCGTCCAAAATCAAAATTTGCGGGTTGAGAAAGACTGCACGGGCGATGGCAATTCTTTGTCTTTGTCCACCAGATAAATTCACACCCCGTTCACCTACCCAGGTATAATAACCTTCTGGTAGTTGAGTAATAAATTGGTGGGCGTTAGCAATTTTCGCGGCTGCGGCTACTGCGTCCATGTCAAACGAGTCTTGGCCAAAGGCAATATTTTGGGCAATAGTTCCCGAAAACATCACGGTTTCTTGGGGAACAATGCCAATTTGTCGCCGCAGACTCTGCAACTTCACATCCCGAATATCCACACCGTCAATTAAAATTTTCCCAGATGCCGGGTCATAAAAACGAGGAAGGAGATTAACAAATGTGGTTTTACCAGCACCAGAAGCACCCACAAGGGCGATGGCTTCTCCTGGTAACGCCAATAAACTGATATCTTTGATTACAGGTTCACCCGGTTTATAGGCAAAAGATACATGATGATATTCCACCTTGCCATTAACTGGAGGTAAGGCGATAGCGTTGGGCTTTTCTAATATCGTGGGTTGAATTGCCATCAATTCAAAAACCCGGTCAACGGATGCCTCACCTTGTTTAAATTCGTTGTAATTATTAGTAGTGTGACCAATGGGGTCAATTAATAACGCCGCCGCTGCTAAGTAGCTGAAAAATTCCCCTACCGTTAAATTATTTTGGGAAATTTGCCAAGTTCCTACTATTAATAAAGATATGGCACTTAAGGCTTCCAGAAAGCCCACTATGGGTATTTGAATTGCTTTTAGGCGTTCGGCAGAGTATTTGGCTTGAAAACTGCGTTCTGCTTCATTACCAAACCTGGCAATTTCGTAGTTTTCGGCGGCGAAAGCTTGTACTAAACGAATACCGCTAAATACTTCGGTAAGAATTGCCGATAAACCAGAAACGCGATTTTGGCTTTTGAGAGAATATTTGCGTAACCGTTCGCCAAACCAGGTAATTAAAACAGCCATCAGTGGCGCAATAATCACTATAGCTAGTGTCAATTGCCAATTCAGGTAAATCATGTAGATGGGTATGGCTATCAGTTGCAAAATGCAGGGGATAAAGTCGTGAAACAGTTTATTTACTACTTCCCCAACACGGTCAATATCTTCTGTGAGGCGGTAAGATAAATCACCTGCTTTGGCTGTCTCAAAATAGCTTAAATCGAGTTTTTGTAAGTGGGAATAAACCTGCTTGCGGAGATTAAAAGCTACCCTTAAAGCAACTTTTGCCATGTAAATATCTTGCAAAGACTGAAACAAGCCACGCACCAGAAACACTAAAACCAGACTTCCAGCCAATTGGGCGATCGCTACTACATTACCTTCACCGAAGGGAGTTGCCAATCTACCCGCCAGATTAATGAGCGTTAATGTCGCCAGTACATATCCACAGATACCAATAAATCCCTTGGTAATGTTTCGCCACTGGGGTCGAAGATAGGGTGATAATTGCCAGTAATTAGAACGGGTTTTCAAGCTGCAACTTCCACAAAAATATTTTATCTTGTTTGACGCTATCAGCTTTTGCGTAGTTTCAGGAAAATTATCTATTTTTCTTGGGGCGAGGAATTTAGGTTTTCCGTAAACTTTTTTACATAACGTGAAAAGTCAGAATGAGTGATGGGTTAATATCAGTACCCTATTTATTACTTAGAAATTATGACATTAATTTTAGCGCTGGATTTTGGTGGAACTAAGCTAGCCGCAGCAATTGTAAATTCTGGTTCTCAGAAATGGTTATCCTATGAACGTCGTTTTTCCCCAGTTAATGCAAATGCTAACACTGACTTAGATATTATGCGATCGCTCATTAATTCTCTATTGCCAGGAGAAAAACCTGCTGCAATTGGTGTCAGCTTTGGGGGGCCTGTTGACGCTTCCACTGGTACGGTGCGGCTATCTCATCATGTGGCTGGTTGGGAAAATATTCCTCTCAAACAGTTGTTAGAACATGAGTTTAGCGTTCCTGTGAGTGTAGACAACGATGCTAATGTGGCGGCTTTGGGTGAATACCGCTTTGGTGCTGGTGCGGGACACGATAGTTTGTTTTATATCACCATCAGTACTGGTGTGGGTGGTGGTTGGATACTCAATGGCCAGCCTTGGCGGGGTGTGGGCGGAATGGCTGGCGAAATTGGACACATGGTTGTCGATCCTGCGGGGCCAGTGTGTTTGTGTGGGAAGCGGGGATGTGTGGAACGATTAGCGTCGGGGCCTTATATGGCGAAAAATGCGCGGGAAGGTTTGGAAAATGAACCGCACACAGGCGAAATATTGAGGGGGTTGGTGAGTAATAATTTGGAGTTGATTACAGGAAAGGTGGTGAGTGAAGCAGCAGCGCAAGGTGATGAGTTAGCACAAGATATCTTATCTCAAAGTGCTTGGGCTTTGGGTGTGGGTATTGGGAATGTAGCGAATTTGATTAACCCAGAGTTATTTATTTTGGGTGGGAGTGTGACTAAAGCTGGAGGTAATTGGTGGGATGTGGTGCAAAAGGTGGCGCGGGAGACAGCGTTACCGGAAATTGATTTTGCAGTTGTCCCAGCGGCGTTGGGTGATGATGCGCCGCTTTGGGGTGCTGTGGCTTTAGCTGAATCTGTTTTGTAATTCGTAATTCGTAGTTCTTGGTTCGTAATAAAATCATTATCTGAGATATATTCAGATGTTTTTACACCAATTTTACAGAGGTTTTAATGACTAGAAATAATCAAGATTATGAAATATATATTTTGACAAAAGTAATCAACAATCATTTATATGAGGTTGTAGAAGTTAGCGAGTATGGTTTAAATTCTCTACTTTCCAAACATGATGAGATGGTTTGGAAGATAGCTACAAAAATTTATAGTCAGAGTGGATACAAGGTCGAGTTTTCTTTTGTCCGTGATGTTCTTAACTCCTGGATTGAAGTTTTAAAGGAGCGTATAGCGGCTGAAAAAGTTAAACGCGCAGAACAAGCAATAATTGAGTCCGAACGACAAGCGGAAGAAGCACAAATTCAAGAATTTAAACGCGCAAAACTAGCACGACTTCAAGCTGAAAGACAAGCAGAACAGGCGCGAATTGAAGTTGAAAGACAAGCAGAATATGAGAAAAATATCTTGCCGTTAACTAGACAATTAGAAGCGTCTGGTAGGGATAAGAAAATGGCTGATATTTTTCTTAAAGTTAAAGATATACTAATTGAACAGTTATGCGTTGAGTCGGATAAACTTACTTTAAGTAGTCACATATCTAATGACTTAGGTGCAGATGAAATTGATACTCGTGAACTTGCAATGGCACTAGAAGAAGAATTTGATATTGAAATACCTGATGATCATAGTCTTTTAGACTCAGTGAAGAAATGGCCTCCGTCTTACAACTATAATAGTCTTGGTGATTCGGAACCGGTAGCTTGCACCGTTGGAGAAATATTGGACTATATTCACCAGCAAATTTCTGAGCAAAATCTTAGCTAGATGAAGACTTACCCGATTCTGCGTCAAAATGATGAATAGTTAAATAAGAGAATTACACTATGTCTTCAGCACCTATCACTACAGTAGTGAAAATGATGGAGTCTTTACCGATTGAGGTACAGAAACAAGTTGCTGACCATCTTCGAGATTACATTAATGATATGCAAGATGAAATTCAATGGAGCGAATCTTTCCAGAAAACGCAACAAAAACTGGTAGCAGCTGCACAACGCGCTAAACAAGAAATCGCAGAGGGACAGGCTAAGGCTTTGGATTATGATCAACTATGAAATCGGCAGTACTGCCCTCTTTTTGGTCTGAATATCGGCATTTGAGCGACCATATCAGACAAAGTGCTAGAAAAATTATCGGTTATGGGCTTTCTCGTAAATCGTCTTTAAATTAATTGCAATACTCCCAACTCCCCACTCCCGATGGCAGTTATTGATAAATTTGCGTCGCTTTCAGCATATGGTAAGTAATAATCAACTGAGTTAGCGCCAGAGGGTAACTTTGCAATGTCTCTCCAGTTGTCCCTGCGATTTTGCCCAATTCTGGATTACTTTCGCGATCGCATACATTGAGTAGGTAAGGCATATCCGAACATAAAATATGCTCTAATTTATTTACCTGTTCTAAAGTCGCATGACCATCAACTTCCAACACATCCACAGGTTTACTCATATCCCGGTCTAATCCCAAGCGGATGGCTGACTGAGAATTACCATTAGTTAAATTAAGAATTGGTGTAAAATCAGGATGAGGGATTGTTGGTCGCAATACTAACCGGACATTTAAATGTCCATTACTACCATCAGCATCATCACTGGCTGGATAAAAACTCACAACTATATCCGACCATTGCCGTTGCGGACGAATAAAACTGTCTGAGTCTGGTTCACGCTTTTCTAGTTCTGCTAAGACTTGTTCAGCCGTGTAGCCGCGCTTTTGGGTATCCCGCTTGACTTTCCATTGAGCGCGTAGCGGTTCTGGCGGTGCAAGATAAACCTTCACGTCGTAAGCTTCACGAGCTGCACGGGTAGAATAACCAAGTAATCCTTCAATAATTACGAATTTATTGGGCTTGATGTACTTTGGCGCCTCAAATGTCCCGGTTTTATGGCTGTAAACTGGCTTGAGAATTGGCTGTCCTGTGCGTAGCAGCGATAAATGTTGCTGCATAATATCTAGATGATTACAGTCAGGATGGAGGGCTGTGATGCCAATTTCTGCACGTTGCTGGCGATCATAACGATGGTAATCATCGGTACAAATAAGCGTGACATTTTCTGGACCAAGTACTTGAGCAATTCCCCTAGTCAGCGTTGTTTTGCCTGCGGCGCTGTCACCGACAATCCCCAGAATTATTGGACGGCTCATCATACCCTCCCGATACGAGCAATAAGTACAGTAATCAACTTGTTCAGATAATGTTCTTTATTTTAGAAGGTAATTGACAAATAAATCAGGTGTATTAGTGTACGCAACATCTCTATACATTTTCCCAGGCAGTCAGGAATCAGGAATTAATATTTACTGAATTTTTACCACATCAAATAAGAATGCTATTCATTTTTATTAATAGCTTTTGATGACAAATCTTGTTTACCAAAAAGATTTATATGTAAATAAGCGGCAGATATTGACAAATATCAACAAATCTCTGCTTACTGGTACGATTTTATGAGTCTCATGGTACAGGTAATAAAAATAATCCCTGTGACAGAATTAGATTACTAATATCTCCACTCAAAGAAGTGTTGCATATTCGCGGTATCTGACTTTCTTTGGTATATACCAGAGTAGTAAAGCAGTGTTGGGGACGATGACGGGGTAGGGATTATGGTGACGCTGAATATTACAGATTTTGACAAAGTAGATAAGTTTCGCCATCTTCAGTTGACTTTGTGCGATCGCTGGCCAACTATCGAACTATTTGACAATAGTGAGGCGGATATTTTAATTATTCCCTCCCTCAGCATCGACCAGCGTGAACTCCAAAAAATTGAAGGTTGTGAGCATTATGAAGAAAGATTGCTATTTTCTTTGATGCGCTTGCGAAATCCCCGCACAAGGCTGATTTATGTTACTTCCATGCCTCTGCATCCGAGTATTATTGATTACTATTTGCAATTATTACCGGGTATTCCGTTTTCCCATGCTCGCAATCGTTTGTTGTTACTTTCCACTTATGATTCTTCCCTAAGACCCCTAACTGCCAAAATTTTAGAACGTCCCCGGTTGCTAGAGCGAATTCGCCAAGCACTGCGGTTAGAAAAATCATTTATGACTTGCTACAATTCCACATTTTTGGAAGCTGAATTATCTTTGAGATTAAATGTGCCATTGTATGCAGCCGCCCCAGACTTACAAACTTGGGGGACAAAAAGTGGTAGTCGGCAAATCTTTGCGGAAAGTAAAGTACCATTACCAGACGGAAGTCAAAAGGTGTGGAATCAGGAAGATTTAGCAGAAGTTGCTTGTGAGTTATGGGAACGCCAACCAACATTACAACGCATAGTCGTGAAACTTGATGAAGGCATTTCTGGAGAAGGTAACGCCCTGCTAGATTTGAGACCAATTATGAATGTAGCACCAGGGAAAGTTTCTCATGAGCAAACAGTAGCAGCAATTAGCGATCGCTTTACAAATTTACGCTTTCAAGCCAAAAAAGAGAGTTGGGCGAATTTTTCCGGACGGATTACGGAATTGGGCGCCATAGCTGAAGCTTTTGTAGAAGGAGAAATCAAGCGATCGCCTAGTGTCCAAGGACGCATCACACCCACTGGCGAAGTAGAAATTGTCTCCACCCATGACCAAATTCTCGGCGGGCCAGACGGACAAATTTATTTGGGTTGCAGATTTCCTGCTGATCCCAGCTATCGGATGCAATTGCAGCAATGGGGATTACAAATTGGCAGAAAACTTTCCGAAAAAGGTGCATTTGAGCGCTTTGGTGTTGATTTTATCACCGTTGACAAGGGCAATGGCGAGTGGGATATTCAGGCGATCGAAATTAACTTGCGAAAAGGTGGCACAACTCATCCTTTCATGACACTGAAATTATTAACCAACGGTCGCTATGACCTATCCACAGGATTATTTTACAGTCAGCAAGGGCGACCCAAATACTATATAGCTACCGACAATCTACAAAAAGACCGTTATCGCGGATTGTTACCCAACGATTTAATGGATATTATCGCCCATCATCGATTGCACTTTGACAGTGGTACAGAAACAGGCACAGTCTTTCATCTCATGGGTTGTCTTTCCCAGTTTGGCAAGTTGGGCTTAACCAGCATCGGCGATTCACCACAACAAGCTGAAGACATATACAACAAAGTCGTGAAAGTTTTGGACGAAGAAACCCGCAGCGACAATCCGGATTTTCCTCTATTTTCAGATTACACCTTTCCCATTGCTTGGGAAGGATATAGCTAGCACGTCAAGGAGAAAATCAAAAGAAGCCAGTCCGTTGGGGCGACTGTCGTCGGCTATGCCGACTTGTAACAACTAGCGTTCAAAAGTGAGTGAAACGGAGTAGGGGTGCAGGGTGCGGAGGGAAAAAAATTGTTCCATCCCAGTCCCCATTACCCCTGATCCCCAGTCCCCAATAAAGACTTCCTGCACCAGTAAAACTACACAGCCCAGTTATAGAAAGAATTAGAGATGCAATTTATTTAATTTACTTTCTTGAATCATGCCGATTTATTACTTTTTTCACTTTTAGGCGCGGGCGAGTTTTTCTGAGATTTTGGCAGTTCCATATCATTTTTTGCTAACCAATCTTCAATAAGTTCGGCTGAAACGTCGGACATATTCAGCCCTTTAAAAAAGCAAACTGTTTTAAACCTGTCTTTCGTTTCAGGGGGCAGGTATACCCGAATCGAAGCTTCTCCTTGTGCCACACTATACTCCAACTAATAAACCTATTTACTAGTTTATTGGTGTAATGGTTTATCGGGAAAAATTATACATTGGTTGACTAATGCACCAGTGCATTGGTATAGTATCACCTATGCCCAAGGAAAGATACTCCAACTCTATCCAAAGGATGACACACAACAAAGGCAATAGACGCCAGAAAGTGTCAGAGCGGGTTAACGAATACTCTAGAAGCTAAAAAAGCAAATTTTGGCTTTATTTGCTGTTAAATAAATACTTTTATGCGATGAAACCAAATGCTCATGTGCCCACAAACCACAAATAATACTTCCGAGGGAGAAATATTGGTAAATCGCCTGTAGGCATTATTCCGGGTATTTTTGATCTGCTGGTATCCGGTGACTGTCTAAAAACACTTACCTTTGCAGCTATCCCTGTATTCACGAATAAACCATCATCCAGTGAAAAATCACTTTAGGTTCAGTCATTTATCGAGAATCTTAGGAGCTTAGGGATGCTAAAGAACTTCTGGTACGCTTGTGAATTTAGTTCAGCTGTGAGCAACCAGCCCAAGCAAATTGTGATGTTAAATCAGAGATTTGTCCTCTACCGCAATTCTCAAGAGCAAGTAGTCGTACTAAAGGATCAGTGTTCCCATCGTGGTGCAGCATTGTCTCAGGGCTGGCTAGAAAATAACTGTATCCGTTGTCCTTATCATGGATGGAAATTTCAAGCTGATGGGCAATGTCTAGAAATTCCTTCCAATGAAACAGGAGTACCTATTCCTAAAAGAGCTAATATCACCAGTTATCCAGTGCAGGAAAAATATGGGTTTATCTGGATATTTTATGGTGATTTACCGCCATCAGAAAGACCGCCAATTCCTCCTTTTCCAGAATATCATGACCCCAAAATGCATCCTATTTATCTAGAATACGAGATGCAAACCCACTACACTCGTGTCATAGAAAATTCTCTTGATCCTGCCCATCTTTATGCCGTTCATGCTAATTCTTTTGGGGCGGGATTATCTCAAGATCCCACAGTTGAAAACTATGTAGTTCAAGATGAAGACTGGGGATTCAGTACCAAAATTATCTACAAAAACTATACTAAGCCTAAAAATGGTATATTTAAATCTTTTTTTCGTCCAAAACAGACACAATTAAATGCCACAACCAGCTTCTATCTGCCAAATATAACTAAAATTGAAAGTGACTTTGGTCGGGGCAAAATCATCAATTATGCTATCCATATTCCTGTGGATAAGTACACCACACTGAGCAAGCGCATTCAATTGCGTAATTTCTTTACCTACTCTTGGGCTGATGGGTTATTCGTGAATTTTCACCATAAAGTTGGTTTGGAAGATAGGGTAGTAACCGAGTCCCAATATCCCAAATTGATACCGGAAACTTTATCAACTGAAGTTCATGTTCCTGCTGATGCTTTAACCCTAGCTTATCGCCAGCTTCGCCAAAAATATTTATCTATGGGCTGGGGCGAGGACTTTAATAAAAATAAATTAGACAATTCTCACCAAAAACCAATACAACCTGTATATACATCATCGATGAACTAAATTCACAGTGATTCTAATTTTCATAAATTACAGATTTAGCTGTGTTGGTAATTTTCTAATTTTCCAGCTTGCAAGTACAACTTGGAATTAATTTGATAGGACAACATATTTAACAAACATTAGGAGACAAATATGTTGAAAGACTTTTGGTATGCTTGTGAATTTAGCTCGGCTATTACCAATAAGCCTCAGCAAGTTGTGATGTTTAATCAAAGATTTGTCCTCTATCGTAACTCTCAAGGACAAATTATAGCTTTGAAAGACCAATGTCCCCATCGTGGTGCTGCCTTTTCTCTGGGTTGGATTGAGAAAGATTGTATTCGTTGTCCCTATCATGGATGGAAATTTCAAGCTGATGGACAATGTAATGAAATTCCTTCTAATACACCAGGGACACCTATTCCTAAAAAAGCTCGTGTAGAGAGTTACCCAATTAAAGAAAAATATGGTTTTGTTTGGCTATTTTATGGAGATTTACCAGAAGCACAACGTCCTCCCTTACCAACATTTCCAGAATACATGGTTTCCACCATGCGTCCTGTGTATGATGATGGCATAGATAATGCTAACTATGCTCGTCTCATGGAAGCTAATCTCGATTTTACCCATGTGATTGCAGTCCATAGAAAATCTTTTGGTCAAAGAATACCTCTCAATAAAACTATTAATTATGATGTGGAAAAATACGATTGGGGTGCAGTTGCTAAAGTCAATTATGAGTCATTAGGTAACTCGAAAAGTTTTTTGAATCTTTTACTAGGTGGACGACCAGAATTAAAGACAAAATTGACCTTATATATGCCTAATGTCACCCTCGCAGAAATTAGTGTAGGTAGAGGTAGCCGATTTGATATCAAGTTTGGAATTTTAGTTGCTCACCTACCAATTGATGAAAATAATACTCGTGTGAAACGCGTTTTATATCGTAATGTTTTACCTATACCTTGGTTAGATGGCTTTTTTAGAAAAATTGACCATAAACTTGCCCAAGAAGACACAGTAATAGTTGCTAGTTTAGATTCCCAATCAATGCCAAAAATATCAGATGAATTGCATGTTGCGGCTGATGCTTTGGATATTACTTTTCGCAAGTTTTTACAAGAGGCTAGAGGCTAGGGCTAACCCCTAGTCCCTTCAATAAATGTACTTCATCAATCAATAGTGGGGAGATAAATATGACTGATGTCCTAGAAAAATCTGTGACTCAACAAGTAACCATGCGTGGGGTAATTGACAAGTTTTTCAGACAGATGTTTGATAATACTTGCCAAGCACTAGCAGTAATAGATGGTCAAAACTTATGTGAACAGTCGTGGAATCGTGACCACAAGGGTATCTGGACAGTTGGTGAAAGTACTAAAGAAGCCATATATATTGACCGGGTGCTACATAATGGCAATGTTTTAGAAAAGGTGGGAGCTAATTATGTAGCGATAGAGGGTGAATTACCTCCGGGAATGTCTTTTCAGCAATCAGGGGCCTTAGCTACAGGTGCAGCGGATCAAATGATTACCAAAAGAGGTAACCGCTTTTTCGCCACAGGTTCTAGTTTTGTGATTCATCCTCATAACCCGATGGCGCCGACTGCTCATGTGAACTACCGCTATTTTCAGATTAGTAATAATAACCAACCAGTTTATTGGTGGCTGGGTGGTGGCGCTGACCTCACACCGGCATATCTATTTGAGGAAGATGCAGTTCATTTTCATCAGGTGCATAAAGAAGTTTGTGACAGGTACGACTCTGCTTATTACCCCCGCTTTAAAAAGTCGTGTGACGAGTACTTCCACATACCCCATCGTGGTGAAAACCGAGGTATAGGTGGGATTTTCTTCGATCATCTCAATCACGGTAATTCCCAAAAACTGTTGTCTTTTGTGACCAATTGTGCTGATGCTTTTCTTCCTGCTTATATACCCATTGTTGAAAGACGCAAAGATATGCCCTTTACAAAAGAGAACAAGTATTGGCAGCATCTAGTGCGGGGACGTTATGTAGAATTTATTTTGTCATGCGATCGCGGCATTCGTTTTGGTCTAGCCAGTGGTATGGTGAAGCAGCAAAGTGTGTTCAATTGTATGCCGCCTGCGGCTAGCTGGGAATACGACGACCAACCCGTACCCGGTAGCAAAGAAGCAATGCTCAAAGAAGTATTGAAAAATCCTCGAAATTGGCTATAAATTTACCGAGCCTGATCATTATTAGGAACTGATGGAATCCTGAATCGAGAAGACCCAGCATAGTAAATAACATAGTCATTTTTGAGATGAAAAAAACAAAATCACTGAAGAAAAAAGCCAAAAATGTGTTGAGGAATCGCTCCACTACCCACAACCAACCGCTGTCAGTAATGACGAATGGCTTTAGCTATGACACAACAAAACGGCAACAAGGAATAACTAGTGAACTGGAAATAGATATTGCATTATCTTGCCTGAATGCTTGTAAATATGGGCTGATTTGGATAGTTGGACTTTGCTTGTATTCGAGTATTTAGAGACTGGGGATTGGGCGACTGCTTATTCACTCCCCCAACCTCCCCACCTACCCCTACTCCCTGATTAATTATGAACATGGAAACTGAACTGGTTACGGGTAATCTTCGCATGAAGGACATCATCAATTTAGATGAAGCCAAATCCATGAATTTGTTTAGAAAACGATTTCAAAAATATAAAAAGCTGGTAGAGGAACTAGGAGAAGCAGCAGCTTTTGAAAAGATGATGGAAAAATATCCTGAACAACAAAAGGCGTTGATGGGTACTTTTATTGATGACAATACTCTAGCTCAAGGTTTTCAGCAAGCTGCTCCTCTACTAGGTTTGATGGGTTTTGTGATGGATGTAGTAGATGTTTCTCAACAGGGGACAGATGCAGCTTTGGAAATTCAAAGAGTTTGCCCGGTTCTTTCTCTTGCCAAAGAATACGGTTTTGATCATCCCTGTGTTGTCTTCTGTGAGATGGAACAAGAAGCCACAAGAAGAGCTTTTCCGGGAATTAAAGCGGCGATTTTAAGTAAACAAGCAGCAGGTGATTGTGTTTGTGTATTTAAGTATGAAAGAGCAACTAATAAAACAATATTGACTAATACAAAAGAGTTAAGTTTAAAATATCGCTTTTTATCTTTTATGGGATTAATTCCTGACTTGTGTAAAATTGCTTTGAAGATGATTAAATTGCATTTTTAATTAATGATAAATATCGATTAATTAAGGTTTTCGTCAATCTCGTACAATTGCAGGAATAAAGATTGTCTGCTTTGATAACTGTAGTTTGCAATCAAGCTGAGGACTAGAGTCCTCACTACAAACATTTTTCGTAGATAAAAAATTTAAAATACCAATTTTATGAACAGCATCATTACCGATTTAAAACAAATTATTGCTGGAGAAGTTAGTAATAGAACGATAGATTTAGAGGTGGTTTCTCAAGATTTTGGTGGCATTATTCAAAAAAAACCTCAAATTGTAATTCGTCCGCAAAATGCTACTGATGTAGCTCAAGCTATCAAATATGCTGCTAAACAAGGGTTAACTATTTCATCACGGGCCGCAGGACATTCGTTAGGTGGTCAATCTTTGAACAAAGGTGGAATTCTCTTGGATATGCGAAATTTCAATCAAATTCATGAGTTTTGCGCTGATGAATTTTGGTTCCAAGCTGATCCTGGTGTGACTTGGAAACAGATAGTTGATACAGCTATACCTCATGGTGTAATTCCGCCTGTCCTCACCAATAACTTTGAGGTTACCTTAGGGGGAACACTCTCGGCTGCTGGTTTAGGTTTGAGTTCTTTGCGTTACGGTTCTCAAGCTGATAATTGTTTGGGTTTGGAAGTTGTCACTGGAACGGGAGATATTGTTTGGTGTACACCAGAAGAAAATAGTGAACTTTTCTATCACGTTTTGTGTGGTTATGGACAGTTTGGGATTATTACTAAAGCCAAATGTCGTCTGAGGAAATATCGCCCTTATACTCGTAGTTATTTTCTTTGCTATGACGATTTAAATACTCTTTTACATGATGAACATCATCTAGTTTCAAAAGGGTATATTGATGGTTTAGTATCTTTATTCTCTCCCTGTTTACAAGGTGTATCTAGGGCGGAAAGTAAAATCAAACCGCTAATACAGTGGTTTTACAGAATGCAAATTACCCTAGAAGTTGATTCTGTCAATGATATTAATGATGTGGAATCACTATATGATTTGAATTTTTATCGTCATGTGCATACCGAAGATTTGACTTTTGAACAGTTTATTCAACCCATAGGACAGGTACCTCATCCTGTGGGTACTGCTAATACTTGGATTGATATTTTATTACCTGGTAAACGGGCAAAAGAATTTATTGATATTGCTCTCCAGTCCATACCTTCTTTTGTTGATTTTAGAACTGTACCTGTAGGTTCATTTTGTCTCAAAGCTGACAATCACAAATTGCCGATGTTTCCTTTACCCGATGATGATTTAATTATCGGCTTGGGTATGTATCCTACTGTGTCTAAATCTCAGATTACACCTGTGTTAGAGCAGTTAAATTTACTGACTGATTTGGGTTTCCAAATGGGTGGGAAAAGATATTTGGCGACTTGGGCGGACTTCGATTTACCAAGATGGCGATCGCAATTCGGTGACTACTGGCCTAAGGTCAATGAAATAAAGCAGAAATACGACCCTCAGCAAATACTTAATCCTGGTTTCTTTAAGTATGAAGCACAGAATCCAGTCCTGGCGACTAGAAGTTGCGGCTAAACAATACGCGGGTTAAGTAATGACAACCCTTACCAGTAAACCTTATTTGCACCGACCTAGTTAAAAAAGGGATTTGAGATGTTGCGAAATTCTGAGGAAATTAAGAAATCGTCTTTGTTTCCAGCTAATTTGCGTTGGTTAGCTGCGTTGGGTGTTACTTGTATGTTGGCCATGGGAACAGGTGTAGTTTATCTAACTCGTCAATCTAATACTACTAATACGAAAAGTCCGGTTGTGACTACACCAGTTAATCAACCTGTCATGTCAACCATCAATGCACTAGGAAGATTAGAACCAGCAGGCGAAGTAATTAGAATTTCCGCTCCTACTGATCCTAGTGGTGGTAGTCGCGTTGCTGAACTGTTGGTAAGTGAGGGTAAAGAGGTACGCGCTGGGGAGGTAATTGCTATTTTAGATAATCGCGATCGCCTGCAAGCTAATTTAAAAGAAGCACAGCAGAAAATCCGCGTGGCTCAATCAAAGCTGGCGCAGGTGAAAGCCGGGGCCAAACAAGGTGAAATCTCGGCTAAAGAAGCAACTGTCAGCAATTTACAAGCACAGTTAGAGGGAGAAATCCAGACTCAAAAAGCCAATATTGCGCGTTTAGAAGCAGAGTTACAGAATGCAGAGATAGAATTTGGCCGTTATGAAAGTCTTTACCAAGCAGGCGCGATCGCCGCTTCAGCGTTAGACGGTCGCAGATTAACTCTAAGAACCGCTCAAGAAGAATTAAATGGTGCAAAAGCCAGTTTAGCCAGAACTCAACGGACAATCACCGCCCAAATTCAAGAAGCCCAAGCCACCCTAGAACAAACAGCAGAAGTGCGTCCTACCGATATAGCCATAGCTCAAGCAGAAATAGATAGTGCGATCGCTACGGCTGAAAAAATGCTAGTTGAACTGGAGGTAGCATATATCCGCGCACCCAAAGCCGGCCAAATTCTGCGAATCCAAGCCCGTCCCGGCGAAACCATCGGCGAAGAAGGAATAGTGGAACTGGGACAAACTGATCAAATGTATGCGATCGCAGAAATTTATGAAAGTGACATTGGCAAAATTCGCCCCGGTCAAACTGCTAGTATTACCAGTCCTAGCAACGCCTTTGAGGGTAATTTAATAGGAAAAGTTGATCAAATAGGTTTAAAAGTAGCCAAAAAAGACGTTTTAGACAGCGACCCCACAGCAGCCACAGACGCCAGAGTAATTGAAGCCAAAATCCGTTTAGATCCAGCCGCCAGTCAACAAGTAGCTAAATTTACTAACCTCCAAGTCAACATTGAAATAGATATTTAAATCAGGAACCCACTCCCTCTAATGTTTAAACCAAAAATCCCCCTAGCTTGGCGACAATTAATGAAGAAAAAAGGGCGTTTTATTGTTGCCCTTTGTGGAATTACTTTTGCTGATTTTTTAATGTTAATGCAATTAGGTTTTCAGTCGGCTTTATATGATAGCAATACCCGCTTTCATGAATTGATAACAGCAGATGTAGTATTAATGAGTCGCCAAGGGCAAAATTTAGGATTACTTAGTAGTTTTCCCCGGCGGCGGTTACTTCAAGCTGCCAATTTATCTGAAGTTGAGTCAGTTAATCCCTTGTATATTCGCATAGGAGTTTGGAAAAGTCCCCAAACAAAATTAGATGAATCAATTTTGGTCATTGGCTTTAATCCCGAAAACCCTGTATTTAATTTACCAGAAGTTAACCAAAAGTTAAACCAGATTAAATATCCCAATACATTGTTATTTGATCGCAACTCTAGTGGTAAATATGAACAAGCGATCGCCCAAATTTCTCAAGGTCAATCTGTCTCTACAGAACTGCAAGGACGTAAAGTGAAAATTGGTGGTTTGTATGAAGTTGGGGCATCTTTTGTTGCTAATGGTAGTGTCATCACCAGTGACCAAAATTACTTGCGAATTTTCTCTGCACAGCAACCAGGTCAAGTCAATCTAGGTTTAATTAACCTCAAACCAGGTAGCGATGCTGATGTAGTAGCCAAAGCATTGCAGTCTTACCTTACCGATGATGTGAAAGTTTTTACTCGGCAGGAATTTATTGATTTTGAAAAGAAATATTGGCAGGAAAATGGCGCCATTGGTTTTATCTTTTCCTTGGGTGTCACCATTGGCTTTCTAGTTGGTGTAATTATTGTTTATCAAATTATATACAGTGATGTCATGGATCACTTGCCGGAATATGCCACCCTCAAAGCAATGGGTTATCGCAATGCTTACTTATTATTTGTAGTGTTGCAAGAGGCTTTGATTTTAGCGGTATGTGGTTTTATTCCTGGTGGATTTGTTTCGTTTTTTATGTACGGCTTTACCAGAAATGTTACCAAATTACCCTTATTTATGACTCCTGACCGGATAATTTTAGTTCTAATTTTGACAATGATCATGTGTTTGATATCTGGTGCGATCGCTATGCGAAAATTAAACTCAGCCGACCCAGCCGATATTTTTTAATTTACACCATTGAGACTTTCGACTTCCGCTTTCTGGTACTAGGTATCAATATTAAACTTTCTCATAGTATTTTGGCTTAATCTATGACAATAATTAAACCCAATAATTATGGCAATTTTACGCAATAATAAACAGTAAATATTATCACCAGACAATAATTGATTTATGGGAAAATTTTGGCTACATACCAAAGGAAGATGAACTATAAAGTGAGTGTGTTTAAATTAATTTAGTACGTTGTTAAGCACAGCAATTATTTAGGTTTGGTTCACAGCCAAACCTTTTTTCTATATCATCTAGTAATTTATTATCAGTAGTTAAGATATTTGCACACATCCTTTAGGAGGATGAACTAAAGTAATAGAAGTTTTAAATTAATATTGGTGTAGTAAATGCTTGGTATACATAAGGGCTTGGCCTAGCCGAGCCTTTTCTCATGCGTATTTGTCGAATAACTAATTATTTGTGATTATGACTTACTTTATACATCTGCGAGGTAGCAATCTCTGATGCTACATTTTATTTCTAATTTCTCAATTATGTAGCTCTCAACGGTCAACTTCAAGGTATAATTAAATATAGTGATATACTACTACGCCCAAAAAGCCAAAAAGTAATTGCCAATTTGTTGGCGGTAGAAAGCATGGAAGTTGACATGCTGACCAAAGACAACAAGCGAACAGCTAAAATATTTGATTACAGGCGATCGCAATGGCGCGTCAAGCCAAAAAACTAATTCAGCAAAATACCAATATTATTGCCATCCCTCACATAGCAGCAATGGCGATCGCAGTTTTGTTTGGTCTGACTCCTTGAGCAGTAACAGTAGTTAACAATGGCTCAACCATTGTTTCCGGAATCAACGGTTTACGTCCCATCCTCAGAAACAGAACTCTGCCATTAGCAGGATGAGATGAGCATACCGCCCAGACTAACCTAAAAAGCTTTATCACATCTATGGAGATAATTTACTATGGCACCTAAAATTACTGATTTCGTTGAAGATGCTGGCGCTCCTGGAATCATAGCCGGCATAGGCGCTGTACTATTAGCACCTGTGATTATTCCTGTAGTTGCCGGAATTGGTAAACCCATAGCCAAGTCCCTGATTAAAGGTGGCATTGTCGCCTACGAAAAGAGTAAAGGCGCCTTTGCAGAAATGGGCGAAACCTGGGAAGACATTATGGCCGAAGTCAAAGCTGAAATTGCCGAAGAAAAAGAAACCCCAGCATTTGAAACTGCTGTTGGCGATAACACAGGAGATCATGGCTGATTTATCTGCCATGAAAAGTTTGTAGTGAGGACTTTAGTCCTCAAAATATTAGTCCTCACTACAACCCATAAGTTGATCTAGCAAAATCACAAACATAATATAGGAAGGCTACTGTGTGTTAACAAATAATCATGGTAATCCCACCAAAATAGCCAAAATCATTGAGCAAGCAAGCTTAAACAAATTATCTAGACCTATATCTACAAAAATCATCAGTGAAACCCCAGGAAGACTCAGGTTGAGAATTGCTCGACCATATCGTCATGCTAGGGAAATGCAGCGCATTACTAATGTCCTCAAAGCCCAACCTGACATCAGTCAAGTGCGGACAAATATTAATTATGGCAGCATCATCATCAACCATGATGGTCAAGATGAAACCTTAGAAAAAGTGCTGACCACGCTACTGGATTTAGGCGTTAATTTTGTAGATATTACTGAGGGTAAATCAGAAGCCGTCACAAGTATCACTAGCGCATTTGCTGATTTCAACCAACAATTTGAACAGGCAACAAATGGCGAAGTTGATTTGCGCTTACTGTTCCCTTTAGGACTGATTATGCTATCTATGCGGCAAATCTGGGTTAAAGGTTTGCAACTAGAAATAATTCCCTGGTACGTGTTGGCATGGTATGCATTTGATAGTTTTATGAAACTAAATAGTACCAACCAAGTACAGAATAGCACCTACACCAGAGAAAACTAATCTCAGCCTGCCTACGAGGCAGACTAAAAATTTTATTGTTGAGTGATGCGGAGGATTTTATCCTGATCTGGAGGACAGTTGCCACGACCATCACAATTACTAGTAGTGATGTATAATTCGTTATCTGCACCCATGATGACATCCCTAATTCTCCCAAAACCATTTGGCGAACTTCCCTGAAAGTAAACTTCATGAGTTTGCACTTGTCGAGGATTATCTGCGTCAAATACAACTCGATGCAGATGTTGGGAACGCAGAGTGCCAATAATTAAATTACCCTTCCACTCAGGAATAGAATCTCCTGTATAAATTGCCGCTCCACCTGGCGGTACAGCTTCACGCCAAACCAGTGATGGAGGTACTAATCCTGGTTCAGCTTCGCAGTTTTCCACTGCCGGCCAGCCCATATTTTCACCTGCTTGTAAAACAGACAGTTTATCCTCACCCCTTCTGCCTAATTCTCCACTGGGGCCGTGGTCTGTGACAAACAATGTAGATGGATTGTACCAATCAAAACCTTGGGTATTACGAATACCCGTAATAAACACAGGATTGCCTGGAAATGGATTATCTGCGGGAACTTTTCCATCTGGAGTTACACGCAGAATCTTACCAGCTAAACTATCAACATCTTGAGCTATTTGTGGTTCTCTGGCATCACCAGTCCCGATATAAAGCATTCCATCTGGGCCAAAGCGCAAGCGACCACCATTATGAAAAAGAGCCGCGGGAATATCATCAATAATTATCTGGTCTGATGATGCACTCAGCCCATCTGATGACAATTGCCAACGTTCAACTCGGTTGATGGGCGAGCCATTGTTATCAACAGTGTAGTACAAGTAGAAAAATCGGTTAGTGGCAAAATCAGGATGAGCGGCAATTCCTAGTAACCCACCCTCACCTGAGGCTGTTATTTCTAAAGTAGCTACAGGCGATTCTTGCAATTCTCCATTTTGCACTAATCGCACTCTACCGGGTCTTTCTGTTACCAGCATCCGGTTATTAGGTAAAAAGGCAATTCCCCAAGGAACCTCTAAGCCTGTGACTACTTCTTCTGCTCGTACTTTCACCTGTCCTGGGGAACCAACGCCGTTTTCCACAAATTGACAGGTTGCAGCTTCGGTAGTTGCGGCTGTTGTTTGCACTGGTGGTGTTGGTTCTTGGTTATTGTTGGTACCGATGGAGCCAGTTGTATTACCGTTGCAAGACACAAGCCCCATGAGGCTGAGACTAATTAGCAGTTTGCTAGTTTTTGGTAGCTTCATGTTGAAATTCAACTGTTTTTCATCTATACACAACTTAGATCATAATTAATACTTCATGGACAGATTAAAAGATATTATCCAAAAAAATTAAGTGCAGGAGTACAATCAAGCCACTACCTGCACTCTTTCCCGTTCCCTGCTATATCAACTAAATACGCGGTGTTCTAGAGAAGGCATTTGACGACGGACTTGCTCTAATCGACTGGGTTTGATTTCTGCGATCGCAATGCCTGGTTTTTCACCAGCATCAGCTAAAATAACTCCCCAGGGGTCGATAATCATGGCGTGTCCGTGGGTTTGACGACGACCATAGTTATTGCCAGTTTGAGCAGGAGCGATAACGTAGGCAGTATTTTCAATCGCTCTGGCTTGTAATAATACTTGCCAGTGGTCTTTGCCTGTAAAGGCGGTGAAAGCCGCCGGGACAAACATGACATCGGCTCCTTTATCTGACAAATGTCGATATAGTTCTGGGAAGCGGACATCGTAACAAACCGAAAGTCCTATATTACCCAGATGTTCTGAGAAATAAACTGAGGGTAGGTCTTTGCCAGCCACCACCGTACTAGATTCTCGATAAGTGTTGCCATCTGGGACATTAACATCAAATAAATGTACTTTGTAGTAACGGGTAAGTTCTTGCCCACTGGAATCGATGAGTATTGTCGTGTTATAAACTTGGCTTGTATTTTCCACAGGAACTGGAAAACTGCCACCCAAGATGGTAATTTGGAAGCGCTGCGCCATTTTTTTGAGAAATTGAGCAGTTTCCCGGTAAATTTCGGCTGCTTGCGTGAGTTTCTCTGTTTCTTCTCCCATAAAAGAAAAGTTTTCTGGTAACCCAACTAATTCAGCACCTCGACGCACAGCAAGATCAATTAACTCTTCTGCCTGTACCAAGTTTTTGTGTAAATTGGGCACACTTGTCATTTGAATAGCGGCGGCTAAATAAGACTTCATAGATTCAACAAAAAACAGTGAATTTATCTGGGATAGATTTTAAAAATATATCCTTACTTTCAGAGCTGCGGGGCCTTTCTTAAATTTGGTCACCTTTTTCCTCTATGGTGATGGAAAACTGAGCAAGAGTCAGGTCAGGTTGTTATCAAACCTTGATAAACCCTGTTTGTTGTAGATACCTATGTTTTTGTCTAAACTTGATGGCTGTGTTTGGTGTGGCGGATGCTGTAGGCAATATACCAGTAGTTTTGGTTTTGACCAAGGGCATGAAACCAGAAAAGAGAACCCAAGTTATAGCCCAAGCGATTATAGTAGCGATCGCACGACTGGATTATTTGCTGTTGCTGGTCAAATAATTTAACCCAAGAGGTAAACTAGATAACTTTTGATGCAAAAATACCAATAAATACAGCAAAACCTAGCGCTCTGCGAAAATAATTAACGCCTTGAAATAATTCCATCCACGCCCAAGTAAATAAGGAGCCATTTGCTAGTACATCTAACACTGTATTGATTTTGCCCTCTGTAAAAACTAGAGCGAATGTACTAGCTACTATCCAAACAATCAGCGGTGGGTTTGGCATCTGAGCTAAAACAATCTCGCCATTGCTGTCCCTGAATGTTTTATTAATGAATGTATTTTCCATCATTTTTCATTGCAATTCTTTAATATATTGAAACATTCAGGCAAATCTGTTTCCAACCATCTAATTGCTGAAATTAGAGCGCTAAAGACTATATTGAGAGGCATACTCACAAGGAATCAGCCAATATATAATAACATGCCTTGATTTTTGTAGCTGGCGTGGCTTAGCCATACCTATTTGCATAGGTGGAGACTAGGTAAAAACCTTTTTATAACCTTAAGCGAGTAGCTTGAATTACTGGATGAAAATTGAGCATCAATTAAAAAATTTGGGCTATCTTTACGGCAAATTAACGTATTTTTAGCGAAATTATGAGATTTTTACGGCATTTTTGCCAATCTAGTGTCAGAATAATACGTACCATTTGCTACAAATGCGATTGTTAGAAAAAATACTACAGTAAAACAGCGCAATATGAATTAGAAATAAAAATTAAAACTGAAGTCAAATAACAGCCTAACTTTTCACGGTATCTGGAAAACCTCTCTCCTCGCAGGTGGGAGACTTTCAATTTCTGGTTGAAAAGTTAGATTTTCCGTTGACTTTTCCACACGACGTGAAAAGTCAAAAATAATGGCAACATAGTGGTTGTCTAAGGATGCTTTACTTGGTCAAAATTAAAAATTAACTAGCGATAGTTATTAGGGATGAATAAAATGCATAAAGTAACTTTTTATATATTTTTGTTGCATGGTTTGTTTTTAGGAGTAATGACTGCTAGTGCTGCTGTCACTCCAGTTTTATCCACCCAGAAACCAGCAAATGCAGTATCGGCAATTCCAGAGACAAAAAAAAATGGGGAACGCAATTTAGGAACAAAAGTCTTGGGAGAATCACAGCCCCATCAGTTACTAGGGCGTTACGACCAAATTTGGGTAATTAATCAGCAAAAACAGGCAAAAAGTCAGCCTTTTACCTGGATAGTTCCAGATCAGAAAATCGCCGGACAGCAACCTTTTTTACAAGCTGACAACACTACTGAAAAGCCTGATACGTCAGAAAAACCAACAAGTAAAGATGAATTAGAGCCTTTTGATGAAGTAGTAAAAGACACTGAAAAGTTGTCGGGTCTATTTAACCTTTATCGCCATAAAGAAAATAATAAAATCTATTTAGAAATTAAGCCAGAGCAGCTTAACAAAAACTACCTGGCTACGGCTACCCTAGAATCAGGCATTGGGGAAAGAGGTATTTATAGTGGGATGCCTTTACAAGATTTTTTATTTTATTTCCAACGGGTGAATAATAATTTACAGTTTGTGATTCGTAATGTAAATTTTCGCACCCGTCCAGGAGATCCGCAAGCGCGATCGCTCGCCCGTTCGTTTAGTGATTCTATTCTCTACACAATTTCCATTAAAAGTATTCATCCAGAACGCAAAACTCTCCTGATTGATTTGGGTGATTTGCTGCTGACTGATTTAGCGGGTCTATCTTTAAATTTAGGGCTTTCCGCCAATACAGACCAATCTTATTTTGGTAATGCCAAAGCCTTTTCGCAAAACTTAGAAGTGGAATCAGTGCTGAATTTCTCTGGTGGTAGTAGCAGCGACTCGGAAATGCCGGGTTTTAGCGCTCTGGCTGACAGTCGAGGCTTCACTTTGCGGATTCATTACAGCCTTTCCCAACTCCCAGAAAATAATTACCGTCCACGATTGGCTGACGAACGTGTAGGTTATTTTATCACCGCCTACCAAGACTTAACTAAAGACGATCGCGGTGATCCTTTTGTACGCTACATCAATCGCTGGCATTTGGAAAAGCAAGACCCCAACGCTGCTATTTCTCCACCCAAACAACCCATTGTCTTTTGGGTAGATAACGCCGTACCTTTTGAGTACCGTGATGCTATTAAAGAAGGCGTACTCATGTGGAATCAAGCCTTTCTCCAAGCTGGATTCAAAGATGCTATCGAAGTCCGGCAAATGCCAGATAATGCGACATGGGACCCCGCAGATATTCGTTACAATACAATTCGCTGGATTAATACCATAGATGGTTTCTTTGCAATGGGGCCATCCCGCGTTAATCCCTTAAATGGGGAAATTTTGGACGCAGACATCCTCGTTGATGCCAGTTTTGTGCGTTTACTCAAGAGTGAGTATCGCAAAGTTGTCCAACCCAATCAAACGCAAACATCCAACCGAAACTCCTTGACTGCATGGGTGCAAAATCGGTTTCTATGCCGTAATAGTTTCACCGCTAAAGGTAACGAAGTTTCTCCACAGCAAAAAGGGATTTTTCAGCATTTATCTAAATTAGCTGGGGAGTATGATTTGTGCTATGGCATGGAAGCAGCTAATCAATTGGCCTACGGTTCTTTGGCCATGTCATTACTGCAAGATACTCCACCCACCCAAGACCAGATGCAAAAGTATATTCATCAATACTTACGCTTAATTATTGCTCATGAAGTGGGTCATACTCTGGGTTTACGCCACAATTTTCGGGGTAGTACTATGCTATCACCAGCGGAAATGAATAATCCCGAAATTACCCGTATTCAAGGAATGGTATCTTCGGTCATGGATTATATTCCACCCAACATTGCCTCTCAAGGAATAAAACAGGGTGAATATTTTCCCAGTATAGTGGGGCCTTATGATGAGTGGGCGATTCAGTATGGATATACTCCCTCTAACGCCAGAACTCCCATGGCCGAAAAACCATTTTTGCAAGAAATTGCTAGCAAGTCTTACAAGCCTGAGTTGAGTTACGCCACAGATGAAGATATTTTTGACCTCGACCCCACAGCCGATGCTTGGGACAATAGTAATGATGTGCTGCTGTATTCGCAATGGCAATTAGATAATTCGCGGCTGATGTGGGAACGTCTGAAAAAACGTTATCCGGCATCTGGCGATAGTTACAGCGATTTGAGTGAACGTTTTAGTACAGTGTTGGGGAACTATTTTCAGAATGTTTACTATGCTACCAAGTATATTGGTGGTCAATCGTTTTACCGTCTGCGGCCTAGTGATATTTCATCTAATCAACCGCGCCGATTACCATTTGAACAAGTGAGTGTGAAACAACAACGGCAGGCATTAAAAACACTACAAAAGTATGTATTTGCCGAAGATGCTATGACTTTTTCTCCCGAACTGCTGAATAAATTAGCACCTTCTCGTTGGTATCATTGGGGTAGTTTTCCTCGGATTGGTCGTTTAGATTATCCCATTCACGATTTAGTGTTGTTGTTGCAGAGTGGGGTTTTACGGGATTTACTCTCAGGCGATCGCCTTTCCCGCCTCAAGGATATTGAACTCAAAACTGAACCAGGGGAAGCACTGACTATGCCAGAGCTTTTTGATACCTTACAAAACGGTGTCTGGACAGAAGTAATTCAACCCCAAGGCGGATCACTGAAGATCAATAGTTTGCGGCGAGGCTTGCAACGCGAGTATTTGGATATCTTAATTAGTATGGTATTGCGAAAAGAATATGTACCCGAAGATGCCCGCACATTAGCTTGGTATAATCTCAGACAGCTTCATGGACAATTGCGGCGAGTAAATTCGCAAGATCAATATACCAAAGCCCACTTATTAGAAACACGCGATCGCGTTGAAAAAGCCTTGAATGCTCCATTGCAGGGTAATTAGGTTGGGGATTGGGGAAAACCCCTGCGGGGAAGTCAAAAATATTGATTCTCTCCTCCATCTCCCCGCATCCCCCTAATCTCTCTTCAGCCAATGGACAGAGGAGAGATATTTAACATTGTGTTATTTTATTCTTGAGGCTCATCAGAAATAGCTTCTGATTCAGGTTCCGATTCAGGTTCCGATTCATTTTTGACGGGAGGCTGAATTTTAGCGGGTTTTGGCCCGCGTGCTAGGGCAGGGTTACCCTGCTGTTTAATTTCATCCTTAAAAGATGCTTTCTTGTCACCGCCAGACGAGCGATTAAGATTAATGCTTGGTTTTGCGCTTTTGGGATTAGATTCAATAGAAGGTGTAGACTCTGAGTTTTCGGCATTGTTGTCAGTATTAGCTTGGGACTGACGTTCCGATTTCTTAATAGGACGTTCTACCATTGTTAATTTTTATAAAGTTATTTGTATAATACATTGGTTTGTCGAGGAGCAAACAGAAAAAATTTCTCTATGATTAATACCATTCAACCATTAACCCGTAAAGCTTGGGCAGGTGCGATCGCTGAACCAGCAACAGAATTTCCGCTCACTCCATTGCCAATTATTGCAGGTAAAGTCCCTGATGGCTTGCGGGGTACACTCTATCGTAATGGCCCTGGACGGTTAGAACGGGATGGTGTGCGTGTAGGACACTGGTTTGATGGTGATGGGGCAATTTTGGCAGTTAACTTTACTGATGCCGGGGTGACTGGCGTTTATCGTTATGTGCAAACTGCTGGTTATCAGGCAGAAACCGCAGCAGGTAAATGGCTATATGGCAATTATGGCATGACTGCGCCGGGGCCAATTTGGCATCAATGGCTAAAACCAATTAAAAATGCTGCTAATACTTCGGTGTGGGCATTACCTGATAAGTTATTGGCACTTTGGGAAGGCGGAAATCCTCACGCCTTGGATTTGGAAACTTTAGCAACCCTGGGTTTAGATAACTTAGATAATTTGCCACCAGAATCACCTTATTCTGCACATCCCAAAGTTGACTACCAAACCAAAGAAATTTTTAACTTTGGTCTTACTCCTGGACTCAACGCCACGCTGAATGTTTATAAAAGTGATTTTACTGGCAAGATTATTCAAAAAGCCAAGTTCACACTAGAGGGTGTTCCCCTCATACATGATTTTGTTTTAGCTGGACAGTATTTGATATTTTTTCTGCCTGCGGTACGGTTAAATATATTTCCTGCCTTAGTGGGACTTAGTTCCTACAGTGAGGCGCTGAATTGGCAACCGCAAGCGGGAACTCAAATTTTGGTGATTGATCGAGAAACTTTATCTTTGGTAAGTCGGGGAGAAGCTGAACCTTGGTATCAGTGGCATTTTGGTAATGGTTATGTAGATGCTGATGGTTTAGTGGTGGTGGATATTGCCCGTTATCAAGACTTTCAAACAAATCAATATCTTCAAGAAGTCGCTACAGGTGAAACTCATACCCCAGCGCAATGTACGCTAACGAGAGTGCGTCTGCAACCCCAAACAGGTAAGGTGACATCAATTCAGCCATTATTTGACAGAAGTTGTGAATTTCCCAATGTACTACCGCAAAATGTAGGTCAGGCTTCGCGGCACACATACATGTCTATATTTCGCCAAGGAACAGACATTAGCCAAGAAATATTAAATGCCATCGCCTGTTTTGATCACCAAACGGAAACCCTCACCGAAGCAGACTTAGGAGAAAATCGCTATCCTTCAGAGCCACTACCTGTACAAGATAGGCAAAACCCTCAACAAAGTTGGGTGTTAACAGTGGTTTACGATGGTAATTCTCATAGTAGCGAAGTGTGGGTATTTGATGGCGATCGCCTAGATGCAGAACCCGTTTGCAAATTAGGATTACCCGGTGTCGTTCCCCCCAGTTTCCACGGTAATTGGCAGACATCCAAAAATTAAAGCCGTGTCCAAGAGGGGTTGGGGAGAGGTTCATCAAACTTGCAAAATTTGAACAGTTACAACAATCCGCGATAATGAATAAAAACTAACATCACCGACCACGACCCCAACGCCACCTTGACTGCAACTAAGATATTCAGCAAAGGGATCACTCCACCACTGACAAGTGCGCCCAACTCTCCGTGGGGTAACTCAAATCCTGCCATAGTTATCACCGCGAGTGCAATGAAAATCAGCACCGAAACCTTTTCCCATCTAGCGGCATTCCAGCGCTTGTAGATCGCCTGCATCCACTCCGATGATGAGGTAATCGCAATCAGTCCGATGGCCGTACCACCCGCCACCCCAGCAGCAAAACCACCGCCCGGACTCAAATGACCCCTAATCGCCAGTTCAATCCCTACCAATGAGCAAATAGTCGCTCCCAGACGCGCCAAAATCGTGGATGGTTCATCTGTAAACTGATAGATAGTGCAGAACGGTCTTTCATCAGCCAGCAGAAACCGCGCACCCATAACTGCGATGGTAAATACTACTACTTCAAAGATAGTGTCATACAGCCGATTCCTGAGAATGATAGCTGTAACTGCATTGGGGACTCCACTATCTTTGACAACCGATTCGACGATAGAAATATCCAATAAATCAGGTGTTCGATTGGGCATGATCAGAAATATGATGTAAAGCGCTATTCCTGCTGCAATGTAGACCCATTTCATAGATGCTTCTCCCCTGCTTCTGGTACATTTACATAGGTCAATATTGTGTCTGGTAATAAAAGTTCGGTTTGCAGGATGTCATAAATGCGTCGAACCCTGGTCTCGGTGTGATAGAGTTGCTTTTCCTCTCCACAAGTTGCGAGGTCTTGATCATTGTGTTCTGGCCATCGCCGGACACAAGTTGCATGGACTTCTTTATCCATTAGCGCCCGGTGCAAAGCCTGCATATTTGTGTAAGGGACTAACTCAAGACGCATATAGTATTTGCTAAAAATTGTGCGGAAATTATCCATCATTTGCCCAAAATGGCCTGTGACTGTATCGTCGGGTAAAAAATTGTCATCGGCTTCATCTGACTCATCTTTCAGCACACCCAGACGCAGTACCAGAGAAGAACGCACTGCGATCGCATACAGTGTAATCCCCAGCAAAGTCCCCATTAATGCTTGGGTTAAAGCCACATCCGCTGCGCCTAAGACTGCAAAGACCAATGTGGCCACAGATCCCAATATTCCCTGGATGACGAGGGCGTTATATGGATTGACCTGAAGCACCAGCATAAACGCGGATAACGGCAGCAGGGCAGTGATGATATAGACATAATTATCATTCATGGTCGTCATCGCTGCTAGAACAATATGCCAACACGTACCCCAGTACTGTATTCCAGATTGCTAAGGAGATGATACCGAGAATGAGCAGCGGCCATTCGCTGGGTATTTTCAGCAGCAGTCCCACAACAATACTCATTGATCCGAGGGTATCTGCAACCGAAAGACTATGCAACTTGAATAAGACCGAGCGATCGCCGACTAGGGGCCAGGTTCCCCAAAACCAGAAGCCGATGCCTACAAATATGCAGGTATAACTAAACAAGTCGATCATAAGGAGTTGGGCAAAATTAAATTCATTTATGGAGACAGGGTACAGAAAGACAATGTGTATAATTAATTTTGTTTAGGCACTGATATCATTCATCCGTTTCAGTAGATGTGCCAATAACATCAATCCGGCATTACCCACACTGAGGATGATAATCCCGACAACACCAATCATCCAATCATCACGTAAGACGGATACCATCAGAATCATGATTGATGTTTTGGTGGCAATACTGGCAAAGGCCAACATTTTTTGCCAAATATCATCATCTTGCCAGGCTTCGTACATGGGTATGAGCAAGGCTAGAATCATCGCTATCATTACTAGGTTCATGCCTTTCTCCTCCGTCGAATCCGGTGTACTTCGTACCAACCATGTTCGTGGTATTTCAAGACAATTGTTTTGGGCGTAAAGGTAATTAAGAATATATCCAGGAATATCAGCCCAGGTGTTCGTTGAGGTTTGACTCGTTCCATGATCACATCTTCGTGCTTATGGGGACGGAAGATGATTTCAAACGCCTCTATATATGCCTGGGGAATGGCGACAATTACCTCACCCAGCACACGCAGCCAATCCCTTAATGCTTCCGGGACTTTCTGACGACCCGGCAATAAGAGTGAGATGCTGACACCAATAATGATATTTGCCACACTGAAATCGGCAGTGAGCAAAAACCAAATGGTCAGTCGCAATATCAAATTTAAATGCCCAATCATGCCAATATCATCCCGAACAGTAGCAGCAACATCAAACTCATCACCCCGATCAGATGCTCAAATTGCTCAAGCACACGTGGCAAAGTGACTACTAATCGTTGAAAAATTAAAAAATGCGCTAACCAGCCAACGCCGATGATGGCTAGTGCTTTTGTGATATTTGCAACAGTATATGCCTCGGAATACAGACTGCTGGCAGTAATGAGGGCAGCGAGTAATAAAATTATTGGTGCCCACAAACCGGGTTTTACATTCTTTCCTTTTCCGTGGGGCAGAAAGATGAATTTGGCATAAACCATCGCAGTTCCCACGGCCCCAATATTCATTAAAATAACTTGCCAAGGGAGTACATTGTTCAGTGTCAACATCTTGGCCCCAAAGCCGACGAACAAGGGAAAACCAGAAATTGAAAGACTGGCCATAACTAGAGGAATCCACATGGTGGTATTCATCGGCTGATCTTGCAATTCCTTGAAGTTCCGGCTCGGTAAGTTACCTGCTATCAGAAACAGCGCCGATTTTACCAGTCCGTGGCCCAGGGCATAAAAGCCGCCCACACCTGGTGCAGCGAGAATCCAGCCTAACTGGGAAACAGTACTTAACGCCAGCATCCGCTTGGTATCCTTTTCAAAAAGGGCATAAACTACTCCCAAAAGCGCTGTCCCCACTCCAAATATCCTGACAATGGGATCAATCTCCGGCACCATCAAAGCGCAACGCACCAAAGGAAAAACACCAGTTTTGACCACAACTCCTGACAGCATGGCCGACACAGGTGTTTCCGATTCGGAGTGAGTTAATGGCAACCACAAGCCTGATACAAAAATCCCCCCTTTTGTCAAGAGTCCTAAAAATATGAGAGCGATCGCCTCAGTCGGTGCTTTGCTCAAACCGGAAAAAGCAAAGGAATGATTCGCCTGATAGACTAACACCGCACCCACCAGGTAAAACAGCATGGCCGTATTGCTGACAAACATGTAGCGCAAGGCCACCCAAATCGAGCGATCGCTTCGCGGATAGGCAATCAAGAGAAACGCGGCAATACCGATGACCTCCAACGCCACGTATAAACTGATAAAATCCGCACAGATAAATGCGGCATTGACGCTGCCATGTAAAATTATGGTTTGAGTATAAAAGAAAGCTGTCTTATCAGTGTGCCAACAGTATAAGATGACAGCAGTTGTTACTAACGCATTCGTCAATATAAAGTAGCCGCTCAATTGATCAGCTAATAATGTGACACCGAAACTATCCAGTAAATTTAGTGTCAACGGCGACTGGTTGAAAAATAGCGACAACGCATATCCAGCCGAAATCAGGGCTACACCCAGGGCGAGGTATCGGTCAAGTTTGGGAAGCAGATAAATAACGAATCCCAAAAACAACGGTAGTGCGATCCATGCAATAGTAATGTTATTCATGGCGTGTTATTTTTCTCAATCTCGTTGCTTTCCAAGGTCGGATTATCCCGTGCTAGCTTCATCACACCAACTAGCATTAAAGCTTGAATCGAAAATCCGATCACAATCGCCGTCAATATAACCGCCTGGGGAACCGGATCAGAGTAAGCGCGATTTTCGACGTTGGCAACAATCGGGGTGAAAAAGCCATTTCGTGATGCAATCAGCACGTAATAGGCGATAACTCCCGTACTCATCACATCCATAGAGATGATCTTCATCACCAGGTTCTTTTTCAGGATGATGCCGAAAAATCCGCACAATATTGTGGCGAATATATATGCTTCTAACACGGGAATGACCTGTTGGATAGTGGGATAAAATTAGCTATTAAAGCACGGTGTAAATAAACAGATTATTCAAAAGTCAAAAAGCCTACATAATCAGCTTTTTGACTTTTGACCCCTCTCCTTCGGAGACGCTAACGCGGTAAGCGCAGCTATGCCGTAGGCTTTACGACTTCGCTCGGGATAAACTTTTGACTTTTTCCTTGCAGTACTAGCCTATTAAATTGGCTTTCTCTAAAGATTCTTTTTCTTCTAGCGATTGTTTAAATGCAAACCGCAATAAAGGCGGTGCTAAAAAGGTTGTCAAAATCACCATAATAATGATTGCAGCTTGTAATGGTTTATCAAGAGTACCACTAGCTGCACCAATTCCCGCAAACACTAACCCAACTTCACCACGGGGAATCATCCCTGCACCAACCGCTAACCGATTAATTCCGTCTTGGCCGAAAACCGACCAACCTGTGACAATTTTACCGATAATTGCTATCACAATTAAAAAGGTAGCAATAATTAATCCTTCGCGATTTTCGGGAATGAAAGGATTCAGAACGCCTAAATCAACTTTCGCTCCAACTGTTACAAAGAAAATTGGTACGAAGATATCAGCAATGGGTTTAACCTGTTCATCTAGCTCCTTGCGTTTATCCGTTTCATCCAAAACTAAGCCAGCCGCAAATGCGCCTAAGATAGCTTCTAAATGAATGGCATTACCCAGAAAAGCCATGAAGAAGGCAAAGATAAATGCTGGGATAATTAAGTTTCCTCGTGTTTGCAATTTATTAGCAATGGCAACAAAGCTCTGATTGAAATATTTGCCTAATAAAATTGCACCAATGAGAAAGACTGTAGCGCTGACAATTAGATAAATTACGTTGAGAATATCAATCTCACCAGTTTTAGCAAGGCTGGCAACTACTGCCAACACGATGATACCTAAAATGTCATCAATGACGGCTGCACCGACAATAATTTGTCCTTCACGAGATTTTAACTGCCCAATTTCTGACAAAACTTTGGAGGTAATACCAATACTAGTAGCTGTCAGTGCCGCACCAGCAAAAATTGCTGGAATTACTGGGACATGAAATAGCCACATCAATCCTGTAGTACCAGCCGCAAAAGGAACAGCCACCCCGACACAAGCAACAACTACGGCTTGGGAACCGACTTTCTGTAATTCTTTTAAGTCTGATTCTAGCCCAATTTCAAATAACAGAATAATCACACCTAGTTCAGCGAGAACGGAAATGATTTCACTCTGGCTTTGAAAAATTGATGTGACTGCTTCGGGACTGATGTTGTTAATAAATTGCAGGATTGTCATAATGATGGAGTCTGAAGCAGCTGCACCGCTTTCAGAAAAGACAACCAAATTTAGTGCAGAAGCACCTACTAACACGCCACCAAGTAACTCACCTAAAACGGGAGGCAAGTCGATCATTTTAGACAATTCACCGCCAATTTTACTAGCAAGATAAATAACTATTAAACTGAGTAATACACCAGCTAAGACAATTGGGGCATTTTCGGCTTCGTTTGTAGTTGCGAGTAAAGGATTCTGCCACACTGAGTTAACTATTAATTCTGAGAAAATCATGTTATCTGTCTATTGTGTTGATGAATTCTGCGGTTAGATTAAGTCCTTGGAAAAATACAAAAGTAATAGTGAAATGGTGGGTAGTTATAGCAATCTCCAAGGTGGCTAGGACATAAAAAAATCCCCAAACCCTGTCACAGCAAGCATTTAAATTTTGACTTTTGCTATGCCTACCCGGCTTAATTAAGTTTGATATCCGTAGTTATCAGGGTCACTAGCTGTGGAGCCATAGTCACTAGTAGCAGCAACATTGCCGACAAAAGCAGAATTAACTAAAACTAAAGCTTGCTTAATTGCCTCTGAACGATTCATAAAGAAATGATGTGAAGGTACAAATCTTTCAATGCCAAATTTTTCTAAGCGTCGTTTAACTTTGCCACCTGCACCAACAACTAATATTTGACGACCTTGCTCATGAGCATCTTGGATAGCATTTTCAATTGCTAAAGAAGCTGTCACACCCAACATGGGGACATCGCTGAGGTCTAAAATCAGCACATCAGAGTCTGCCATTGCTGAATGTTCACGAGCGATCGCTTTGGAAACTCCAAAGATCATCGGCCCACTCAGATAGAATAACAGCACCCGTCCGTTAGCTTGATCAAGTAATTGCTTCTCTTGTTCGTTCAAGACAATGGCATCATCTGCATCGGTAATCGTCTTCACATCCTGAGCTTGTAACTGAGAAAGACGTTCGATAGTTAAGATGTTGGCAATGAAAACTCCTACGCCGACAGCAACAATCAAGTCAACGAATACGGTTAAGAACATGACACCGTACATAATCAGCGCACCCTTGAGGGATACCTTATGAGCGCGTTTTAAAAAGCTCCAGTCGAGAATGTCAATCCCCACTTTGAGAGCAATACCAGCCAATACTGCCATTGGGATAGGTTGAGTTAAACCAGCTGCCCACAAAACTACAACCAGTAAAATCAAAGCACGAGTCAAACCAGATACAGCCGTTCTCGCACCAGTCTGGATATTAACTACCGTTCCCATCGTTGCACCAGCACCAGGGAGTCCACCACATAAACCAGATGCTAAGTTACCAAGACCTTGACCAATTAATTCCTTATCGGACTTGTGTTCAGTACGAGTCAAACTATCTGCAATAACTGCTGTTAACAAGGTATCAATACAACCCAACATCCCTAACATTGCTGCATCAACGAGCATTACAATGATTTGAGATGTATTAAAGGTAGGTATTTGCAATGTTGGCAGTCCCATAGGGATTTCGCCAATCCGTCTGATATCAACATCCCCGAAAAATACTAGGGAAACTATTGTTACTATTATTAATGCCACTAATTGTGGTGGGACAAGACGCTTGATTTTAGATGGCATTAAGAAAATAATTGCCAAGGTCATCGCTCCCAAAGCTGTTTCCACAGGATTAATATTGGCGAACAGCTGGGGTAAACTTTGCACCGTTCCTAATACGCCACCTTTAGGACTGGATTGACCCAGAAAAGGAGCAATTTGCAACAAGACCAGGATGACTCCAATCCCAGACATGAAACCGGAAATTACGCTGTAGGGCATGAGGGTAATATATTTACCCAGCTTGAATACTCCCAATAAGATTTGGAATACCCCGGCCAGCATCACTACTGTAAATGCCATGGCCAAGCCGGTTTCTATGTCGTCGGCGGCGGCGATCTTGGAACTGACAATAGCAGTCATGACTACTGTCATCGGCCCGGTAGGTTCAGAAATCAGGGTTGGTGTCCCACCAAATAAGGCGGCGAAAAAGCCGACGCAAACTGCACCATAGAGACCAGCAGCAGGCCCAGCACCAGAGGCGGCACCGAATGCCAACGCTAGCGGTAAGGAAACGATCGCAGCAGTTAAACCACCGAATAAATCGCCTCGTAAGTTTCTAAAATGGATTGTATTAGTTAATGACATACTGGGGTTGTGTTTATAAAAACAGCAAAATTTTGATTTGTAAGTTTCATGTTTTATCGGTATGAAAAAACAGGCAAAGAAAACCTTAATTCTTTGTAAAGCAGCAAATTATAATGCCTTTCTACATGAGAAGATGCTAAATACACATCCTCATAGATAAGGCTTAGATCAAAGACAGTTCAAAATTTAACTAAGAAAAACTTACATAGATTGCAAGTTTTATTTATAGTCCCCTCAGGCGATTAAGAATAGCTTACAGCCTTATACGTCAATTTTGTTCATTTACAAGCCTTAATATTAAATAAATATTAAATTGCTTTCATAGATAAAAGGTTATACATGTTAAAAAAATGACCGCAATAATTTATGATATAAGTAAAACTTATATTTATTTCTAGAGTTATAAGTTTTACCAAAATATATAAAGAAAAATTAAGCTAATAATTATTTACCTATGATCATTGGCATAGGACTTACGCACTCGCTACGAAAATCAAGGCTTTGAGATTGCTAGAGCCTCCGACACGCTACGCGGTAAGCGCAGCCATGCCTGTTAGGGCTTTACCCTACGGTCGCAATGACGAAAATAAGTTAGGGTTACGTAATTCCTATGGCAATATAAAATAAACTTTTAGTAAAAATTAGTATAAGATATACTTCACCAAAGGTGTGAATAATTTTCGGCTTAAATAATAATCATCAATGTGTGTAAATTATGTTATGATTTACAACCTTTAAGTCCCCTGAATTGACAAACTGAAATATGTAGGTAGCATTATTTAAACAATGCCAAAGCCCGAACAAAAATTGGTTCTTTTGCTCTAGTTTCCAGAATTGATTTAACTAAATAAATAAAATCCCAATCTGGTTGATGATCATTATCAATTGTTTTAGTAGCTGCATAAAAGCCAACATCATTCAGACATAATTCGTTAGTAGTACCAGTTTGCCATTCTGGTTTTCTTTTATCCCAAGAAAGAGATTTACCTCTTAATGTAAATTGAAACCATAATATTTCATCATTGTTGCATTCAAAAAAAATATCAAAATAAGGTTCCTCACCCTGAAACCAAATTTTAGTATTACCTGCTTGATGACCTGGTTTAAGTAGCTTTTGCTCAATTTCTCGCAGGGATGCACCTAGTGAGGCAATCTCATTCTTATCTATAACATGATTTTTTTTGAGCATAAATTCAGATAATTATAAGCGGGGATGAGGCAACAAATTTTGGATAGCAATCTAAAATCTCCCTAGTCCCTAGTCCCTAACCCCGATAATATTTCCCCTGATTTAACAAACAGAATTTGCGAAGAATTCAACCACTGGGCATCAAAAGAACTCAAGTGAGTGGTAGTGATCAGAGTTTGAAAACGGTCTTGAATAGCATCAAGTAATTGATTTTGACGGGACGGATCTAACTCAGCTAGGACATCATCAAGTAAGAGCAGTGGCGGCTCTTGAACAACGTCTTCAATTAGTTGTAATTCTGCTAATTTGAGAGCTAGTACTAGGGTTCGTTGCTGACCTTGAGAACCGTATTGACGTGCAGGCGTTTGATTAATAATTAATTCTACTTCGTCACGATGGGGGCCGACAAGGGTAGTACCTCGGGAGAGTTCGGCGGCAGATCGTTGTTGAATTTTGGTTAAAAAAGCTTGTTGTATAACTTCTGGTTGGTTTTGCGCTAAAGGTACACTAGGCAAATAATTGATTTGCAAGACTTCGGTACTACCGCTAATACTAGCGTGCCAAGCCGCAGCGATGGGAGCGAGTCTTTGAAGAGCGCGATCGCGTCTTCTAATTACTTTAGTACCAGTAGTAACTAATTGAGCATCCCAAATAGCAAGTGCTGATTGCTGAGTCTTAAGTGCTGAGTCTTGATTTTGCTTTAAAAAAGCATTGCGCTGGCGTAATACTTGGTTATATTGCTGCAAAATGTGAGCATAAATCGGTTCTAGTTGAATTAACAGTGTATCGAGCCAGTTACGACGATGATCAGGGCCACCCCGCACCAAGTCTAAATCCAAACTAGAAAACTGCACCGCATTCAGCATCCCCAGAAAATCTATTTGTCGGCGCACAGATTCGCCATTGATAGCCACAGTCCGACGACCATTGCGACGGAGAGTGAGAGTTAAATCATGGGTACCAGCTTGTCGTTCTAGAGTGGCATGAATTTGAGCTATATCCTCACCTTCTTGAACGAAATCGCGATCGCGCCCCATCCGATGCGATCGCAATGTTGCCAGTAACTCCACAGCCTCCAACAAATTAGATTTTCCCTGAGCATTATTACCTACCAAAATTGTTTTGGCAGCAGTAAACTCAACCTTCTGGTCTTGGTAGTTACGAAAATGTCTCAGGTGTAGGTTTTTTAGATACATAAGGGATTGGGAAAATCGGGCCTCCTCTGGAAGGGGATAAGGGGACAAGGGGACAAGGCAATAGGGAAAATGTTGGTCATAGCTAGAAGTTTTTTCCCCCTGCTCCCTGCCCCCTGCCCCCCTGCTTCTTCTCCCCTCACTCCCTCATTCATTTACACACTCTTCTTGCCCATAAAGCGGAAGAATAATTTTTCCAATTCAACCCAGACAAACATTAAGGAACTGAAACCAAAACAGATGGCTAATTCGTTCAGTGGTAGCCATTGCAGACCAAAGAAAGCTCGTAGAGGTGGGACGTAAATTAACATGAGTTGCAAAAGCGTCGTCACAATCACGGCCCCCAGGACAAAAGGATTAGAGAAGGGATTCATCTCTATGGTGAGTCGGTTGTTAGAACGAATAGCGATCGCATGACCCATTTGGGCGACACATAAGGAAGTAAATACCATTGTTTTCCACCGTTGCGGATCGAGTCCTGGCCCGGTTACCAACTGGACGTGATTGTAAGCCCACAGCATCAATAAAATTGAAATGACGGCAAAGATAATCCCGATGCGAATCATGTAAGAACCTAACCCCCTGGCAAAAATACTTTCACGGGGATTAAAAGGCGGGCGCTTCATGACATCTGGTTCTGGGGGTTCCACAGCTAATGCTAAGGCTGGTAAACCGTCTGTGACTAAGTTCATCCAGAGAATTTGTAATGGTGTCAAGGGAACACCTCCCAGTCCGAGAAGTGGGGCTGAGGCAATGGTGAGGACTTCGCCAATGTTACTACCGAGGATGTATTTAATAAAGCGGCGAATATTGGTGTAGACAACTCTGCCTTCTTTAGTAGCGGCGACAATGGTTGCAAAGTTGTCATCCAGTAGCACCATATCACTAGCTTCTTTACTCACATCTGTGCCAGTGATGCCCATGGCAATGCCAATGTCAGCTTGTTTTAAGGCTGGGGCATCATTAACACCATCACCGGTCATGGCTACAAATCGGCCCCGACGTTGTAGTGCTTGGACAATTCGCAGTTTGTGTTCTGGGGCAACCCTAGCATAGATGCTTACCAGGTCAACATTTTGCTCTAGTTCCTGGGTACTCATCCGCTGTAATTCTTGGCCTGTGAGGACTCTATCACCTTCCTGGGCAATTCCCAAATCAAAGGCGATCGCTTGGGCAGTTAATTGGTGATCGCCTGTAATCATGATGGGGCGAATGCCTGCCTCACGACACTCTTGTACTGCTGCCCTCACCTCTGGGCGCGGGGCATCCAACATTCCCACCAAGCCTAGCCAGACTAAATTCGTCTCCGATGTCTCATCTGACCCTTCCGGGGGAATTTCTTCTAAGGGTTTGTAGGCAAAACCGAGTACCCGCAAACCTTTACTGGCCATCTGGTCATTTTCTGCCAAAATCTTTTGGCGTTGTGCATCAGTTAATGGATCTGAGTGATCACCCAAATGAATCTGAGTACAACGCGCCAAGGTTAGTTCTGGTGAACCTTTGGTAAACATTAAATAAGGTGTGGATGCACCACTCAAGCTATCAGATTGTAAGCAGCTAGCAATTATTGGATCAACGGCTGTTAAAGATGCTTCACCCGTGGTAACTTCTTCAACTTGACAAATTACACTCATCCGCTTGCGTTCTGACGAAAAGGGAAATTCGCCAATGCGGGGTAATTTGCTGTGCCATTGGTCTTTTTCAATTCCGGCTTTACCTGCCAGAGTTACCAATGCACCTTCGGTGGGGTCTCCCAAAATTGCCCATTCACCTTTTTCTTTTTGTAGCACCGAGTCATTACAGACGGCACAGGCTACAAGCAAAGCGGAGATTGCTGGATAATCTTCTACGGAGATTGTTTGACTATTTAATTGAAAATCGCCTGTGGGAGCATAACCTTCTCCAGTGACCCGAAAAGCATTATTATTGGCATAAACTGATTGCACCACCATTTTGTTTTGGGTGAGGGTGCCAGTCTTGTCAGAACAGATAGTAGTTACAGAACCCAAAGTTTCTACTGCTGGTAGCTTACGAATCAAAGCATGGTGACGTACCATGCGCTGGGTTCCTAATGCCAAAGTGACGGTAATTACTGCTGGTAAACCTTCGGGAACTACAGCCACTGCCATACTTAAGGAAATTTCTAGCAAATCTCGGAGGTTGCTAAAACCTCTGGCTTGAATAATCCCACCAACCACAACAAAAGCAACGAGAACCAAAGAACCTGTCACCAGGACATTACCTAGTTGGGTCATCCGTTGCTGTAAAGGAGTCGGTTCATTTTCCACTGACTGCAACATGGTGGCAATTCTACCAAGTTCCGTTTGCATCCCAGTGTTTGTCACCAATACCTTGGCTCGTCCTTGGACGACTTCTGTGCCTTGAAAGACTAAATTCAGGCGATCGCCTAATGATGTTTCTTCAGGCAATAATAAACTTGCTTGCTTGTTTACAGATGCCGCTTCCCCTGTTAGTGCTGACTCCCGCACTTGTAAATTCGATTGTTCAATCAAGCGTCCGTCTGCTGCTATCTGCATCCCGGCTTCCAGCAACATCACATCTCCTGGTACCAGTTCCTTGCCTGCTATCTCCATCAATTTGCCGTTACGGAGGACTCGCACTAAAGGAGAAGACAGTTTTTTCAGTGCAGCTAAAGCTTTCTCTGCCCTGGCTTCTTGGACATAGCCAAGTACGCCATTGAGAATGACGATAGCCAGAATTGCGATTGTATCTTTAAATGGCACTTCACCTAGCTTAAATTCTCCCGCTTGCCAGGCAATGAAGTCTAAAAACCCGGAAATGAAAGCTACGGCAATCAGCATCAACAACATAATGTTCTTGAACTGATCTAGTAAAATTTCCCAAGCGCTGCGACCTTCATTTTCTTCTAGTTCATTGGGGCCATATTTTTGCACCCGTTGTTGCACTTCTGGAGATGTTAAGCCACCGTCTGCGTTACTATCAAGCAGGTTTAGTGCTTTATCAACTTCCAAACTATGCCAAACGGCGGGATCTTCTCCTGATGGAGATGCTTCGTGAACAGGCAACGAATTAGCAGACATTGTGTATGACAGAGGAAATGGTTACAAAATTCGATCATAATTGAGGAATGACGGGAAAAGCATCAACTAAAGTTACATTCAGGGCTGTGATGCCAGTAACTTGCTGATATTTTTTCCTTCTATTTATGTACTATTACTTAATGCATAGTATTTTTCTAGACATTTTATTCAAGATAGTGAACTATAAAATTCACTGGGTGGATGACAAAGTATACGCCAAAAAAAATTTTAGGCGTGCTAAACCGTTAAATAAATATGCGTAATATAAGTTTTGCACTCCCTAGTTTGATTGCTAGCCAGATGTTTGGTCAAAGGACAATTCGACCGCTAACAGCTGCCGCATTATGTGGCATTGCTTTCATCAAAGATACGCTACTTGCCATTGATACTCCTAAAGGGCATTTACTGGAAATTGATCCCACCTCTGACAATAGCAAAATCCTCAATCCTCACCAGGTAAAGGAATTTAGTGAAGTTACAGGTTTAGCAGTGTGGTCAGATTCATTGTGGGTAACGCGTGAAAACAGTGTTTACTTGTCTAAGCTCTCGTCTTTAGGTCTAGAGCATTTTGCCACCTTGCCTTACGCTGCTGATGGCGTTACTGTTTGGGAATCGACAGTTTACGTTAGCTGCCAGAAGCTCGGATCTATTCTCATTTTTGATCGCGAAACCCGCAAAGAAATCACTAGATTTTATGCACCTGGAGTGGGTATAGAAAATTTGGCAGTGAGTCAAGATATCCTTTGGGTTTGCGATCGCACTGAGCAAACAGTTTACGCGATGGATAGGGCTACAGGGGAAATTCAATTTAGTGTCCTCACGCCATTTGACTCTCCTACCGGCATTGCCATCCATACCAATAATGAAACAGGTAAAGAAACACTGTTTGTCGCTTATGCCTCAGATGAGCCTTATATTCGGGATAATCCCAATGCTGACCCGAATCATGAATTAACTTACCGCGATCGCACTTTTATTCATCCGCTGCATTATCATCACAATCCAGATAAGCACTACGCCCTCTCTAACGGCTACCTGATTGAAATGTCCTATGCTGAGGAAATTGCCCCTTTAGAAGAGGTGTATTTGCCAGAGGTAGAATGGCGCATTGCCCTACCATCAGAAACTGAACGTCAACAGGTGAAACATATTGAACCCATTGGTATGCCTTTTACCGAAGAAGTCATTGATGGGCAACGTGTAGCAGTCTTTAAATTTGATGCCCTCACTCCCGGCGAAAGACATATCTTTGGTTGGAAAGCCCTGTTAGAAGTTCGCGGAATTAAGTATCGCATTACACCTAGAGATGTAGAACATATTCCTGAACTATCACCAGAATTTCAAGAGCGCTACCTAGTTGATGATGACGATTTGGCAATGGATACAACCATCGTCCGTCGTGCAGCCCATGAGGCTATTGGTTCGGAAACCAATGTGCTGCGAAAAATGTACAACATTCGCAACTACGTTTATGACGAGTTGTCTTATGGCATTAAGCCTTACATTGACACCCCAGATTTGGTCTTAGAACGAGGTGTCGGTTCCTGTGGCGAATATGTTGGCGTTTTACTAGCTTTATGTCGCTTAAATGGCATTCCCTGTCGCACCGTCGGTAGATATAAATGTCCTCCCCATAGCGAACACCAAGGAGTGCCCTTACAACCAGACTTTAATCATGTTTGGTTAGAGTTTTACATTCCCGGCTTCGGCTGGCTACCAATGGAATCTAATCCTGATGATGTGGGTCACGGTGGCCCATATCCTACACGCTTTTTTATGGGCTTATGCTGGTATCACATTGAAATTGGTAAAGGTATTTCCTTTGAAACTTTGAGCAGTCAAGGTGTCAGGTTGACTAAAGATGATATCCCTCTTGGTGACTTAGCAATTAATCACATTCGCTTTACCATTGTTAACGAATTACCGCCATTTAGTAATTAGTTAATATACAAAGTTGGGTTGTAGCTTGTTTCCCGTAGGAGTACAGAGTAAAACCCAACAATACCAAGATTTTTGTCTGTTGGGTGGCCTCGCGGCAAGTCGCTTTGTCACTTGTTACAAGTCGGGGAACACTCCCACGGCGTTGTCTCCCAACTTATGCAAAAATCAGGCTTCGGTGTTCAACTACTCAGATAAAAAATCTTGCTGCAAGCATTCATCAGCAGTGAAAGGAGATTCCACAGGAAAGGTATCAAGTGATAAACCGGTTTCTAATGCTGCTTGTTGACGTGCATCTTGATAACATTCTCCAAAGGTTTCGGAAAAGTAATTTTTTAAACTTGGACTATCTTGCAAATTTTTATTTAATCGGCGCCGATGCTCAAATATAGTCGAAAGCCAACTATTGGTGCGTTTTTCTGGCTGATATTTATGTTTTAGTAAGTGCATTAATAACACAACTAAATTGCTCTCTAATGCTCTTTTTTCACTTCTCCCCATGCATTCAATTTCTTCAATGAGATTGGCTAAATCAACTTCAGCAAATTTGCCTGCTTTTAGTTGTTGCGCTGTCGTCTCTAGCCATAGATAAAAATCTTGGTCATAAAGTTGGGAATTTATCGGGACTTTTGGTTGAGGTAATGTCATCTAATTTTTTCAACCTACCAAAATTTAATCTACGTTAAATGTAACGTCAGTTCGACGAATTTTAAAAACCCCGCTTCCATTCCCCCTGCAAGGAGGAGCCACTGCGTTGGGAGGCTTTGCCGACTTGTAGCAAGTGGCGTTAGAGGCTTTAAAAGCTTAATTTTTCGTTGGTAATTCAGGATATTTAAGCCCCTTTCCGCGTCAAAGAGGGGTTGGGGAGAGGTTAATCGAACTTACGTTAAATGTAAGATAACTTTTTTTGATAGCGAGGGCTTTATTGCTCTGTTGCCAAATTTGAAAGGGCCCGTACCGCTGCGCGGAAATAAAAATGAGGATGGTATAAGACATCCTCAGTTGATTTATTATTTGTTAGTGGATTTCCAGACCGGAGCCTGGAAAAAATCAAATATTACAGTTGGGGGACATACTGTGCTTTTTCAGGCACTTCAGCATATTCAGCGACAATTTGACGGAATTCTTCGCCGTCAATGGTTTCTTTTTCGATGAGCAAATCAACTAAGCGATCGCAGGCAGTACGATGATCACGCATAATTTTCTTAGCATTTTCATAGCACTCTTCCACGATTTCGCGGACTTGACCATCAATGCGGGCGGCAATAGATTCTGAGTAATCAGATTTACTCATCCAGTCACGACCCAAGAATACTTCTGCCTGTTGGCTTTCTAGCGATAGCGGCCCTAAGTTGGACATCCCGAATCGGGTCACCATTTGTCTCGCCATTGCCGATAACTGTTGTAAGTCTCCACCAGCACCAGTAGTTACTTCAGCCGGGCCAAATACCACTTCTTCAGCGGCGCGACCGCCCAAAGCACCGGTAATTCTGGCTTTGAGTTGAGAACGAGAAATTAATCCTTGTTCTTCGTTGGGAGTAAACCAAGTCAAACCTTGGGCTTGTCCCCGTGGAATTAGTGTCACTTTTTGTACAGGGTCATGGTTTTTTAACAATGTCCCCACTAAAGCGTGTCCTATTTCATGGTAGGCAATCAAGCGCTTACTCTTACTATCTACCAAAGGAGTACCTTCCATACCCGCCACTACCCGGTCTACCGCATCATCAATTTCCCTGAGGGTAATGGCTTCTTTACGTCGTCTAGCGGTAAGAATAGCTGCTTCGTTAAGTAAGTTAGCTAAATCAGCACCGGTAAAACCAGGAGTCCGGCGAGCGATCGCTTCCAAAGATACACTGGTATCAAGCTTCTTATTACGCGCATGGACTTGTAAAACTTCCAAACGCCCTTTGATATCTGGTGCATCAACAGTTACTTGGCGGTCAAAACGACCGGGACGTAACAATGCTGAGTCGAGTACATCGGGACGGTTGGTAGCAGCGATAATAATGATACCTGTGTTACCTTCAAATCCGTCCATTTCGGTGAGTAACTGGTTCAGGGTTTGTTCCCGTTCATCGTTACCGCCACCGATACCAGCACCCCGTTGTCTTCCTACAGCGTCAATTTCATCGATGAAGATGATACAAGGGGCGTTGTCTTTAGCTTTTTTAAACAAATCGCGGACGCGGGATGCACCCACACCCACAAACATTTCCACAAATTCCGAACCGGAAATGCTGAAGAAAGGCACGCCAGCTTCCCCGGCGATGGCTTTTGCAAGTAAAGTTTTACCAGTTCCCGGAGGCCCAATTAATAGCACCCCTTTAGGAATACGTGCGCCTACAGCAGTAAATCTTTCTGGCTGTTTGAGGAAGGTAACGACTTCTTGCAGTTCTTCTTTAGCTTCTTCAATACCTGCTACGTCGTCAAACTTGACTCCAGTTTTTGCCTCCATTTGGAAGCGCGCCTTAGATTTGCCAAAGTTCATGGCTTGACCTGGCCCACCGGGAAGGTTGCTAGAACGACGGAATAAAAAGAACAATCCAGTAATCAATAAAATTGGAAAAATGAGATTCCCCAATAATCCCCAGATAGCGCCATCATTACGCATGGGGTGGGCATCAAAACTAATGTGTTTTTCTTTGAGCTTGCTAATTAACTCAGGAGAATTAATCGGCAAATCTACCCGCCAGCGCTGAGAACGGTTTTCAATATCTTGATCGCGGGCTTCGACAATTGCCGTTCTCCCGCCTTCATAAAGATCCACACTGGTGACACGGTTAGCGTCCAAGTATTCTAAAAAGCGGCCATAAGTCATGCGGGTATTGGCTGCATTTCTACTCATATCAGCAGGAGCGCCAGCAAAGGCCCCTTGCCAGAAGAAAAAGCCAATTACCAGAGCCGGCAATGTCCAGAGTACTAAGACTCTCCAGGAGAATTTCATTTTAATTTGCCTCTAGATGCCAATACAATTAACAATCTCTCTCTAGTAACTGATGTTTATCACCTTGTTACTAGATTAAATGTGCAACGGACGTTTATAAATCCATTTTGTTTAATTTGATCTTTGATCGTGAATCACCCTGTAGCCGATAAAGCATTACGGCGATACCAACAAGAATCTTAATTAAAGTTAACTTAATTTTAATACAACATTGCACAATAAGAGAAGGTACAAGCAGATGGCAACACAAGCCAAATTCCTGCAATAACTATTCCCACGTCATTGCAGCATTTTTGGATCACGTAAAAAAATTCTGAGTGAGCAGTTGTAAAACATCCACCTGATATCCCAATCCCCATTGCCCCTTTTGTCCCTTATTCCCAGAGGGGCCCCGAGTTCCCCAATCCCTACTTAACTTCTGTAATTTGCAAAGTGTAAGGAAAATACTTGCCTTGTTGATATGAACCCACCCAAACTTGGTAGTCTCCAGGGAGCCATTCACCAACGATTCCCGGATTTTTGCCTTCAAAATCGTCATTGCACCAAGTTCCGCCAGGGCCTTTAATGATTATGGTGGTGTCCTGAGGGCTTTGTACTAGCAACTTCAGGTATTCAAATGCACTTTTTAATTTCAATGTATGTCCTGGTGTTTCATCTACGAATCCAGTACATGGGCCAGTAGGTGTTTCCGATCTACCAGCAATTTGTTTCCCAGGTACTGAACCGCCACTCATCCCCCGAACTGTCAAAGGGTCTGGAGAAAATTGACGATCAATAGTAATATCTCCAAATATTGGTGACGATTCTTGAGCATTAGCGATGGCATGAATGGCTGCTGTAACGCTGACCATAACTATCATCAACGATAATTTTATACCTTTATTTAGTACTGTTTTCGACATTGCGATTATATAAGTATCTCAGTGTTTTGCAAGACACGATTTTTACACACCAAGTTCCCAGAATGAGAGAAATTAACTACCTATTTTAGATTCGCAATGAAGATGATTCATTAGTAAATGGCCAACAGTTTTGTGTAACTTTAGAGATGAGGGGGATGAGGGGATGAAAAAAATATTTTGGTTCTTGTCCCCTGTCCCTATTCCCTACATCAAGAGATCGCCTGATGCAAACGTGGCTTGTCTAAACCAATCTGATTTAGGAGTAACCAGGATTGAATGAGATCGGGGCCATGAACATCACCGGTTAAGGCGGCGCGGAGCGATCGCATGACTAGTCCTTTTTTCAATTTTTGCTCTTTGACTACCTGTTTGATGATTTCTTGGGCTGTTGCTTCTGACAGTTGGGGCTGATTTTCTAATGCTGTGAGAATTGCTTTTAGAGCTACAGCGGAACCTTCTTGTTGGAGTTGTTGGCTACCTTCTTCAGTCAATTCTACTGTTTCGCTAAAAAACAGTTTGCTCATTTCTACAGCATCTGTCAGACGAGCCAAACTCTGGCTCATTAAAGTGACTAACTGTTCTAACCAGGGGCGTTCTCTTCCTCCTGCAAAGGTAAATCCGGCTGCTTGCCAAAAGGGTATAACTAGATCTGTCAGTTTATCTGTGGGCATATTGTGGATATACTGACTATTCAACCAATCTAGTTTGGCCCAGTCGAATTTAGCCCCGGCTTTATTTACACGCTCAAAGGTAAATTCTTTGGCTGCGGTTTCTAAGGTGAATATTTCTTCAGTTGACTCTGGTGGAGACCAACCCAGCAATGTCATATAATTTACCAAGCCTTCAGATGTAAAGCCCATTTTCTGAAAATCAGAAATAGAAGTGACTCCATCTCGTTTGGAAAGCTTGCGCCCTTCCATGTTCAAAATTAGGGGTGTGTGGGCAAATTCGGGAATTTTAGCACCAAAGGCTTCATATAACAGAATTTGCTTGGCGGTGTTGGCTATGTGGTCTTCTCCCCGGATGACATGGGTAATTTGCATGTCTATGTCATCCACCACAACGACAAAGTTGTACAGTGGTTGACCAGTACCTGTTTCTGAGGCGCGAGCAATGACCATATCACCGCCTAAATCGCTACCTCTCCATGACATTTTTCCCCGTACCAGGTCATTCCAGACGATTTCTCGTGCATCGTCGATTTTGAAGCGAATCACAAAGCTACGTCCTTCGGCTTTGTAAGCTGCTTCTTGTTCTGGTGTGAGGTTGCGGTGACGGTTATCGTAACGGGGAGCTTCACCTTTAGCTTTTTGGGTTTCCCGTAATAGGTCTAGTTCTTCTGAGGTAGTGTAGCAGCGATAAGCCAATCCTTGTTCTAGAAGTTTTTCTACCGCTTCTCTATACATATCTAGGCGTTGGGATTGAAAGAACGGCCCTTCATCCCAGTTCAGCCCCAACCAACTCAAACCAGCCAGAATGTTTTCTGTGTATTCGGGACGCGATCGCTCTAAATCTGTATCTTCAATTCTCAGAATAAATTTCCCACCGTGGTGGCGGGCAAATAACCAGTTAAATACAGCGGTTCTGGCTGTACCAATATGTAAATTACCAGTTGGACTCGGTGCAATACGGACTCTAACAGTCACAGTTAATTCTCTCTTTCACGAAGCATGATCAATTAGCTTATAGCAATTTGCAATTCGGGGGACTGGGGAAACCCTTTCGGGTAAGTCAAAAATAAAGAGCGGGGATTGGGAAACTTCCCCTCTGCACCCTGCACTCCTGCCTTTGATTACCTACTCCCTACTCACCACTCCCTGCCTCAATGAAAAAGCTAAGGAATGTATGAATCACTATTAATCTAAGTTAGAACGGGACTGACGGGGCTCGAACCCGCAACTTCCGCCGTGACAGGGCGGTGCTCTAACCAATTGAACTACAGTCCCTTGATTGGCAACTTTGTTATTTTCTCTATTTTCTTTCGACTTGTCAAGTACTTTTACCGAAAAATTGAAAACTTTGTTTTCGCGTCATGATATAAAGTCCAGAAAACCCTAAAAAACAGGGGAAAGTGTTGTTTTGCGCGCTATGGCGAGGTTGGGAAAGCAACTTGCTTGAGGATATTCATCGGCCCTTGGTTTTTGAGGATTTGCATTTCTTGTTCGTTACGTACCAGCAATGCACCCGCAAATCCTAAAGAGTTTACAGAAATTGAAGCAAAATGTTCCTGCGATCGCGGTACAATCATCATCCATTCTTTTGTAGCTAAAAGATTGTAAGCAGCAGATAATTGATTGCTGTTGACTATATTTAAACCCACACTACTTAATAAACTGTAGTAAAGCTCCAAAGTCTTAGCTGCGGCTACAAGCGGCGACTGGGCCCAATGGGGATCTAGTAATGCAAAAGCGTGTACAAAAGGCAGTTCTGGTATAGTTGCGATCGCGTTGGTAAATTTGGCTGATTTAAGTAACAATTCCATAGGTGTTTGCATCCCTGATGGTGCTAATGGTAAAGGTACTAATTGTAAATGCTTGTGTCGCTGGCTGGCTCCAGAAATCTTACCGCTGTTGTAGAATGCCAAGCCATCAAAATCAGCTAAACATACCCACATAGCTGTAAAGTCTTCTAAAGTAAGTAAACTTTCTTGTTCTTCAAAAGCACGGGTAATGATTAACAAGTGATAGTCAACAACATTGAATTTATTCAAAATACAGACATGAGTATCAGAAATATCTGCCACAAATAAATCCTCTTCATAGGGAAGAAAGGGATTAAATTCCTGAGTAGAAGTGTTTTTTTTCTGCTGTTGCTGCTTGGCTGCATCCTTGCGTTCTAGGTTGGATAAAATACGTACCAAGAAGTTCACCCCATCTTGCTCAACAAATTCAAATTTTGTTGGTATTGATAGCAACGCCCCGCATTTTAAAGCGTGTTCAGTTGTTTGTTTGACACTTGTCCATAAAGTACCTGATTTCAGTAATATTTTTTGCTGTGACATAATTCAGTGTCTAGTTTTCTGCGCGGCTGATCATCTATTGCTTACCAAGCTTCTTGGCGAAAACAGGGAACAAGCAGTATTTATTTTGGTTCCCTGTTAATTGTTGATTTAAAATATTATTTCATTTAACTCAGCAAACATCTCTTCCAGCATATCTTCCATAGTTTGCCGATTCATGTGACGCAGCACCTCCGGGCCACCCAGGAATTCTTTGATAGTCATTTTCTGTTCTCGAAATTTCTTTACAAAATCACGGATAGCAGTAATAACCTCAATCTCAGATTCTACTTGTGCCAACATCTGAGTAATTGGATCTATTCCCTCTTTAACAGCTTTACGACAATCAGACACCATTGCGCCTTCTGGAGTAGTTTTCACCAAGCGCAATTCTTGTTTCAATTTTTCATATTGAGTTTTGAGTAATTCATTTTGCTGCTCTATGCGATTGCATGTACTAGTTAAGTCATCCTCACTATTAGTATCAATTAATTTTCCCACCTGATGTTGCTGTTCAATTTCCAATAATCTCGCCAAATCACCTTCTTGGTAAGCCTTGTTGATTTCTTTCATGATTTCTGTATGACGCATTTGAGTTTCGTCATCTTTGACTTTATCCGGGTGAAATATTTCAGCTAAACTCAAAAATGTCTGGCGAATTTTGCGTGCGGAATCTGATTTATTTTTAGCGGGAATATCTGGTGCTGATTGTGATGTTTGATAGTGATGATATTCTTGATTCGTCTCGCCAAAAAAACCATCTTCTTGTTCATCATCTGCAAATAAGTCATCTAATTCTGCATCTTCATCTTCATCTTCTTCATTAGTTCTTGGTTTGGGGCTGATAATTCCCGCTAACTGGAGTTGATAATAAACTGTTTCAACATCTTTTTTGCTTTGTTTACCAAACTTTCTGACAGTAAAAATTTCCGCAAACAAAGTATGAATTTCTCGGTCAATATCTACTACTTTTTGGAAACTAGGACTACACCGATGAAATATATCTGTGGCTAAAGAACGCATTTGTTCAACAAAATTGTTGAGTTCAGTCCTTTTTCTCTTAATTTGTTTTAAAAGCCATTGATGTTCTTTGTCTAGGGCTTCTAGGCGGATATGGAGGGATGAAAGCGCCAGTGATGCCGTGGAATTGGTACTGTATGGGGATGATAATTTTCGTGGCATGGGATGATTCAGTGGGAATGAGTTTAAAAGGCATAAGACCGTTAAACCTTATACAGATCCTACAGCCATACAGATTTTACAACTGAAACATCAAGATGAATCAGTCAATACCTGGACAAAAATTTGATAACCTCACTCCCAGCTGCTTACCAAGGCTACGTGTACACATAAGTCCGAAATCCAATCCCACAAAGTTTTGATCCCCCCTTAACCCAAATTTTGCACCCAGTACAGAGATGTTTGTACACCGTAGCCTTGTAGGGAAGAGGAATGGAAGCGAGGTTTTTAAAATCCGTCGAACGTTGAACTTACGTTAAGTTATTCCCAAACATATTTTTCAGCAACTTTCCAATAACGTGAAAACCGCTTCAGGTCGATGTAGCCATCGTATACAAAAAACGGTTCTATCTCCAGCACTTCTAGCTTTAAAGAACGCTCAATTTTGTCACAGATATCATTAAACCGAGGACTAGGACTAGCTGCTGTCACCACTAAATCAGCATCATGTTCTTGGGCAAAAGCTAAAATTTCTTGTGCCACATCACCACGGCGAATAACAACAGGTAACTCTAGTAAACATTCATAAATAAATGCAATACGTTTGAGACTTAATTGCCATTCTTCAATCAAAGCTTCATCCCATACCCAAATTGCTGGTGCATCAGGATATTCTTGTAGTCCAGGATTGTCAGGACTGAGGCAGTCTCCATGTATCCAAACAATTGGTTGACTCATGTTTTAGCTTTTACCTTTCTTCCCCCGTTGCCAACTTTGACTGTTAGGTTTCTTTGTAAATTCACCTTTAGGAAAAAGTTGCTGTTCTAATTCTTCGTAGCTACCTTCAAAATCACAATGACCATAAAGTGGACACTTTTGACAATAAATACCTTTGGTGTAACGTTCTAAATTTTCGCGGTTGAAAAAATAGGGTTTATGGCTAAAGGTGCTAGCCACCCATTGCCATGACATATTATTACTAGCAGGATCACCATCTAACAGATGTTGGAGAAACCACTTAGCCCCAGCTTGCCAACGAATGCGTCGCCAATGGACAGTGTAAGCGGCTAGCCACATTCGGATATGATTGTGTAGATAACCAGTTGACCGTAATTCATGGCTGAAGCTATCAATACAAACCATTCCTGTACTACCTTCTATGATGTCTGGTGGTAAATTTGGCGCGTATTCTGATGGGGCGTAACCAGTTTTGTACTCTTCTTGGTCTTGCCAAATATCATTACCTAGCTTGCCATATAACCTCTGCCAATAATCACGCCAGCCCAATTCATTAATTAGTTTACTGGCATCTTGGGGGTTTTCTACTTGGTCAAGGACATAATCTTTAATTTCTCGTAAACTCAAAACCCCATAACGAATGTAGGGTGAAAGTCGCGTGACAGCACCTGTTAACAAGTTTCGTGTTTTGGCGTAAGCTACTGGATTTACTTTTTGCAGTACTTGTACAGCAGCTTTGCGTCCCCCGATGGTTTCACTGATTTGGTCATCGCGTTCTGCTGCTTGGGGAAATTGTTCGCGGATATAGGCTATTAATTCATCACGATCGCTAAAGTCATTTCGCATGTTTTAACTAATATGTAGTTTACAAATATTCAAAAAAATAAAAGTTTGTCGTCAGCGACTCTAGCCCTGTAAAACTTTGTAAGAGAGCGATAAATCGCTCACTACGAACAAAAATTTATTTTTGGGCATGGACATAATCTATAAAATAAAATTTCGGAATTAGCCAAAATTTTAGCCAAGCATAAGCACCCATACTTAATGCTGCTGTAATCATCAGGGGTAAACCAACTTTAATTCTGACTGCATCAGGAAGTAAAGCAACTCCGGCTACAGTAATAATGCTGTATACCAAAAGTCCTAACTGTAGGCGTTGGAAAACTTTAAGTGCATTACGACAGCTATGACAAAGTAGGGTATGTTGTGTGTACCTATCCAGCAATACAGCGCGGTTATCATTGATTTTTGCTTTCTCGGTCACACTAATTCCTACTTCGTTCCAAGGTAGCTGTCCGTGACAATACTTATCAAACCAGTTGCGGAACTCAATCACCAAACGGTCAGCACTTGTAGGTAGTTTGTAGGCAGTTTTCCAGCTTTCAACTGACTGTCTTTGTTGAAGAAAATTTTCTTGCTGATGTAGCAAAATCATGTCTCCATCAAGTACCTGATTACGAGTTTTGATGTGAGACCACCAGCGTGGTGTAAAACTATGGAGTGTTTTGGCAAAGTTTCTGGGAAATTGAGCGACAATGCGAGACTTACCTGGAGATACAGGAATGCAGTAAGTTACAAGTCCCATTTTTTTCTCGGAGTCGCCAAAGTTGATATCATACTCCAGATAACAAGGTGGGGTAAAAGTGATTGTGGTTTTGAAGCGTCCGGAAGTAATTCCTTCAATTAACTTTGGTGTGGCTTGCACAATTTCCATCGGTATGGGTCTAGCGTATTCTCGTTTACCCTGTACGCCGTGATGGGCAAAAGGTACGTGACTAGGATCTACTATATTTTCAACTAAAGTTTGCCAGTCATATTCCAAATCACGCACATAGGAAGACCAGACAAATCCTTTGTTGGCATCGATTTGAGGTGAAAGTGGTAATGGTGTATTGGTAGCTTCTTCAGCCGATTTAGCGTCGGGCCAAACCCAAAGTAAATCATTTGCTTGGCAAACTGGGAGTGAAATTACACAAAAATTGTTTTGATTATTGCTAACAATTTTTGGATTTTCTGCTTGGGGAATGTGGGTACAGATGCCTTGAGAATCAAATTGCCAGCCATGATAGCTACAGGTTAAATTACCAGTTTTTTCATCAATACGCCCTTCACTTAATGGAGCGAGACGATGGGGACATTGATCTATAAAGACTTGGTAATTTTCAGATGATTGAGGTTTCCAGATAACTAGGCGTATTCCTAAAAGTGTGACTGGAGTTGGTCGGGTGGGATCAATATCTTCAATGGGTGAGAGAGGATACCAGTTTTGGAAGAAGTTGAATTCAGATGGCATTGTTCAGATTGGCTGTGCTGAATTAATATGTGAAAATTTCATGCAAAGACGCACAGCGTGCCGTAGTTCTCACCACGAAGTGCGTTAGATGTAAAGGAATATATAGCTTGATGTTCAACTTAACCACAATTGTTCAACAAGTCTAGTATTTTACATGCTGGATTTTTGACGGTTATTTTCCATCCCCTTGATGCCGTTGAGGAACATTGGCACAAATTTCTCCATAAAAGTTTGCGGATCACGTTGCCAAGCTGTTTGAGCAGCGCGAATCCTCGTAAATTGCAACTCAGGTGCTAACAAAGTTTGTGGTAAGCGTTCCATTAAATACTGGGGCCGTTCCCAAAGTGGCATTGTATTTGCTATTTCCACGAGATGAGTCACCCGGCGTAGTTCTGCACCTAAAGTGATATCCATTCCCGATTCAAATGCCGCCTGTTCAATAGCTGCATACTTTTGTTTAGCTTGCTCTACTTTTTGTTGGTGTTCTGGACTTTTACGAGCGATTTCTGTTAGCCAACGGTTCCCCCAACGCACATGTCCTGCTTCTTCTGGCAGAATTTTGGCAATGGTTTCGCGAATTTTGATGTTTTCTGTTGTTTGTGGCGCTTGTTTGAGGGCGTATATGTGAGCCGAAAAATACTCACAACCCCGTTTTTCGGTGACATTAATCGCTGCCAATGCAGCAATGATGCCATCTTCTCGGTCACTTTCCGTCTTGAAGGATTCTTTATCTATCAAACGATCAAATTCGTCAATATAGGAAGTTCCAGGGGGAGTACCGATGTCAGCGCCTAAATCCAGTAACAAATCAGTTAACCACATAGCATGACGAGCTTCATCACAGATGTGGTGAGATAAGTCCTGTAACAGTTCCTTTGGTTTGCCATTGAGTTGTTCAATGACCCCGGTTAAATCTTTACAGCTGCGTTGTTCGCTGTAGCGGTAGCGATTGAGGGTAATAAGATGGATTTCGCGATCGCTAACTACCTGTTGGAGAATATCCCTGGCACTCAAGGAATTTTGAAATTTACGTGGATAAATAACTGTCATAGTTGGGTTAATTTTTGTTAACTATATTAGTTTGATGGTAACTGGCAATAGCACTTAGTTGCCAAAAATCAAGCAATTTTCCTACTCCAGATATATGAGTTTAATTTTCTAAGTGTAAATAATTGTAACGAATAAAATGATCTACCTGGGGAAATGACTATTCTTCGGCATGACACGAAGCAAAAGCATAAATAACCACAATTTATTGCTTTTTTGTTAGTTTAGGGGCAATTTTTCACTAATTTGCCTTGGACAATCGCTACTACAATTTTCTTTACATGAATTTTTATTACAAAACCTTATTTTGTAACATTGGTTACAGAATTGTGTGTTAGTTTAGTAAATGAAGAGATAAATAGTTAAGCATATATCACTAACTAAAACCATAAGGAGGACTGTGTTATGTCTATTCAAGATAGATCCCGTGCGCTAACAATGCTGCAATACAAGCAAGTCAAGAATCGGCAACAATCAATGCTGATGCGTGCTGCACAAGAACTCGGTCTTCCTGAAGAAATATCCGAATATTGGAATCCTATTCAAGGGAAGATAGATCCTACAACTCGGTTGATTTATGAAAGCAGCCATGCTGCAATGAGCTAGGTTTTTAGCCTTGCCAAGAAAATCTGAGCAAACCAATGTCTAGACTAACAATCTAGATTGTGGATTTTAGAGTTGCAGTAAACCTAGGTTGTGAACGTGACACAAGATGTGAAAAAAAGCCACCCTATATAGGGTGGCAAAAAATTCACTAATTCACTAGTTTTGAGAATTAGCAATCGTAATAGAGATGAAACTCATAAGGATGAGGACGCAACTGCAACTGCTTAATTTCGTTAGCTAGCTTGTAGTCGATCCAGTTTTCAATGAAGTCTTCTGAGAAAACACCTGTTTCTGTCAAGAAAGTATGGTCGTTTTCTAGTGCTTCCAATGCCAAATCCAGAGAACCCGGAGTTGAAGGAACCTTCGCCAGTTCTTCTGGAGAAAGTTCATAAATATTCTTATCTAAGGGTTCACCAGGATGGATTTTGTTCTTGATGCCATCGATACCAGCACAAAGCATAGCAGCGAATGCTAAGTAGGGGTTAGAAGTTGCATCAGGACAACGGAATTCCAATCGCTTGGCTTTAGGGTTATCGCCAGATAGAGGAATCCGCACAGAAGCAGAACGGTTACCTTGAGAGTAAGCCAAGTTCACTGGTGCTTCATAGCCAGGTACTAGACGTTTGTAAGAGTTAGTTGTGGGGTTGGTAATAGCCAAAAGTGCTGGTGCGTGCTTGAGGATACCACCAATGTAGTAAAGTCCCATTTCACTCAAACCAGCATACTTATCACCTGCAAATAAGGGTTTGCCATCTTTCCAGATGGACTGGTGACAGTGCATCCCAGAACCGTTATCGCCAAAAATGGGTTTTGGCATGAAGGTGACTGTTTTGCCATATTTCTTAGCAACGTTCTTGATGACATATTTGTAAGTCATCAGCCAGTCAGCAGCTTCAATCAACTTACCAAACTTGAAGCCTAGTTCGCACTGACCACCAGTAGCAACTTCGTGGTGTTGTTTTTCAATAGGTACGCCACAATCTGCCATCGTTAATAGCATCTCTGTACGAATATCTTGGAAGCTATCCGTTGGCGATACTGGGAAATAACCTTCTTTGAAGCGTGGTTTGTAACCCAAATTGGGGCTTTCTTTCTTACCAGAATTCCAGCGACCTTCCACAGAGTCTACATGATAGTAACCTTCGTGGGCATTTTGGTCAAAACGGACATCATCAAAGATAAAGAATTCAGCTTCAGGACCAAAGAAAGCTGTGTCACCAATGCCAGTAGAAACTAGGTAGTCTATTGCTTTTTGAGCAATCACACGGGGACAACGGCTGTACCATTCGCCCGTGCGGGGTTCTTTAATACTACAAACTATACTGAGCGTTGGCTCTTTCATGAAGGGGTCGATCCAAGCAGTGTTGGCATCGAGTACCATCATCATGTCTGATTCTTCGATGCCTTTCCAACCCCGAATGCTGGAACCGTCGAAGGCTACGCCATCAGAGAAGGAACTTTCATCGATTTGATTGTGGTACACGGTGAGGTGCTGCCAAGTACCAGGTGTATCGATGAATTTCAGATCAATCATCTGAATTTTTTGGTCTTGAATCATTTTCAAGACTTCTTGTGGGGTTGTCATTGTTACTCCTTCTCTACCAATTTCCTAACATAAAATCATAATCTTCCAAAGCATCCTAACCCAGATGATCTGAACCAAGTTGTTGATGACACACCTGAAATATCATAAATCCTAGACATTAGAGGATTTTGTAGTTTTTGTTACAGCTTATCCGGATTACAGGTTATATTAACCTTTTCCCCAACATCTGCACAAAACTTAAAGTTCATCTCATTAGGGGACAACTTTGGCATAGAATCCTTAAATAGCGGATGAATTGTTTTTGTGCCGCATCTATTTTAAATGGCACAAAAATTTACGGGTGCATAAGTGCAGCCAAATTAATATCAAACCATAGATAGTAATGATTGGGAGAAGAAGGAATGCGCGATGCAGTTACAAGCTTGATTAAGAATTATGACGTTGCTGGTCGGTATTTTGACCGGAATGCAATTGATAGCCTTAAATCTTATTTTGAAAGTGGTACAGCACGAGTAAAAGCAGCGGCGGCTATTAACTCAAATGCTGCTTCATTGGTAAAACAGGCTGGTTCTAAGTTATTTGAAGAACAGCCAGAGTTGATTCGTCCAGGCGGCAATGCCTACACTACTCGTCGTTATGCCGCTTGTCTACGAGATATGGACTACTACCTGCGCTATGCGACCTATGCGTTGGTTGCTGGCAACATGAATGTATTGGATGAGCGCGTACTGCAAGGGCTAAGAGAAACTTACAATTCTTTAAGTGTACCCATTGGTCCCACTGTTTATGGTATCCAGATTCTTAAGGACTTGGTGAAGGCTCAAGTAGCCGCGGACGGTGTTGCAGATACTGCCTTTGTTGATGAGCCGTTTGATTATATGACTCGTGAATTGAGCGAGAAAGATATTTAGATTTTAGGTGGGCAAGGTGTCTGCCCCATAAGAATTATAAATAGCGATCGCACTTTGGTTTTATGGGGCGATCGCTTTTTTATGAACCCTACCAGGCGTTGAAAAGGACTTTATTTAAGTTTTCGCCGCCAGATGGTAACATCGCGCCTCTGTCAAATAACTTTGCTAGATTAAAGCTGTGTTTTTGGAACTATCTTTTGACTAATGCCAGCCAGAGACATCTACCACGCCGCAGTCATTAAAGCACTCATAGCAGATGGTTGGACAATAACCAACGATCCATTATACCTTGCATACGGAGGTAGAGAACTTTACGTAGATATTGGAGCAGAAAGAGTTACTATTGCTGCTGAGAGAGACAATCAAAAAATAGCTGTTGAAATCAAAAGTTTTCTGAGTCCTTCTCCCGTGAATGATCTCCAGGAAGCTGTAGGACAGTATGAAGTTTATCGCAGTGTGCTTAAAGAACTACAACCAAAACGCCAACTTTATTTAGCAGTTCCCAAGCGAGTTTATGAAGGTATATTTTCCGAACGCTTTGGTCAGCTAATTCTTCATAGTATAGGAATAAACCTAATTGTCTTTGACGAGCAACTAGAAAGGATTATCAAATGGATAAGCTAGCTCGGTATCGTGAAATTATTCGTCAGTTGATATTTGACTATGCTGGTCACAAGCCTGCTAACGGTCAAATAGAGACAGAAGCAGTCATTGACTCGGAGCGAGACCACTACGAAGTGTTACATATCGGTTGGGATGGCGTGCGCCGAGTACATGGTTCTGTGGTACATATAGATATTATTAATGATAAAGTGTGGATTCAATATGATGGTACTTCTGTTCCAGTGGCAGAGGCATTATTAGAAGCAGGTATCTTGCGCGAAGATATTGTTTTGGGTTTTCATCCTGCTGAACTACGGCAATACACGGATTTTGCTGTATCTTAATTATCTTGATATTGTGTATTTACAAAGAATAAAAGAAGCGAGAAGTTAGGGCGATGCCTGCGGTGGGCTGCGCTAACGCAAATCGTAGTGTATATTTTCTCAAAATCATCTACGAGAATATCTAGAATTATGGGATTATAAGGTTTGCTGCTACTGGGTAGTGAAGAATAGTACTCGCTACATATACCAATGATAAGGAGAAGTTCTACTAATGGGGTTCCAGAAAAGGACTTGGTTGCTTGTTCTGTTTTTGCTGTCATTAGTAGGTGCGATCGCTTTTCATATAATCCAAGTCTCCCAGACTGAAAAACTATATCCCATGAGTGTTTTGCAAAAGGGATATGGAAGTAAGACTGAAAACTTATATCCTGTGCAGTTTTATATGGCGGGAAAGAGAAGCGGGTATGCTTATGTTAACCAAGCTGCACAGATGGTTGTTGAACCTCAATTTGATTATGCCAACGAATTTTCTGAGGGATTTGCACCTGTAAGAATCAATAAAAAATGGGGATTTATAAACCTTCAGGGACAAATAGCCATTCCCCCACAGTATGATACGGTTGGTGAATCAAGGTCTCTTTATGGTGGCGATAAAGATTATTTCTCAAGTTCTTTTTCGGAAGGTTTGGCAGGTGTAAAACTTAACGGGAAATGGGGATTTATTCATCAAAAAGGTGAATTAGTAATCCCTTACCGATACGATAAAGTTCAGCGATTCTCTGGTGGTGTAGCAACTGTTAAAGAAAATGGTCTATGGGGCGTAATCAATTCACAGGGCAAATGGATCATTGAGCCTGTAGATAAATCTCCAATTCGGTTTTTTCAAGGAATAACCAAACTTAATTATTTAATTTCTTGGGATAAATCAGGGCAGCCAATTGGTAATCCCAACATTTACTGGGATAAATCAGGGCAGCTAGTGGGCAACTTCTACAGCCCACCTCAGTTAGCTAAAGAGTTTCAGGAAGGACTTGCAATAATTCAAATATTGCGGAAAGATTTACCGCCTGAAGTAATAACCTCAGAATATTTATCTTACTCGTGGACTGAATGTGGCTTTCAAGATAAACAAGGAAAAGTGGTCATAGAACCACAATTTAACGGTTGTAAAAGTTTTTCACAAGGATTAGCAGCCGTTAGAGTTGTTAAAAAAGTGGGAGATAAATTAGATACAAAATGGGGCTATATTAACAAAACAGCCAAGTTCGCTATTAGTCCACAATTCGATTATGCTGATAGCTTAGTTGAAGAACTTGGTTTAGTGGTTTCTCATGGCAAGATTGGTTTTATTGACAAAACAGGCAAGGTTGTTATTAAACCACAGTTTGACCCAAGTTCAAGTTTAATATCATCTTCAGAGTCTTTGAAATCACAATTTAAACAATATCCTGATCAGCTTCAACCAAGCGAAGTAATGCCATATCGCTTTTCTAATGGGCTTGCGGCTGTAGGGAAAGATAATAAATGTGGATATATCGATAAAACTGGTAAATTCGCCATTCAACCTCAATTTACTCGGTGTGAGCAGTTTGACCAATACGGGGTCGCTAAAGTTTATCAGAATGACTATGATGGTTTTTACATCACTCGTGATGGTAAAACATTTCCACAAATGATCACCACTGCTAATTTGAGCAAGTTCTATCCAGTTAGAATCAAACTTCTAACTTCAGTAATGGCTTGCTTGTTGTGGATTGTTGCTATTAGCTGTCATGAGTTTGGACACGCAATTGTAGCTTATTGGGGTGGGGATTCTTCAGTTAAAGACAAAGGATATTTAAGCTTTGACCCGCGTCGATACATTAATCCTATACACAGTATTATTCTGCCAGGCATTTTCTTAGTCACAGGTGGATTAGCTTTACCTGGTGCAGCAGTCTATATTGAATTTGAGCAGCTTCGGAACCGTTTATGGTCTAGCTTTACAGCAGCAGCAGGCCCAATCGCTAGTATAATTTTTGGATTGCTATTAGTTCCCGTATTTCATGTCAGTCTTGCTTGGAACTTTCCTCATTGGTTTTCTGCATTTATTGCTGTTTTTATTAATTTGCAATTTATTATCGCGCTGTTGAACTTGCTGCCAATTCCCCCATTAGATGGCTATCGGATTCTTTCTGTTTGGCTGCCATCCTGGCTACAAGATCGCAGTGGTATTGCATCTCTAATTGGACTCTTGTTTATCTGCTTTATATTACCTTTTATTTCAATAACTAATTTACTCTTTCTTTTACCTTTTGCTATTACGCTTAGGCTAGGAATATCTGAGGAGTTCTCTTTAGGTGGCTGGAATTTACTTGACCGTTGGTACTCAGGATTGCCTTTTCTAATTGCTGGTATTGTTTATCTAGTTTACCAGCCAGCATTCATTTTTCGATCCGCCGGGTTCATACTAGAAAGTTTTTTCCCTGAATTAGCATTGAAGATGTACGATAAATCCATCGAATTAGATCCCAAAAATGCTTTTGCATGGGAAAGAAAAGCATTAATTATTGGTAGGCAAAATCTAGAAGCAATTCCTATCTGGGAAGAAGCAATTAAACTTAATCCTTATAATCGTTTCTCACGAAGGATGCTTATTATAGAATTAAGGTTATCTCGTATATGGTCTAAACCTGATGGAAGACTAGAAGCAGCGATTGAAGAATATATCAAAAGTTATCCCAAAGATGGTTGGGCATGGGGTGTAAAAGCTTTAACTCTAGACGAGATGGGAAATGATGAAGAAGCATTATTAGCTTGGGAAAAAAATATTAAATTTGATCCTAGCGATCGCAATAAATGGCGGACATGGACGAAATAATCAACTTTAGAACGTTTAAGAAGTTTAAACAAGCTCTAACTGATTTGAAAGTTCTCAGTGCTGAGTAATAATATATTGATTTGCGATCGTCGCTCTCAACCGCTTATTTGCTCATTATACTGCTCATAATTTCTCAAGTTTTACAACGCCGCCTGCAATTGCCTCTACCATTAATCTGTAACCTTCCATCAGTGACATACCGACAAGTGGATCTGACTCAGCTTCATCAATCGGAATGGTTAGTAATTGCTCATCCCAAACAACAATAGCTTCATACACATCAAACACACATTCACTACCATCTCCTAGAATTGCTCGTCCTCGCCTTTTCCAGGGTAGTTTTAATGCAGCAATGAAATCTGGCGGTAAGGATAACCAACCGTTAAAACCTGTATCAACAATGGCGGTTTGCTCATGTACTTTAGCATCAGCACCACAAATACGTAGAACGATAATTGGCTCGTAGTCAGCATTCACACTTCCAATAATCATTTTGTTTTGTGGATGCGACCAGCCCCGAACCGACGGACATAGCGAGAGCCAACACGCACAAACCAGATTTGTGCATCTGGGTTGCGAGTTTCAAGACGCTTTGAGGCATTCATTTCATCAGTATCGATTTCCCAGCCACCTGTCTCGATGTCGATTGCAACAATTTTGCCATAATCATTTGCTTCGACTTGTGGGCGCACTTGAGAGTCGTAAATTTCATCACCGCGACGAGCAAATTCTTCTTTACTGTAACGAGGTTGTCGTAATGGCATAATAAATCTTTCGTAGTCTTAGACCACTGGTTAGGAAGGAAAAACTTCTCTAGCGTTTATTGTAAACTCAAGAGTTGAATTAGATTGGCTAATAGTACGATCGCTCAAAGATTAAACGTATTAGCTTATCTTATCTGGACTAGAACCACTATAAGCCACAATAGAAGTTGCCGATGTTTGAGGCGCTGATTATGGAAGAATTATTCACTCTCAAAGACTTGCTTGTTAAGGGCGATGTTCAAGGAGCGTTGGTTATTGTTGAAGAATTAACAGAAATGAGTCGAAATGACATTATTAAAACGATTCGCAGTTATGCCGTGATTCTTCTGTTACATTTAATTAAACAAAAAGCTGAAAAACGCTCGATGCGCTCTTGGGAGGTCTTCATTCGCAATTCAGTTCGGGAGATTCAGCGAGAAAATAAGCGCCGCCAAGCTGGAGGTTATTACCTTTTACGTGAAGAATTATGGGAAACTTTAGAGGAAGCTTATTTAAATGCCATTGATGAAGCTTCCTTGGAAGTAGCAGAAGGTCGTTATGAGCCGGATGAGTTAAAAAAGTTGGTAACCCGCAAAGAAATTATTAATTGCGCTTTAGATTTAATATTGTCAGGAGAGTCAAGTTAATTGGTCAAACAGCGACTCGATACATTATTAGTAGAGTTAAATTTATGTACTTCTCGCGCCTTAGCACAGCGATTAATTCAGGCGGGGGAAGTGACTGTCAATCAACAGGTAATTGATAAAGCTGGGACGGAAGTTGATACTGCGGCGCAAATTAAAATTAAAGAGCGATCGCGCTTCGTTTCTCGCGGGGGAGAAAAACTCGCCAAAGCTTTAGAATTATTTACAATTCCCATAGCAGAACGCATTTGTTTAGATGGTGGTATTTCTACAGGTGGTTTTACCGATTGTCTTCTGCAAGCTGGAGCCACAAAAGTTTACGGAATTGATGTTGGTTATGGACAAGTTGATTGGGGTTTAAGAAATGATCCACGGGTAATTTTACGCGAACGCACCAATTTACGTAATCTCACACCCGATGAGTTGTATGGTGATGGTGACCAGATACCTGATCTGGCGGTGGTGGATGTATCGTTTATATCCTTAACCAAGATTTTGCCTGCTGTATGGCGATTAACTCAATCTCCCAGGGATGCAGTATTGCTAGTCAAGCCACAATTTGAAGTGGGAAAATCCCGTGTAGGCAAAAAAGGCGTTGTCCGCGATCCTCATGACCAAGCTGATGCCATTTTCCAGGTATTGCAAGTAGCCCACGAGTTAGGATGGCAATACAACGGCTTAACTTGGTCGCCCATTACTGGCCCGGCGGGGAATATCGAATATCTTCTCTGGTTAAGAATGGACAGCGTAACACCACCGCCTGATTTAGATGCGATTAAGCAAGTGACACAATCAGCAATGTCTGAGTTACGAGATCATTAAACATCGTAGATGAGACATTCTATTGCTTCAGGATGAGTATCACAGTAGCTTTCTAAAGCAGTTTTGCGTTGTTTGGACTGCTTTTGATGAGCTTTTTCAGCTTGTAATTCTTCCACAATATCCCAAGCTACTGCACAGCCAGCTGAATTGTCACCGTCTACTTCGCAGGTTTCACGAGCTTCTACGATGGCTTCTAAGATGGCTTCTTGAAGAGTTGTTTTCCCAGAGTTAACAGCGGCTTGAAGGACTTCTAGGGATGTTGTCATGATATTTTCACCTTTGGTTGAGTGAGATTTTCTTTAAGTGTTGATGGCTGAGTATTGAGTCCCTAGTCCCTAGCCTCTACAGGCAGTCTATGAGGACTACTATTTCCAGTTTAGTGAGACTTCTCGAAAGAGTCTGGTAGTGAACACCGACAAAAGAGGCAGGGGAGCAGGGAGCAGGGGAGCAGCACTTCGGCTACGCTCAGTGGACGGGAGCAGGGGAGAAGACCCCATCCATGCTTGGTTCCGTCAAAATTCAGGATGAAACGCCAAATTTTCACCCTCATTTTTTATTGGGTCATTTTCCTAATTTTGCATCGGAAATTGGCAATTTCAACCCATTGTCAGCAGAATTTGATAGAAATTTTTGAATAGCAATAATTGAGCTATGATTTTTTAGTTTTTATTAATACTTTGTGCCTAATTCTTGTTGCAAGCGATACAGAATTGTATTTTGGTCAACTTGAGACAGGATTTCTTGAATTACTGTACTAGCTCCTAATTGTCCCCAAGTACAACCTTTTTCTAAATATACTTGAGCTGCTTTACCTACGGTATATGCACCATAAGCGGCAATTCCCCCTTGAGCGATCGCAGTGCCGGCATAGGCAGTAATATTAGTGGGGTTATCACCACTCGTGAGAGCAGCAGTACTCTTACCAAAACCTAAAAACAAACTACTACCTAATTCCCCCAAGAGCAAGCCACCAGAACTCAAAAAAATCGTCTTTAAAATTTTACTGGCTTCATAGCTAGTCATAGGCAAGCCATATAACCTTGATAGAGAACGAATTAAAGCTAAATCGGCAATGGTACCGCAAATTACATCTAAGACAGCGACAGGATTTAGCCCTACCGCCAAAGCTTTATATTTAGTAAATTTCCAAATGATGTCTTCGGCTTCTTTTTCACGTAAGTCGATGGTTTTTTGAGCGATCGCCGCTTCTGCATCCCGTGCTTGAATCAGTGCATTTAATGCTAGAAGCGATCGCCCTTCTCGATTGAGGATCTGCAAAATTGTCTGTTTAAGTTCATCTACTTGGGGTTGTGGTGTCTCCCATTCATAGCTGACACGACCATCAGGCCACTCAACACGCACTTCCATTGGTGCTGGTTCCGCCGCCACCATGACAATTTCATCAGGTAATAAAGGCTGTGCTTGGGGATTTCCTGCACCCAGTTGTTGCAAGTTATCATAAATTGCTGACCTATCTGTATCCGGATAAAGGTCTATCTTGTTAAATACCAAAATCAGTGGCTTTTGTGCTTGGCGCAACTCTAGTAATGCTCGATACTCAGTCCGAGTAATATCCCCTGAGACGACAAACAAAATTAAATCAGCTTGACGTGTGACTTCTCGCGCCATTTGCGCCCGTGCTTCACCAGCAATTTCATCTAAACCAGGAGTATCAATTAATTCTACTAGTACTTTACCGCCTGGTTGCCACCTGACAGAACGTGGCCATTGAGTGACACCATTAAGCGGGCCAGTTTGCAGAATTTTGTCTCCCAGTAAGGCATTTAACACGGCTGACTTACCTCGACTCACCAAACCAAAGACAGCAATTCTGATGACATTCGAGTCTAGTTTATTGAGTGTGGAGTTCAAAGCATCTAATTCTGGTTTTACCAAACCTGCCAATTCAGGGTTTGATGCCAACTGTCCTGACTTACGGAGGTATCCATACCAAGACAAAGCTTGTCTAAGACTAGCACGGGCGCGGTTTAAATGACTTTCTTGCAGATTACGCACGGAATTCAGTTAATTCAAGGTTGGACAAACAACAGGCTATATATTCATTTTGATCTAATTTCTCAGCTATTAGGGCGTGTTTTCCAAGTCGCCAACATCCTGGAGGGTGGCTGTGGGGGATGAGGGAGATGGAATACAAGCAATGACTAAACTCAGAACAGAGGATCATGTTCATTATCCCAACACTTGTCTTCATCCCAACTTCTGCCAGTGTGTTGACATTGATATTCCTCTTCTATCCAAGGAATTGATGTAGGATGGTGCGAGCCTTCGATTACGTTAAATAAGGGGAATATTAAAGATGGGAAAGTCTTGAAGATCACAATTAATAGAGTGATCAAAAAGCCGGATAAAATGACAACTCGGCTGTTACGGGGAAAAAGCTTTTCATAATTGTATGAGCCAATACTTTTTAGTTGGGATTTTAAATTTAAAAACATAAATTTTTAACCTATGAATGAAATTTAAATCAGCATTCAGACCATTGATATTGCAGTGAATTATGGAGAAAACTTATTTAAATTACCAAGGTATCGACAAGAAATTATTATACTTTTTACACATGGTTAGTTAAATAAAGTTTTAATAAAAAATGAAGTAAACACTGTTCAGATCTAGAGAAGCGAGGAAAATCAGTGAAAAAATTTGGACTACTGGGTTTAATGCTAATTAGTTGGGGAATATGGTTTGGTTTGCGTTCCTCAACACCCACCGTATCTTCAGTAGTAGCTAATACTACACCCTTGCCACAAAAAAATATTCGCTACGAGCAACGCACTTTGCCTGAAAGCATAGTTCATGTTTTATGGATACCCTCTAATAGCAGATTTTTGGTAACACCTGCATTATCAACAACACTAAAGACTATAGAGGAATTTGCTGATAATCATCAAGCGATCGCTATCTTAAATGCTGGTTTTTTTGACCCAGCTAATCAAAAATCTACATCCTATGTTGTGCTTGCTGGTGAAATTGCTGCTGATCCCAAACAAAACGAGCGACTGGTAAATAATCCCAACTTAAAGCCTTATCTCAGCCAAATTTTCAATCGCTCAGAATTTCGTCGCTATGAATGTGGGCAAACTATCCGCTATGATATTGCCCTCCACAATGATGCTGCACCAGTAGGTTGTAAGTTAATGGATGCTATGGGTGCGGGCCCTAGTTTATTACCAGAACTCACATCTGTACAGGAAGGCTTTGTGGATCGTACCCAAGGAAGAGATGCACTGGGTAGTCAACAACTTAATGCCAGAACTGCCATAGGCATTACTAATGCTGGCAGCATTGTTTTGGTCATGGTAGCGCAAAAGCCTGCAACTCCTGCTTCTGGCATGTCCTTACCAGGACTGGCGGATTTTATGAAAACACTTGGCGCCCAAAGAGCCATGAATTTGGATGGAGGTAGTTCTTCTTCCTTGTATTACAATGGCAAAACTGTTTACGGGAGGATGAATGCAGAAGGAAATCCTGTGAAGCGTCCCGTCAAGTCAGTTTTACTAATTCAAGAAAAATAATTAAATTCAATTTGACAAAAAAGTAACCACAGATACTATCTGTGGTTTCATCTCCACAACATTTAGATTAGCCAAAAATGGCAAAATAGAAACGCCATTGCCTACGCCTCTATATTTGCAATATAAGAAATTACCACCATGTACGATTACCGTTTTCATCTACTCTGGCTTCCCGAATTACATCAGAAATTTCTTCAGCATCTTTAACATGGTGAAGTGCTTTTTGCTCGCCATCAGGCTCATCGACAACGAAATAAGTTGGTACTGTGATGTGGTCACCTGTAATATCTGGTGAATCTACAGCCACTTGCTTGGCTTTTTCTTCAACTGATTGCGGTTGTTCATCAATGCGATCGCCTGGATTGGCTGTTAAGTTTTTTTCCTTAGCTGTTGGTTCTGGGCGTGAATGCCAATCTTTACTAACTGGTTGGTTAATTTGATTTTCGTGTTCTTTATTCATGGTTACTAGAAAAATTAAAATTTCTACATTAACTAAGACTAGTCTAGAAAATTACAGACAAAATGAGTTCCTTCTCAAGAAAGAGTTTGCGATGAGATTAGATAACAGGGAACAGGGAATAGCTTTGAAAGTCTTTTGGTGTTTGGTTTTTCTGCTAAATTGATGTCCTAAAATTTACGTTAAATGCTATAAAACCTCAAGACTTTCTAGGGGATTTTTTCACAATGGATAAATAACCATGAATCTGGATATCCACCACATGAAAAGTGTTAAATCACCTCTTACTGAAGATAGAAAATAAGTTTAATTAGCAGATTTAAAAGGTGTATATTTTCCACCTAATGCTTCTACTATGGTGCGAGTATTTGCTGCCATCATTTTGATGTAGGAATCGCCTTCACTTCCTGGTTCACCAATGGAATCAGAGTATAATTCGCGCGGTGCTAACTGTATACCTGCTTCTTGAGCAACAGTTTTGATTAAAGCCGGGTTAATTGTAGTTTCGGCAAAGATTGCAGGTACATCTGATTTTTTAATTGACTCTACCAATCGCTGTACTGTTTGGGCGCTGGGTTGTTCTTCTGTGCTAATACCAATTAAAGTCCCGGCCATGGCAATGCCGTAAGCTTGTCCATAATATTGAAAAGCATCATGGGTAGTGACGAGTTGGCGTTGTGCGGGGGGAATAGTTTGCATCTGTTGATTAATCCAACTGTGCAACTGCTGTAATTCACTAGTCAGCTTTGATGCTCTTTGGGTAAATTCTGCTTGGTCTGCGGGAGATAATTCAATTAAAGCATCTCGGATGGCATTGACCATAGCGATCGCATTCTCGGCATTACCCCAAACGTGAGGATCGGGGGTATTTTGTCCTTGAGTGGTGTCTAGTTTTAAGGGTGTAACAACTTCTCCTACGGCTAACTTTCGCGCTTCACTTCCCGCAGCATTCATTAATTTAATGATTCCTGGTTCTAGGTTGTAGCCGTTATACAAAATCAAATCGGCTGTTTCTAAAGTTCTGCTATCAGCTGGTGTCGGTTCGTAAACGTGGGGATCTACCCCTGGTTTCAGTAGACTAGTTAGTTGAATTTGCTCGCCCCCAATTTCTTCAGCCAAATTAGCAATGATGGTACTAGTTGCGACAACTTGCGGTTGACCATCATCCCCAGGCGCAATGCGGCTAGATTCTACCTGGGTACACCCATTGATGGATAGCCCTAACATAACTCCTACCAACGTTTGCCATAAGTATCCAGCTTTTGACCGAGTTTTCCCATTCATGGACTTGTTACACTAAATTTCATATTTTTCTCATTTTCAGGTTACAGTATTCTCATAATCTTTTCATTTTTCCCTGCAAATTGCCCCCAAAAGCCCATGAGAACTGTTAATTTTCTCTTCCAACCTGAGTCCAGTCTTGCTCCTGTTTACTCTATGAAAGATACCCTGACAGCCACAAATGCCAGTATTAATATTGCCCATGTAGGAGTGCATTACCGGACACAAGCAGCGTTAACAGACATTAACTGTATTGTCAAACCAGGCAAGATCACAGGGATTTTTGGCCCTAATGGTGCGGGAAAAAGTACCTTAATGAAAGCCATGTTGGGTTTGGTTCCTTTAAGTAGTGGTTCAGTACTGTATCAGGAAAAACCATTAATGCAACAATTAGAAAAAGTTGCATATATCCCCCAGCGTAGCCAAATTGATTGGACTTATCCGGCTACAGTTTGGGACGTGGTAATGATGGGACGAGTCAAAAAGACAGGTTGGTTGCGGAGCTTTTCAACGGTTAGTCGCCAAGAAACCAAAAACGCCCTCAAACGGGTGGGCATGTTTGAACACCGTGATCGTCCCATTGGTGAATTATCAGGGGGACAACAACAACGGGTATTTTTAGCTAAAGCATTGACACAACAAGCAGAAATTTTCTGTTTTGATGAACCGTTGGTAGGCATTGATCAAAAAACACAATTTATCATTTTTGAAGTCTTTCATGAACTCGCCAATGCTGGTAAAATCGTGTTGGTAGTTAACCACGATTTAGGTGAATCAATTACTCACTTTGATGAGTTAATTTTACTCAATTGTGAATTAATCGCCACAGGTGGACGACAACAAGTGCTGACCAAAGAAAATTTATATCGTGCTTATAACGGTCAGGTAATGTATTTTTCTGATGCTGCGTAAAATAGATATTAATTTTTGCCTGAGCGGATTATCAAATAAATTTCTATGCTAGAAGCATTAATTGAGCCATTGCAATATGGCTTTATGCAGCGATCGCTAATCATTGCCATTATAGTTGGCTTGCTGTGTGCCGTTGTGGGCAGTTACTTGATGGTGCAAAGACTAGCCTTACTGGGTGATGCTATCAGCCATTCTGTATTGCCAGGACTAGCGATCGCCTTTATGGTGGGAGCAAATATATATATAGGGGCATTGATTGCCGGGATTATCAGTACAATGGCCATCGCCTGGATTCAAACGCGATCGCCTATCAAGGAAGATGCCGCAATGGGCATAGTTTTTTCGGCTTTTTTTGCCCTGGGTATTACCTTAATTACTGTTGTTCAAAAAACTCAAAAAATCGACCTGAATCACTTTCTATTTGGTAATATTCTCGGTGTTACCAGTGATGAAGTTCGAGACACAGCTATTATTGCCGCCTTAGTCTTAATAGTTATTGTTTTATTATATAAAGAACTTTTATTTTACACCTTTGACCCTATAGGCGCTCAAGCAGCAGGTTTGCCAGTCAATAAATTAAATTTTGGTTTGATGTTGTTGATTGCTTTAACAATTGTTGCCAGCATGAAAACTGTGGGTGTCATTTTAGTATTGTCACTGTTAATTACACCGGGAGCAACAGCTTATCTTTTAGTCAAGCGCTTACATGAAGTAATGATTTTAGGGGCATTGGTTGGTGTAATTTCTAGTATTAGTGGTATGTACCTCAGCTACTTTTATAATTTACCCTCTGGCCCGGCGATAGTGTTAGTCGCATCAGGTTTATTTCTATTAGCCTTATTATTTAGTCCCAGACATGGCGTTTTCATTTCCAATAGAAATAAAGGTGCATCCTAGTTTTTATTTCCCAGTGAAAGAATTTAACTATAATTGCGTAGGTTGGAGCAATAAAGAAGCAATCTCATAATCTCGCACTCAGCATAAATTCATGCGATTGCTTCTCTCCACTCCGTTACACTCGCAATGACTTGAAAAAGAGGGATGCTCCCCAACGATGATTTATGGCTTAAAGTTTATGCCGATTGGCAAAACTTTTTTATACCTTCAATCAATTGATCAATTTCTGACTCTAAAGTCAAATAATGAACAGTAGCGCGGACACAATCAGGATCAGCAAGTGTGCGAGTTAAGATTTTTTGTGACTCTAAAAATTGTACTAACTGAAAATGAATGCGCGGTTTTGTCTGGGTGAGTTGAAAGGAGACAATACCGCTTTCGGGGGGAGAAGTTCGCAAACATTGAACATCGGGTAAAGCTGTTAAACTTTCCCATAAATACTTACTATTGCGGCAAATTTGCTGATACCGTTGCTCTGGGGTTCCCCATTGTCCATGAATAGCGATCGCCTGTGTTAATCCCACATACAATGGATACGCTGATGTCGATACTTCATATCTGCGCCCATCGGGTTGCCAATTCACCGGTTTACCTTGAGAATCTACTGTAATGCCTCGCAAACCGATAAACGTGGGATGCAAGCTGTCTCTGACTTCAGGACGCACATACAAACCACCTATACCAGCCGGGCCACATAACCATTTGTGACCGGTGAAAGCATAGAAGTCTACACCCAATTCCGGCAAGTTTAAAGGTAATAAACCTACAGACTGGGCAGCATCGACTAAAACTAAAGAATTATTATTTCTGCATACTTCTACAATTTTGTCAAGTGGTAAAACTTGACCTGTATTCCAGAAGACATGACTTAAAATCACTAAGCGAGTATGAGGGCGCAAGTGTTGAGCAATCACTTTTACAGGGTCGCCAGCATTTAAAGTTGACTTCAGGGGACAAGTAGTAACTTCCACAGCAAATCTGCGTTGAATTTCCCCTGCGGTTGCTATCACCCCTGGATGCTCACAGTCGGAAAGCAGTATATGGTCACCAGGTTGCCACTCAATACCCCACATAGCAATATTGCAACCAACAGTGACATTTTCCGTGAGTGTAATGGTTTCTGGTGGTGCTTGCAACTGTGAAGCGATCGCTTCCCTCATAGCTTGCTTTTCTTGGGTCAGCCAAGCATAAGCCTCATTGCCAAAGGGGCCTGTTTGCTGGACATAGGTTTGAGCCTGGGTAATAGCATTCATTGCCCCTTGAGGCATGGGCCCTTGCCCACCATAATTAAGATAAGTTTTATTCCCTAAAGCCGGAAATTGCTCTCGGTGGCGATGTAATCTGGTTTGTGCAGCTGAAATACTAGTCATTTGCCAATATCAATTTTTTCTCTCTTCCAGTCTGCCACTCAATACGACTTTACTATCTTTCACCCCATCATCCCATCACCCACAGCGTAAAACCCTAACGGGCATAGCTGCGCTTACCGCGTAGCGTCCCGCAGGGATGGGAATATTTTTGATTTACAACTTTACTTATGCCCAGATTGAGCTAATTATTGCTAACTTAAAGGGATGCTAATTAATGCTGAACACCTACTGCAATATCAACGCTGTAAACGCCGACCTGTTTTAGATACTCACGGCGATAGACCGCAGCGTGACGCCCCCAATGAGTTGCTAGTCAAACTACAACAAGACAAAATCGCTCATCGTTTGAGTATTATTGCAGGGTTGAGCGATTATCATCAACCAGATTACCCACGAGGTAACTGGAAAGCAGGACAAGCAGCAACTTTAGAGTTAATGCAGCGCGGTGTGAAGTACATTTATCAAGGTGTGTTGCTAGGTGATTATCAAGATTTAGTAGATATACCCAATGAAGACATCTCACTATCTCCGCGATATGACAGATATACCTTCCTTAGCCGTCCCGATTTACTTGTAAAACAGCCAGGACAGTCTTGCTTTGGCGATTGGATGTACGTTCCAGCCAACATAGAATTAGGTAAGCGTCCGAAGCAGGAATATCAAGTTGTTATCGCCTTTCATTCCCAAATATTGGCAAAAATGCAGGGCGTGACGCCGGAAATAGCTTGGCTGATATTGCGTACCAAAAATAGCGATTATGCAGTGGGTTTAGATAAATGGATACCACTGATGCAAGGCATTTTGTGGGAGTACATTCAAGCTTTAGAGTTACCAGAACCACCAGAGGTGTTTATTTCCCGTCAAAAGTGTAATCTGTGCCATTGGTATAGTCAATGCTATGCGATCGCCCAATCGCAAAAACACCTCTCATTATTACCAGGAGTCACACCTGTTCGTTACAATCAACTCCAAGCCTTGTCAATCAACACCGTGGAATCCCTGGCTAATACCAGTCCCCTCATCCTAGAAAATCTTCCTGGTTTCGATAGCTCAGTCGCACCCAAAATCATCCTCCAGGCTCAATCTGTACTGGAAAGACGACCATTTATTTTACCCAGTCCATTACCCACTGAGGATATTACATTTACTGCACCTGTAGAGCTTTACTTTGATATTGAAGCCCAGCCAGACTTAGATTTAAATTATCTATTGGGAGTCTTAGTAGTTAATAGACAAAACAACACAGAAGAATTTTATTCCTTCCTCGCCGAAAGACCAGAAGAAGAAGAATTAATTTGGCAACAATTTTTAGACTTAGTTTGGCAATATCCCGAAGCGCCAATTTATCATTTTTGTGTCTATGAATTTGATACAATCAAACGCCTAGCAAAACAATACCAAACTCCCAACGCCTCAGTGCGTCCTGTACTGAATCGATTGGTGGATGTGTATGAACAATTAACTCGGAGTGTCGCCTTACCGATAGAAAGCTACGCCTTAAAAGCCATCGCTCGGTGGTTGGGCTTTGAGTGGCGCGAAAAAGAAGCTAGTGGTGCTAAATGTATTTATTGGTATGACCAGTGGTTAGAAACAGGCGATCGCACTTTATTAGAAGTAATCCAAAGTTACAACGAAGATGATTGCCGTGCCACCCGTAGTGTCAAGGAATGGCTGGTTAACTTTATTCTGGATGAGTATCAGGCTGGCTAGGAACTAGGGCTTCCCTGATTTAATTTAATTGGGAGCAGTTCTAGTTATGTTCCAGCAAACGTCAAAAAAAGATGTGTTATAAAAAAAAAGGACTATACTCTGATGTTCTTAGCACCAGAGTATAGTAAAGTGCTTAATTTTCCTAACTTTAGCTTATTATTTTCCGTAAAATCTCGTGGATAGAAAAGTGACAGGTTCTATAGTGTCACATCAGCAGCGCTCTGATTAATTTTTAGTTAGTCAAGAGCGTTTTTTAACGGAATCACGGAAGTCCCCACTTTCAGCGAAGCAAGGTGGGGATGGAC